>NZ_JAPJEE010000004.1:135617-255895 GCF_030731885.1 Shewanella sp. ULN5
CAAACTGCTGGCTTACCTGTTATTAAAGTTCTAGACACTCAAACGGCGGGATTGCCTGTTATCAAAGTTCTAGACACTCAAACTGCTGGCTTACCTGTTATTAAAGTTCTAGACACTCAAACGGCGGGATTGCCTGTTATCAAAGTTCTAGACACGCAGACCGCTGGCTTACCTGTTATTAAAGTCCTAGATACGCAAGTTGCTTAAGGAGTTAGACTATGTTTACTTCATTGAAAATTGCATTGGGCTTAGCTAAGCCAGCACGTAAAAAAGTCAAATTGCCTGCAGGTTTAGAACATTTAGAAGTGATTCAAGCTAAAGCCTGGTGGAAGTAATACTGCCAATTAAACAAAAAGGAGCTGATAGCTCCTTTTTTGTTTATATAAACCTTTGGTTTTTATGCTGTTAACTAAATTAACTGGTTATTATAAGAGAATCTAGATGTGGCGGTTAAACCTTGTTCACTGTTTTAGCTTCAAGACATATCAAAAGCTTAACCTATGTGATTGATTGCCCTCAACTTTACGGTGGGCTAGATGTTTATGTGTTGTGAATAGCGGATAAGCTATAGGCCCTAGTAACGCACCTATAAAGGCCCATCGTTTAACAGCTAACCCAGCATAATAAGCTGAAAAACCTAAAAACACTCCACTCGCCAATAGCATTAATGGCAAGAGTAACCACTCGAATTGAAATATCACTGAAACCTCGACTTACATCCAGTTAACTACATTCCATGATGAAAAATACTGAACAGGCCGTTTGGCATTCCATTTTCAGTGTTAATTATTGAGTCGTTACTCATTATGAAACAACATGTTGATTCAATCATCTTATACAGTGGGACAAGCCACTTAATACTAAACAACGACTAATTGTTCGTATTATACCCTAAAGATAAGACTTTTTGGCTAAAAATAAGGCAAAAGTGTTCCGCGACGGCAAAAAAAAACGGCAATCAATTGCCGTTTTTTTAATCTAACCAGGTTAACTCAACCCAATTAACTAGTTTGAATGAAAGCTGTTGCCTTCTGTCGCCATGTTTTTAAGCATTTCACAAGGTGCAAAACGGTCACCATATAATTTTTGATATCGCGTTAGGGTATCAACTAAGTTTTTAGCTCCTAAAGTATCTATGTATCTGAACGGCCCGCCAAGGAATGGAGGGAAGCCGATGCCAAAAATAGCACCAATATCACCGTCTCTAGGATTTGCAATGATCCCTTCTTCTAAGCAACGTACCGCTTCATTAAGCATTTGAATAGTACAACGCTCAGCAATTTCTTTTGCTTCTTTGTCTGAAGCTGTTTTGATCCCTAATACGCCATAAACGGATTCATCAACCAATTTCGCCTTTTTGGCTTTAGGGCCATATTGATAAAAACCTTTACTGTTTTTACGGCCTTTTCGATCATCGGCAAGTAATTTATCAAAAGCCGCAGGTGCAGAAAAACGATCGCCTAGCTCTTTTTCTAGAATAGGCGAAATTTTCGCGCCAACATCAATACCTACTTCATCCAGCAACGTCATAGGCCCTACAGGAAAACCAAACTTGATTAATGAACTATCAAGGTGTTCAACACGCTGACCTTCGAGCAGTAATTGCGCCGCTTCATTCATATATAAAGCAAGAATACGGTTAACATAAAATCCTGCGCCGTCTTGAACAACAATCGGTGTTTTGCCTTGCTTACGCGCAAAGGCAACTGTGGTTGCGATAGTTTCTGCTGACGTTGTTTTGTGGGCAATCACTTCGACTAAAGGCATTTTTTCAACGGGTGAAAAATAATGCAGGCCAATCACATTTTCAGGGCGAGTTGCAGCTTCTGCAATTTGGCCAATTGGCAATGAAGACGTATTAGATGCAAAAATAGTGTGTTCACCGCATTCACGCTCAACATCTTTAACCATTTGATGCTTCAAAGCTAAATCTTCAAACACCGCCTCAACAACGATATCAGCATCTTTGATGCCTTTATAATCGGTAGTGGTGGTCATCAAAGACATAATGTTGTCACGAACCGCGGGGGTCATATGACGGCGTTTGACACCTTTATCTAATAGTTTGTAAGCATAAGCTAGGGCGTTACTCAGCCCTTGCTCAGAAATATCTTTAACTCGTACCGGGATTTTGGCTTTGGTGGTTGTGACCGAAGCGATACCGCCCCCCATTAACCCCCCGCCTAACACCATGGCTTTTTTTACTTTACGAGGCTCAGCACCTGCTGCACCCGTTTCTTTTTTCATTTCAGTCGTGGCAAAGAAAATACTCCGTAACGCCGCGGATTCTTTAGACATCACAAGATTGCCAAAGTGAGTCGCCTCAACTTCTAAACCTTTAGCCATACCTTTATTTAGGCCCTGGCGAACACAATCAATAATCTTAGCCGGTGCCGGATAATTGCCTGCAGTTTTCTTGTCGACCTGTTTACGCGCTTGATCAAACATGATGTCACGAGTAAATGAAGTTGACTCTAAGAATTGATTTAACTTTGACTGTTTAACCGGTTTGGCAGCACTTTTGCCTTTTTTAGCTAGCTCAATTGCGGTCGTAAGCAAAATTGAGTTGGGAACAACGTCATTCACTAACCCCATTTTTAATGCTTGTTTTGGACGCACTTGTTTGCCGGTTAACATTAAATCTAAGGCCGTTGCTACACCCACTAAACGAGGTAAACGCTGGGTTCCACCGCCGCCAGGTAACAAGCCTAATTGTACTTCAGGTACACCAAGAACCGTTTTATTGTCATCACTACATACACGTAAGTGACAGGCTAAAGCAAACTCTAACCCCCCACCTAAACAAGCACCATTAATGGCTGCTACCACGGGGATATTCATGTTTTCAAGCGCATTAAATACCACATGGCCTTGCTGTGATAAATCTTTAGCATGTTGTTCGCTGGTACAAGCGGCTAACATGCTGATATCCGCACCGGCGATAAACGAGTCTTTTTTACCAGAAACAACCACTATGCCTTTAATGCTAGTATCACCCTTTACTTCAGCAATAATTTGCGACACTTCAGGACCAAACTCAGGCTTTAAGGTGTTCATGGTTTCACCAGGAACATCCATAGTCAGGATTGCAATACCGTCTTCGCGACGTTGTAAGCTAAATGTCTTTTCCATTGTAATTACTCCACTTCCACGATCATTGCTGCACCTAAACCACCTGCGGCACATGCTGTTGCTAAACCAGTACCACCGCCGCGACGCTTAAGTTCTTGACACACCTGAGTGATTAAACGCGTGCCTGTTGCAGCAAAAGGATGACCATAAGCCAAAGACCCACCTAAAACGTTAAACTTACTCATATCGATTTCACCGATTGCGCGATTACGGCCTAGCTTTTCTTCAGCAAACTTTTTCGAGCCAAACATCTGCATGTTCGCTAAGGTTTGTGCAGCAAAGGCTTCATGCATTTCAACTAAGGTAAGATCTTCTAATTCCATACCAGCACGCTTCAGCGCGAGTGGTGTCGCGTAAGAAGGACCCATTAGCATGTCTTGCCATACGTCAATTGCGGTAAAGGCGTAACTCTTAATGTAACCAATAGGCTGATAACCTAATGCTTTCGCTCTGCCTTCACTCATTAAAATAATGGCAGACGCGCCATCGGTTAATGGTGTGCTGTTTGCTGCCGTTACCGTGCCGTGCTTACGATCAAACGCAGGACGAAGCTTAGCGTAAGACTCAAGTACTGAATTTTCACGAATATTGTTATCACGATCGATAAACTGTTTATAGGGAGGAATGTGTGCAGCCATGACTTCTTGCTGTAACACACCTGAATTCCAAGTTTGAGTCGCAAGCGTATGTGAACGATGCGCTAATGCATCTTGATCGGCACGGCTAATACCATAGGTTTTGGCCATTTGCTCTGCGGTTTGTCCCATCGACAACCCCGTTGAATACTCAGCAACGGCTGGCGGAACCGGCATAAGATCTTTTAAACCTAAACGGCGCATAATCGCAAATTTTTGCTGGAATGTACGCGCTTTATTTAAATCCACTAATGCATGGGCCAGTTTTTTAGAAACGCCAATGGGTAACACTGATGAAGAGTCAGCACCACCAGCAATACCAATTTCAACATTGCCAGTCATGATTGATTCAGCAACGTTTACCGCCGATTGGAAAGATGTAGCACAAGCACGCGTCACACTGTAGGCATCAGTAGATACATCCATACCAGTACCTAAGACGATTTCACGGGCAATGTTTGGCGCGGCAGGCATCTGTACAACTTGACCATATACCAATTGTTCGATGGTTTTAGGGTCTAACTCTGAGCGAGACAACAACTCATTTACCACCATTTTGCCCATGTCTAGCGCTGATACGCCATGGAATGCTGTAGCCTGCTTTGCAAAAGGCGTTCTTAAACCTGCGACGATAGCTATACGCTCACCGCGGGCATTTGTTACTTGTTGTCTATCACTCATTTTTCACCCTCTTCTTATCGTTAACCTGGCGATACAAGCTCAAGTTGTAAATATCCGTTTCTGCCTAACCAGTGGTCAGACCATCAAAATGTGATCTGATTCTAACTTTTTATTTGCTGGTTTTAAACACCTGTTTAGATATATCTTTAAATGTGCCATTTAAGACATAAAGGCATTGGCTAAAAATAGCAATAATTCAATTACTTTAATCTTGTTTAATCAGATATTCTAATCACAGATAAAATTATTTTTTTGCTAAAAATAATCAACTGAAGAGGTATTTTATCTCTCGTCCAATTCTCAAGACTACGTAAAAGTTAACATTCAGATGAGGCTTAATCTCAACTGATAATCTCAAATGTCAGCCCCCTTAAATTCATAAAATGGCAATGCGAAATACACTAACGTCTCCGTATTAAAGGTTATTGGTTTCATTGAGGGTTAAAATCTGTTAATCCTACTAGCCAAATCCATAGAGAATTCATAACATAAGCGTCATCATGTTTATGTTGTTAGCAAATTATTGAGTAACCGTATGCCTTTAAGCCGATTTCATTCTTTAAGAACTTATCTCGACACAGTCATTTTAGGCCAACCCGTATTGACTGAAAATCTATTAATTGCATTGGTCGCTGATGGTCACTTACTCGTTGAGGGACCACCAGGTTTAGCCAAAACACGGGCAGTAAAAGCCTTGTGCGATGGCGTTGAGGGCGAGTTTCATCGTATTCAATTTACCCCTGATTTACTGCCTGCGGATTTAACTGGCACAGATATTTATCGCCAGCAAACCGGGACATTTGAATTTGAAGCTGGTCCAATATTTCATAATTTGATTTTAGCGGATGAGATTAACCGTGCTCCCGCAAAAGTACAGTCAGCATTATTAGAAGCGATGGCTGAAGGACAGGTCACGGTTGGCAAAACCAGTTACCCGTTACCGAAACTGTTTTTAGTTATGGCGACACAAAATCCGTTAGAAAATGAAGGGACATATCCATTACCTGAAGCACAGTTAGACCGTTTCTTAATGCACCTGAATCTCGATTACCCGAGTGCTGAAACTGAATGCCTTATTTTACGCCAGTCACGCAAAGAAGCGATTAGCCATCAACTGCCCACCATTGAACCTGTAGCGCAATCTGATGTGTTTGCTGCGCGTGATGAAGCATTAGAAATTTATCTTGCTGAGCCGCTAGAGCAATATATTGTTGAAATTGTGATGGCCACGCGTCAACCTGAGCGTTACAGCCCAGAATTAGCCAAGTGGTTAGAATATGGCGTGAGTCCTCGCGCAACGATTTCGCTTGAACGATGCGCACGTGCCAGAGCTTGGTTACAAGGCCGTGATTTTGTTTCTCCGGAAGATATCCAAGCTGTCGCGCCAAATGTTTTACGTCATCGTTTGTTATTGAGTTACCAAGCGCAAGCAGAAGGCGTTAGCGCGGAACGCGTTATCAGCAGTATTCTATCTCAAGTCGCAGTACCTTAATCTATGAGCTTAGCAGCATTATCACTGCCATTATTTAGCGATGGCATGAACTTAAATGAGCAGGAGTTAATTGCCTGCCAAAGCTTGTCTCATGTTATTGCTGATAGAAAAACACGAGCAAAAGCATCGATGTCAGGCCACAGGGCTAGCTTAGTTAAAGGCCGAGGCATGGAGTTTGCTGAAGTCCGTCATTATCAAAATGGTGATGACGTGCGCTCTATTGACTGGCGAGTGACGGCTAGAACAGGTGTGGCGCATACCAAGCTGTTTATCGAGGAGCGCGAACGCCCTATTCTACTATTAGTGGATTTAAGCCACAGCTTATATTTTGGTTCGCAGCTGTTATTGCAAGCGGTACAAGCCGCCCATGTTTGTGCCACTCTTGCCTGGAGCGCGGTGCAACATGGCGATAAAATCGGCGCACTGATCGCCAGTGAAACCAATCACCTAGAATTAAAACCGCGTAGTCGTAGACAAGGTATGCTGCAATTATCATCAGGGCTGATTGACGTTCATCAAAAGCAACTGAATCAATTTGATAATCTGCCTCAAGATCCAGACCATATTCTCAAAGCCTGTCAGCGACTGCAACGTATTGCCAAGCCCGGTTCATTGGTATGGATCATTACCGATGGACATCATTTCAATCAGCGGTGTCTGGCGCCATTAACCCAACTTAAACGTCATTGCGATATTGGTGCTTTTGTTATCACAGATCCACTTAGACAAGGTACCTTAGCTTTGCCAAAGCAATTTAGTTTTCCGGTAAGAGATGGCAAACAACAGCTAACATTAACCCGTGACAGTTATCAAAAATGGTTGGATGAGCAACAGGCGTCGCAACATGAATTTACCCAGTTAATGAAACAACTTAACGTACAGCCCAAATTTATTGATGCGGGTAAGCCTCTTTGTGATCAATTGGAATTATTACGCTAAATGTTATCCCTTTTATTTAACTCATTAATGGCATCAGCAACCTCAAATGTGCCACTTCCAGAAGTTAATCAGGCTTCATCGCCTTTAGCGCAGATGCATGACATTGCATTACCAGAAAAAGTGTCATCATTACCGATCGCACCAGGTTACTGGATTTTATTACTGCTGATCATATTATCGCTAAGCTGGATAGTAAAAAAAGTTCTTAAAAAATACCGCTATCATGCACCTCGAAGAACCGCACTAGTTATGCTTAATGCAATGGACAGCAATGCCAACACATTCGCATCGGAAGTGAACAGTTTATTAAAGCGCACCGCAATGACATATTTACCAAGACAATCATTAGCCCATTTAAATGGCCAACCCTGGTTTAATTGGTTAGATAAAAGACTGCCACATAAGCATCAGGGCGTGATCGGTCCATTACTATTTAAACGTCATCAACAAAAAGGACTTACCAGCGAAGATAATCAGCAATTGCTTGCTTTATCGCGACTCTGGCTAGCTAATTCAGCCCCTTTTGAGCAAGTGAATATTGCAAATAACAACCAACAACAGATACCGGAGGCGCAATGTTAAGTTTAACTTGGCCTTTAGTGTTCCTATTACTGCCATTACCATTCCTTTTTAGGCAAACTAAAAATGTCGAACAGGGCGGTCATCTGCAGCTTCCAGGTGTCAGTCATGCCATCAAAAATCAAAGCAAACAGAATATAAAACACTCTCGTAAATTGTATTGGCTGATGTGGCTGTTTTTATTATGCGCCGTTGCCAGACCTCAATGGCTAGGCGAACCTATAGAGTTACCCTCTAAAGGACGTGACTTAATGATGGCTGTAGACTTATCAGGCAGTATGCAAATTGAAGACATGGTGATTGAGGGGCGAACCGTTGACCGATTTACCCTGATCCAACATGTATTGGCTAATTTCATTGAACGCCGAAATGGCGATCGACTCGGATTGATTTTATTTGCCGACCATGCTTATTTACAAGCCCCACTAACCCAAGATAGGCGGTCTGTAGCCAAGTTTTTAACCGATGCACAAATCGGCTTAGTCGGCAAACAAACAGCCATTGGTGAAGCTATTGCCCTAGCGGTAAAACGCTTTGATATGGTTGAAGAAAGCAACCGGGTATTAGTGTTACTTACCGATGGCTCTAATAACGCTGGCAGTATTGAACCTGAAGCCGCTGCTGAAATTGCGGCAAAACGTAATATCACCATTTACACCGTGGGCGTTGGTGCAGAGCAGCTTGAACGGCGTACCATTTTTGGTAAAGAGCGCATCAACCCATCGATGGATTTAGATGAAACACAACTACAAAAGTTAGCCGATATGACCAAGGGTCAATATTTTCGCGCTCGCAGCAGTGAAGATCTTGAAAAGATTTATCAAACCATAGATAAATTAGAGCCTGTCACCCGTGACCAATTGAGCTATCGCCCTAAAAAAGAATTGTTTTATTGGCCTTTATTGATGTCTTTATTATTGAGCATGTTAATTAGTTGTCGACAACATTTTCAAGCAGGAATGGTGTTACCTTCACTCAAACGTGGAGCTAAAACACTATGATCCATTTTATTCGCCCAGAATGGTTATTCGGTTTGATACCGCTAATCCTATTAAGTACGTTGTTTTGGCGCCGCCATCAACAACAATCGGCTTGGAAACAGTATATCGCACCACATTTAAGTTCAATGTTGATAAGTGACAACGTAGAACAAGGGCGCAAGCCTAAATGGATGCTCGCGTTTTGCTGGATAATTGCCGTATTGGCGTTATCAGGCCCGGCGATAACCAAGCAAAACCTACCCGTTTTTGCCACTGAACAAGGGCGTGTGCTGGTGATGGACATGTCTTACTCCATGTTCGCTACCGATCTTAGCCCCAACCGTTTATCGCATGCGCGCTTTCGCGCAACCGACTTGTTATCCGAAATAAAAGAAGGTGAAACAGGCCTTATCGCCTATGCAGGTGATGCATACACCATCAGCCCACTCACCCGAGATAACGCCACATTACTAAACTTATTACCCACATTAAGCCCGGACATCATGCCGTCAAGAGGCTCTAACTTAGCCGCAGCAATCTCGCTTGCTGAGCAGTTATTAGCCCAAGGTGGGCACATCACTGGTGACATTATTTTAATGACAGATGGTGTTTCTGATAATCAATTTAATCAAGTATATAGCCAACTTAAAAACAGCCGTTATCGATTATCCATTTTAGCGTTTGGGAGTCAAAATGGTGCACCAATTAAGTTAGCTGACGGCCAATTAATGCGCGACAGCAGCAACGAAGTGGTCGTGGCTAAAACAGATATTGGTTTATTGCAAAAACTTGCCAAACGTGGGGCTGGAATAGTGATCCCCACCCAGGCAGATGGCAGTGATATAAAGCAATTAACCCAATGGTTAGCAGAAGATGGCAAGGCAAAAGCCACAGAGCTTGAAGGTGAATCATGGCAGGATTTAGGTCCTTACATCGCGATGTTGTTACTTTTACCTATGCTATTTAGCTTTAAACATGGGATATTGCCCAACTTTGTATTGCCTACAACATGGTTACCTTTAGCCGGATTGCTAGGCCTATTAACCTTGGGGAGTGCTTACAGCCCTAGTGTTGATGCTAGCGTGTGGGATGATTTGTGGCTGACGAAAGATCAACAAGCTCAGCAAGATTTTGAGCAAGGTGATTATGAACAAGCAGCTAAAAAATTTAGTGCTTCAAATTGGCAAGCTTCAGCTCATTATAAAGCCCAGGATTATCAAAAAGCCCTTGAAGGTTTTGAACAAGATGACACTGCTGAAGGGTTATACAATCAAGCTAATAGTCTGATGCAGCTTTCTAATTTATCTGAAGCGATTAAGCGATATCAAAAATCCTTATCGTTACGACCTGACTTTCCTGAGGCTCAAGAAAATTTAGCTCTGGCTGAAGAGCTGCTTAAACAGCAGTCACAAGATAAGCAACAAAATGGTCAACAAGGCGATCAGCAAAGTAATGATCAACAAAATAGTGATCAAAACAGTGACGAGCAACAAGGACAGCAGCAGGATCAACAGCAATCAGGCTCAAATACAGATCCTAATGGTCAGCAAAGTAAAGATCAGCAACAGCAAACCCAGCAACAAAATGAACAATCACCTGATAACGCTGAACAGAGTCAAAATCCTAAAACAGATGATCAAGATCAAGGTGCTGATACCAATAACCAATCAACAAATGATCAGCAATCATCTACTAATGAATCAGATGGTCAATCTAAGCAACAAGCAGATGAAGAACAGTCTCAAGCCAGTGCTTCAGCTGACTCAAAAGCGTTAGATGAACAATCACCGGAAAATGAAGCTAGTATGCAAGCTAATACAGAATCAAAGGACCAAGAGCCAACCCAGGGTGAAAAGCAGCAAAGTGCAACATCGCAAGCTTTAAAAACAACCGACGATGCAACTGACAAAGACGCTAAGCCAGTTGAGCAGGCAATAAGCCCTACTCAGTTAGGTCAGGAGCCATTACCAGAAAATATGGAACGAGCATTACGTGCAATAAGTGAAGATCCACAAGTATTAATACGCAATAAAATGCAGTTGGAATATCAAAAACGCCGTCAACAAAATCAACAGGTGAAGGAAACAGAGCAGTGGTAATTCGAATTTTATTAAGCCTGATACTGATTATTATTGCCCCTTCAGTCATGGCACTTAGCCAAGTAGAAGCGAGTATTGAAAAAAATCCTGTCATTGAGGGTGAATACTTTGTCTTGAACATCACTGCCGATGACGATCTTAATGCTGGAGCATTAAACACGTCGGCACTATTGGAAAACTTTATTGTTGGCCGAACCAGTGTTGGCAGAAGTACCCAGATGGTCAATTTCAATACCACCAAAGAAACTCGTTGGCAGGTCTTAATCGCGGCTAAATCT
This sequence comes from Shewanella sp. ULN5, assembly GCF_030731885.1. Taxonomy (NCBI): domain Bacteria; kingdom Pseudomonadati; phylum Pseudomonadota; class Gammaproteobacteria; order Alteromonadales; family Shewanellaceae; genus Shewanella; species Shewanella sp. ULN5. The sequence continues at coordinate 146,433 of NZ_JAPJEE010000004.1, forward strand.
TCGGGAAACATCACCATTCCGGCATTTAATATTGAGGGTGTGAGTTCATCTGAGATTGTTTTGCAAGTTGCTCCCGCGGGAAGCAAGCCGCAAGAAAGCCAAAATCTGTACATTGAAGCGAGCACTAACGTTGATGAGGCTTATGTAGGGCAACTGATTAACTATAAAGTTAAATTGTATTTAGCCGTTGAGCTACAACGTGGTGTCCTTAGTGCACCTGTGGTGAAAGGCGCACAAATAAAACAAATTGGTGAAGACACCGACAGCACTGAAATTGTTAATGGTCGTCGCTTTAGAGTGATCGAGCGTAATTACGGAATTGTTGCGGGTTTACCCGGTGAAATTATTATCGATGGCGCCACTTTTTCCGGCGATGTGTTAATTGAAACTCAACGTCGTGGCGGCATGTTTGGTTTTAATGAAAGCATTCCAATGCAAACCGAAGCCGACCGCAAAGTTATTCAAATCAATAGCTATCCACCCAGTTATCAGGGCGAATGGTTGGTCAGTGATTTAGTCTCACTACGTGAAGTGTGGCCTGATACTCAAACCACTTTTGAAGCGGGCAGTCCGATCACCCGAACCATTAGTTTAATTGCCATGAATGTGGATGAAAATAGCCTACCAGAATTGGCAATGCCGACGACGGAAGGGTTAAGAGTTTATCCTGAAAAACCACTGCGTCAAACCGGTATTCGTGATGGACAGGTAATATCACAATACAGTTTAACGGCCGCAATTGTTCCAACAAAACCAGGAACTTATACTCTTCCAGAATTAAAAGTACCTTGGTGGAATACGCAATTGAAGCAACAGGAATATGCCATTTTACCAGCCAAAACGATTACAGTTGTCGCAGGCGAGATGGCGGAAAACGCATTAACTATAACGCCGCAACAGCCGTCATATCAGTATGCGAGTTACTGGCCTTGGTTAACGGGTGTGTTTGCCACCTTGTGGTTAATCACGCTGATAATGTGGCGTAAAGCTGTTTCACAACAACACCGTCTTGTTACTACAAAAACCACTCAACGCCCTGTCGCAGATGTTGCCAGCCTGGCGACGATTACAGAGGCATGTGACCGCAATAATGTCAGCGATGTGATTAGCGCATTACAAGGATATTTTTCAGCATTATTAAACCGTCAGGTCACATTGGCTGAAATCAGTAAATTATCAGAACCACTTAGCCAAGCCGTAACCGATTTACAACAAGGTCGTTATAGCCAACACACCAAAGCGGTGAACAAGCAACAGTTAATGAGTGCGGTGAAGTCCTACCACCCTAACATTAATACCCCATCAAACTCAGTAATTGCCAAGTTAAACCCCTAGTCTTATCAACCTCCGCCTGACAGTTTTGTCCCTCAAAACTGTCAGGCGGAAACCACAATTTGTGGTTGCGGTATTCTTTTGAACAAGTAAGCTGTTGGTAACAATTCTAAGAAATTTTTAAAATGTTTGAAATTCTACGAAAGAAAAAGACTGACACTGCGGTCTTATCTGACATGGTAAATAAACAACGACGCTACGATAGCCTTGTCAGGGCACTTCATACCGACATTTTCCGCTATGCCTTTTGGTTATGCGGCGATAAACATGTGGCTGAAGATATCACTCAAGAAACCTTTCTTCGGGCATGGCGGGCTTTGGATTCTTTAAATGATGACAAAGCGGCTAAAGCGTGGTTAATCACTATTTTGCGTCGTGAAAATGCACGAAGATTTGAGCGCAAGCAATTTGATTACAGTGATATTGAGCAAGAACAACTTGAAGATGTGTTCTCCAGTAGCACTGAAGATGAAACCGAACATTATTGGTTACGCAGGCAAATTGGTAAGCTTGATATTGAATATCGTGAGCCTTTATTGCTGCAACTGATTGGTGGATTTAGCGGCGATGAAATTGCAGACATGTTGGAATTGAATAGAAACACGGTAATGACAAGATTATTTCGCGCCAGAAACCAGCTAAAAGACGCATTAGACACACCAGAAGTAAGAGGTCAATCAAATGGATGATCTACAATTTCGTCGCCAAGCCTATGGCGACCCCAATAATCAATCAGATGACTTTTTGCAACATATGGCAAGCCACCCGGATGAAGCTAAATTGGTTAAAGAGTTAAAGGCCCTTGATACTCAATTAACTCAGGCACTGAACATTGCTGTACCGGATGATTTGGCGGAAAAGTTACTGTTACGTCAACAGTTGAATCAACACCACCAAACACAGAAGCGGACACGCTATTTAATGGCAATGGCTGCATCTATCGCTTTTATCGTAGGTGTAAGCTTCAGTATGTTACGTTTTACCCCTATTGATTTATCTGAGCACGCGTTAGCCCATGTGTACCATGAAACAAAAGCTCTTCAAATAGAGCAAGATATTGGTTTCAATGATGTTAACTTTAAGCTTGCCAGCATGTCAGGCTTGCAACAGTCTAAATTTATCCAGCAGCCAGGTCGGGTATTTTATACTGCTTACTGTGATTTCCAGGGCGTGAAGTCACTTCACCTGGTAATGCAAGATGAAAATGGCCAAAAAGTGACCCTGTTTATTGTGCCAGCCGAAGAGCGTTTAAAGTTAGACACCGCTTTTGCTGACGCAAAATATAAGGGCCAAGGTTTTCAATCTGCAGACGCTTATATGTTACTTGTTGGTGAACAAAAGGCTGACCTTAATTACGTTAAACGTGAAATTGAGCAAACTTTTATTTAAGCCTTCAACCCTAGCTTAACAAGCTTGAAAAAGCAGCCACACTTTACAGTGTGGCTGAATTTTTTTTAACCAAGCTCCGCTGCTAAAGTGTGAACTACCTCAAACTTCTGCTAGCATTGTCCCAGAATTATAATTAGATGGGATATTCATGGAAATTCAAGCACCAATTTTAATCACTTTTATTGGCTATTTAGCCGTAATGATGGGCATAGGTTTTTGGGCCTATAAAAAGACGGACTCCGTTGATGATTATATTCTCGGCGGCCGAAAAATGGGCCCTGCGGTAACGGCACTCAGTGTTGGCGCATCAGACATGTCAGGCTGGTTGTTACTTGGTCTTCCCGGCGCTGTCTACTTAGGCGGGTTAGGCGAAGCTTGGATTGGCTTTGGATTAGTTTTCGGGGCGTGGCTAAATTGGCTTTTTGTCGCCAAGCGATTACGCATTTATACTGAAATGGCAGATAATTCGCTTACCCTTCCTGACTTTTTTGAACATAGATTTAATGATAATCATGGCTTATTAAAATTAGTCTCTGCGGTAACTATTTTGGTATTTTTTACCTTCTACGCTTCATCGGGCATGGTGGGTGGCGCGATCTTATTTGAAAAAGTATTCGGTCTAGATTACACCTTAGCGCTCGTCATAGGCTCGGTTATCATTGTATCTTATACTTTTGTTGGCGGATTTTTCGCCGTGAGTTGGACAGACTTCTTCCAAGGCTGTTTAATGCTAATTGCCTTAATTATTGTACCGATTGCCATTTTTAACGACACCGAAACACAGGCAAACATCAATACGTTAGATCCTGCTATGCTGACCTTTATTGGCGAGAATACAACTATCATAGGTTTGGTATCTCTACTTGCATGGGGATTAGGTTATTTTGGCCAACCGCATATTTTATCGCGTTTTATGGCCATAGGTAGTGCGAAAGATTTACGCTTATCGCGTCGTATCGCAATGAGTTGGATGGTACTTGCATTAATTGGGGCATTGGCCACTGGTATTGCAGGCACGTTATATTTTGCCTCCGCGCCACTTGATAATCCTGAAACGGTATTTATCCACCTTGCTCATGCCGCTTTTAACCCTTGGGTTGGTGGTTTACTGATTGCCGCTATTTTATCTGCCATTATGAGCACCATTGATTCACAGTTATTGGTTTGTTCAAGCGTTATTACAGAAGACTTCTATCGTAAATGGTTACGTCCTAAGGCAAGCAGCAAAGAGTTAATGCTAGTGGGTCGAATAGGGGTGATTGCAATTGCCCTAATTGCCGGCGTAATTGCGCTTAACCCACAAAGTAGCGTACTAGGTTTGGTCAGTTATGCATGGGCCGGATTTGGTGCAGCATTTGGTCCTGTGGTTATTTTGTCGCTATTTTGGCGTGGATATAGCCGTAATGGTGCTATTGCAACGATTGTTGTTGGTGCAGTTACGGTTGTAGTGTGGAAACAATTAAGCGGCGGTTTATTTGATCTATATGAAATAGTACCAGGCTTCTTGTTTGCAACAATCGTTGGTGTGGCTTTCAGCAAACTCTCTCCCCCAAGAGCGGAAGTTAAAATGCAGTTTAGTGAGTTCGAACAAAGTTTATTGAGCCAAAAGTAATCACTCAATAAATTAACAGCTTAGCCACTGAAGTAGAACAAAAAATCTACTTCATCATAAAAAAGCGTACAGGTGTACGCTTTTTTATATTTTACAGTTCACATCACCCCTGTTTGAAAATAACATCCCCCTAACAAGCGTTGCGACTAAAAACTACCATAACATCATGCTAAATAAGCATTTTTATGGATAATCATGTTTGCCGCACGAACATGCGAAAAAAAACGCCTTTTGAATTAACTCAATATTAACAATAACTAACATGTGGTCGGAGTTGTTGCATTCGCTCGGCTTACCTAAGATGCCTGCAAATTTAAAGCTGAAACGATGCCGCTATATTCGGCATTAATAAAATAACAGCACATAATAGGTAAAATCATGACCAAATTTAACAAGACTCTTCTCGCTATCGCTGTCACCTTGGCAAGCACTCAAGCTTCAGCTGCGGGTTTTCAACTTAACAGCCAGTCAGCAACAGGCCTAGGCCGCGCAATGGCCGGTGATGCCATTATTGCTGATAATGCCTCGGTGCTTTCTCGCAACCCCGCTGCAATGGCGTTATTTGATAAAGCCGAACTTTCTGTTGCAGGTGCATATGCAGACGTCAATGTAGAAGTTAGTGATGTTATGGTAGGCGACAATAACTTAGGTGGCTTAGATAATGCCGCTTCAGGTAAGGCTATTCCAAGTTTTTACTACATTAACCCAATCAGCGACAAATGGGCTTTTGGTATCGCTGCATTCAGTAACTATGGTACTGGCACTGATTTATCGCCATTAAATACAGGCAATGACTTCAATACCCCAATCGATTTATTGGGTAATACAGAAGTGACCACCATAAACTTTAACGCAAGTATGTCATACCGTATTAATGACTCATTAAGTCTTGGTCTTGGTATTGATGCTATTAAAGGTATGGGTACACTGACCCGCTCTGGTGACTTCACTATTCCAATTGTTGGTGAAGTACCGCTTAACCTTGTTGATATTGACGCTGATGGCTGGGGTTTTGGTGCTATCGTTGGTTTAGCTTATGAAATCAATGAAAATAACAGAATCGGCTTAAGCTATCGTAAAAGCCCAAATATGAAAGCTTCTGGCGATATTAGCTTTAATCAAAACCCACTCACACCAGCCGAAAACTTTGGTGAAATTGATATTCCTATGGCGGATATCGCTCAGTTTGCTGGTTTCCACCAAATCACTGAAAAATTTGCGCTTCACTACACTGCGCAGTGGACTAACTGGAGCAACTTCGACAACATCGAATTAACTGACGGAGATAATGGTTCAGATAGTTATATTCTTAAGCATTACAATTGGGAAGATTCTTGGTTCTTAAGCTTAGGTGCGACTTACGATATTAACGATAAGTGGACAGTTAGAGCGGGTATCGGACGCGATCAAGGTGTTGTTGGTGAAGTGTCTTCTTTATCAATTCCTGATTCGGATCGCACATGGTATTCAGCAGGTTTCACTTACAACATCAATCAAAAATCAAGCATTGATGTTGGCTACACATTAGTGGCTGGCGAGAAAGTACATGTTATTGAAGATAGTTTGTTAACACCTCAAATTGGTGCATACACTGAGTCAGGCGCTAACTACTTCTCATTACAGTACAACTACCGCTTCTAATCGGTAATATACTGTAAGAAATTAAAGCCATACTCATCAATAAGTATGGCTTTTTTTTACATTTTTCCCTCTATAACCCTTCTGTCTCAACTATAGTTAACTGTCCACCAAGCCTACTATATGAATTTTTACTAATAAATAGATTGTAGTTTTCTCACACATCCATTAGAATTTTCTTATAGACTTTTGTGAGGTTCCAAATAATGCATTCAACAACTCAATCTTCGCTGAATTTACTTAGCCGAAATTTCATTATTTTATCTGCCTATTTGGTGTCAAGCTTTGCCTTTGCGACTGAAATCCCACTTGAAACGATAACGGCTAAAAGCAGCTCTCAAACACTGTACTTGCAACTTGATGCCAAAGTTGAGCCAATAAAATCTGCAACCGTCGCAGCACAAACCTCTGGTCGGGTTTTAGCAATTCATTACGATGTGAATGATATGGTGCCTGAAGGAGCTCCTTTATTAGAGATTACCAGCAAAGAACAAGGCGCTGGACTCGCTGGTGCTGAGGCAGAACTTGCCAAGGCTCAAGCGCAAAATATTGAGGCTCAAGCCCAATTTGAACGTTATAAAGCGCTATTCCCACAAGGGGCGATATCCAAAGGGGCCATGGACGAGGCAACATCTTATGCAAAGTCAAGTAAACAGGCTGTTAGTGCAGCTAAAGCAAAACTCATCAGCGCAAAAGAGAACGTCAATTACACGATTGTGAGCGCGCCATTTACCGGCAGAGTCACGGGGAAGTGGGTTGAACAAGGTGAAACCATCAGTTATGGACAAGCATTATTATCAGGTTATGCCACTGATAAATTACGTGCCGTGTTTTATGTACCACAACAATATCGTCAACAGTTAGCTGACCTGACAAGTATCACCTTATCCGATGATGTGTCAACGTACCAAAGTGATGCCATTAATAAGTTCAATTTCAGCACCCAAGCCGATCAAAGTATTGAAGTGCGTGTACAGCTCGAGAATCAACAACAAACGTTACAAGTCGGTCAGTGGCTTAAAGCGGCGCTACCTGTTGATCAGGTTGACACTATTTACCTGCCTAAATCAGCTATTTTTCAAGTGGGCGAGTTGACAGCGGTTTATCGTAAGCAAGGTGATAAATACCTGCAAACCCAGGTTCGTTTAGGTAAACAGGTCACTTCAGCAGAAATCACCCAAGTTGAGATATTATCAGGAGTGATGGATGGCGACAGTATCATTAATGACGCAGCTAGCTATGTCTTACTCTTAAATCAAACTCAATCTGACAATGTCCAATAATAGGAGAGTTGCAAGATGAATCATTCAGACTCTCCAGAACTAGGGTTATCAGGCAGAATTGCTAAAACCTTTCAGGCCAGCGCTATCACTCCCCTGCTTGCACTTGTTGGGCTGTTGTTAGGTATTTTTGCGGTCATTATTACCCCCAAAGAAGAAGACCCACAAATTGATGTTACGTTTGCCGATGTCTTTATTCCTTTTCCGGGGGCGACGCCAAGTGAAGTGCAAAGCTTAGTGACACTTCCTGCTGAGCAAATTATCTCTGAAATCAAAGGTGTGGATACTTTATATTCATTTTCTCAGCCTGATGGTGCATTAATCATCACCATTTTTGAGGTTGGCGTTCCACGCGATGAAGCTGTGGTCAATATTTACAATCAACTGTTCTCTAATCGCGATAAATTCAATCAAGCTGCTGGTATTGGTGAGCCCTTAATTAAACCTCGGGGCATCGACGATGTGCCTATTGTCAGCTTAACTTTATATTCTGAGTCAACCGATATCGGCGCAGAAGCCTTAACCCATGTTGCCGCTAATTTAGAAACCGAATTAAAGCGTATTCCTGGAACCAGAGAAATTTACACCCAAGGTCGTCATGACATGGTGTTAAATATAAGATTAGACACAGCTAAAATGAATGCGTTTGGTGTAACTGTCGATCAAATAGAGCAACGTTTACAAGACAATAATCAAGTATCTATGCTTAACTCATGGGTGCAAAACAACCAACAAATTAAAGTGCGTGCAGGCCAATTTATCAATTCGATTGATGATGTAAAATCGTTATTGATTAAGGTCATTCCAGCTGAGGTTCAGCAACAGCAAAATATTCCCCCTTTAGCCAAAGCGGTTTACCTTGCTGATGTGGCAGAAATTACCCTTAAAAGTGATATCCCAAGTCAACATGTACGCCATGTCGATCAACAAGGTGATTATCCCGCTGTAACAATCGCTATTGGCAAACAAGCCGGGCAGAATGCTGTTGATATTGCCGACAAAATATTGAACCGCATAAATGAAGTCCAAAATGTGCTAATCCCGGATAATGTTAAAGTGGCAATCTCACGCAATTATGGTAAAACGGCAGGAGACAAAGCCAACACTTTGATATTTAAACTAATATTTGCCACCTCTGCAGTCGTTTTATTAGTGTTTTTTACCATGGGATTACGTGAGTCAGCGGTGGTCGGTATTGCCATCATTATCACCTTAGCCATGACCTTATTTGCCTCATGGGCATGGGGATTTAGTCTAAACCGTATTTCATTATTCGCACTTATCTTTTCCATCGGGATTTTAGTCGACGATGCCATTGTGGTGGTTGAGAACATCCATCGCCATATGGCACTGAGCAATAAGCCATTACTTGAAATCATCCCTGTCGCAGTTGATGAAGTTGGCGGGCCAACCATTTTAGCCACATTCACTGTGATAGCCGCCCTATTACCCATGGCGTTTGTTTCTGGGCTAATGGGCCCTTACATGAGCCCAATCCCAATCAATGCCAGCATGGGTATGCTTTTATCGTTAGTGATTGCCTTTATGATGACCCCTTGGTTATCAAATAAACTATTGCATCGACATATTAGTAAAAATACTAATACTGGATCTCATGCCCATATTGACGACAATTCAAATGATAAGTTAAGTGTTTTTTTCAATCGTTTAATGACACCATTTCTCATTGGGAATAATGCAGGTAAAGCCCGTAAGGGATTAGCTGTAGGGATTGTGGGGCTCATTTTATTCGCGGTTGCCTTGCCAGCAATGCAAGCGGTGGTGTTAAAAATGCTGCCATTTGACAACAAATCTGAATTTCAGGTGATGGTTGATTTACCTGAGGGAACCCCTGTAGAGCAAACACAAAGAGTGTTACAGGAAATGAGCCAATACCTTGCTACTGTTGAAGAAATAGATCATCAACAATGGTATGCAGGCACACATTCACCAATGAACTTTAATGGCTTGGTGCGTCATTATTTTTTACGTAGCAGCCAGGAGTTGGGCGACATTCAGGTCAATCTTGTTGATAAATCTCATCGTCATCGCGATAGTCATTCTATTGCCTTAGCCGTACGTGGACCACTTAATGATATTGCTAAGCCCTATAACGCAAAGGTCAAAGTTGTAGAAGTACCGCCTGGGCCTCCAGTTTGGTCACCTATAGTGGCTGAAGTGTATGGCCCGACAACAGCACTGAGAGAGCAAGCTGCGTTAGCGCTTGAAACACGCTTTAACAACACAGAACATGTTGTCGATGTTGATATCTTTTTACCCCAATCTCAACAGCAATGGCAAGTCAGCATTGATCGCACAAAGGCCAGCTTATTGGGCTTATCTTATGGGCAAATCATCAATGCTATTTCCACAGCTGTAGGAGGGAAAGATGTCAGCTATTTACATCTCGATTCAAACAAGCGACCTACGCCAATACGTTTACAGGTTAATGAAGGTGAAAAGGTTAATTTAGCTCAAATCCTGAATCTTAAATTAACCAATAATCTTGGTGAGCAAATCAGTTTAGCTGCGGTAACAAGCATACAAGAAGGTCATATCAATTCAGCCATCGTCCATAAAAATATGGTCCCAATGATTATGGTTGTAGCCGATATGGCAGGGCCTACGGATAGCCCCTTATATGGTATGTTCGATATCGCCGGTCAAATAAATGATGCCAATAACAACAAGCAATTTCCCATTGCACAACATTACGTTGAGCAACCTGATGGCATTTCTGAAGTGGCCATATTATGGGACGGCGAATGGAAAATCACCTATGAAACCTTCCGTGATATGGGCATTGCTTACGCGGTTGGGATGATCGCTATTTATCTGTTAGTGGTTGGCCAATTTAAGTCTTATCTTGTGCCATTAGTCATCATGGCACCCATCCCGTTAACTGTAATTGGTGTTATGCCAGGACATGCTATTTTAGGCGCACAATTTACCGCGACCTCGATGATCGGCATGATTGCCTTAGCAGGGATCATCGTTCGTAACTCCATACTACTGGTTGACTTTATTAATCACCTTTTAGCTAGTGGTATGTCATTAGAAAAAGCCGTCATTAAATCTGCCGCTGTGCGAGCTAAACCCATTATGTTGACGGCGCTAGCTGCGATGATTGGTGCCCTCTTTATTATCGATGATCCAATTTTTAATGGCTTAGCAATCAGCTTAATTTTCGGCATCTTTATCTCAACCATTTTAACCCTACTTGTCATCCCTGTACTGTACTTCTCAGTGATGAAGAATCGACAAATAATTTAATCGCTTATTTAAGGAGTTCTACTATGTCTATCGAACGCACAATTATGGCTTTTGCTGGTTTTATGGTGTTGTTATCCTTAGTACTGACCGCAACAGTTAGCCATCATTTTATCTGGCTGACGGTGTTTGTTGGTGCTAATCTATTTCAAAGCGCCTTTACTGGTTTTTGTCCCGCAGCTATGGTGATGAAAAAACTGGGCTTAAAATCAGAGGCGGAAATAGCCAAAGCTAAATAAGCCTTAACTCAGGTTAGGGAATAATCATTATAAGGAATATTGCGGTTTATGAAATCTTCAAAACGCGTCAGTAAACATGTTAGTTTTCTCAGTATCCTAGCTGCAGGCTTGATGTTGTTTAATCAGGTAAGTGTTGCCAAAGATGTTTCAACACAAGAAGCCTGGGATATTATAAAAACGGGTACCACCATTATTGATGTGCGTACTGCTGAAGAATTTGCTGCTGGCCATATTGAAGGGGCAATTAATATTCCGTTTGATCAAATTGTTGCTGGCGTTGAAAAATTCGGTCTAAAAAATGATGCTAGCATAGTGTTATATTGCCGTAGTGGACGAAGAAGTCGTCTTGCTGATGAATCGTTATTACAGGCTGGTTTTACAGATTCTGTTAACGCCGGTGGTTATGAGTCCCTTGCGGCATCCAAACCATAATACAATAGCGTAACCTCATAACATGCCTTTGTTTCATCAACAAAGGCATTTTTATATCAGCTTTTTATACATGACAACACAGTCTAAATTAAAGCCTCTTGGCGATTGGTAAACACTTATACCCTCACCTTCGAAGCCACATTTACGATAAAATTCAGCCGCGTTTAGCGTAGACTCCAATTTGATCGAAGCCAGACCGGCCTCTTTAGCAAGTCCTTCAAGATAAGCTAACATTTGTTTACCTGCCCCTGAGCCCATGTATTGCGGAGCAACAAAAATAGCATCGATAAAACCATTTTGTAAATCGATCATTCCTGTGGCGATTATCTCTCGATGTGTTTTATCGTTGAGATTAACTTCAACCTCTGCCACATATCCATCGGTCGCCAATTTATCTACAAAAGGCGTAGGCATTTCACCTTCAGTCCATTTCAACATTACATCAATAGTATAAAAATCAATACATTGAGCCAATATCGCCTGATTACGAATATTAAAAGCACGTGGGGCATCATAACTAACAGCACGTCTTATTGTTAAATTTATTATAAGTTATTCCTTTTATGAATATAAAACTAAAGACGTATATCAACAGCAATTAAAATGCATAAATTATCGATTATAGCAAATTACCATGACCACAATAACAAAAACAAATGCCTGATTTAATATCAGTAATATCTAATATCCTATCAAAAAACATTTCTATTTAAAGCATTATTATGAATAAAAATTCAACCTAATTACCTGAATAAAACATTATACCAAACAGCAAACGGTAACATCCTGTTTACAAATGTAACTGCGATGTTACATTTCAAAAAGTTGGACGTAGTTCACCTTTGAGTTTTTCTGTGAGTCTGACATCAAAAATAATATAAATAACATGGAAGATAAACATGCAAAATAAACGACCTTTAGTTTTATTAAGCCTCTCAGGTATCGCATTGGCTGTATCATCAAGCCTATACGCAGCACCACAAGCAGTTAATTTAACCTCACAAAATGGTATTTCTGTTGCAAGCCTGAATGCGGCTTCACCGTTACCAAAGCGATACATTGTTAAATTTAGAAATGCCGCTGCTGCGCAATCTAATTTACAACAATTTGATACCCAATCTGATTCTACAGCGGATTATCAGCCACGCTCCCACGAGATTTTTGCGCATTTTAGAGCCTTAAATGGTGTTCAAGCGAAAGAAATGAAACGTATTGCACGTGGTAATAGTTACTCAGTAAAGCTAGACCAACAATCATTAAAATCACTTCGCTTACGCGCTGATGTTGAATATATTGAAGAAGATTTACCAAGAAAACTCTTGGCAGAAACAACGCCATGGGGACAAACTTATGTTGGCGCCACCTCTTTAAGTGACAGCCAATCAGGTAATCGTACTATCTGTATTATCGACTCAGGCTACGACCGCAGCCACAACGATTTAAGTGGCAATAATGTCACAGGTACCAATAACTCAGGTACGGGTAACTGGTATCAGCCAGGCAATAATAACGCCCATGGCACCCATGTTGCCGGCACCATTGCAGCCATTGCCAATAATGAAGGTGTGGTTGGTGTCATGCCAAACCAAAATGCCAATATTCATGTTGTTAAAGTGTTTAACGAAGCTGGTTGGGGATATTCTTCATCACTCGTTTCGGCCATTGATACCTGTGTAAGCAATGGCGCTAATGTAGTCACTATGAGCTTAGGTGGAAGCGGTTCAAGCACCACTGAGCGCAACGCAATGACCGCTCATCAAAATAACGGTATTCTGTTAATTGCTGCTGCGGGTAATGACGGCGATAGCACCCACAGCTACCCTGCATCATATGATGCGGTGATGTCTGTTGCTGCCGTTGATAGCAATCGTGATCATGCTGCGTTCTCGCAATATACTAATCAAGTTGAAATATCAGGTCCTGGTGAAGCGATTTTATCAACAGTTACTGTCGGTGAAGGACGTCTTGCAGACATCACTATTAATGGCCAATCATATTTTAACAATGGTGTTGTGCCACATAATCGTTTAACCCCTTCTGGCACAAGTTACGCCGCTAACCCAACTAACGGTCAAGCAACGGCTGTATTAGCTGAATGTACTGTGAGTGGTACTAGCTTTAACTGTGGCAACATGAGCAACAAAGTATGTTTAGTTGAACGAGTTGGAAACCAAGGTTCTGGCTACCCAGAAATTAATGCGGTAAAAGCCTGTAAAACAGCAGGTGCAGTAGCGGCAATTGTGTACAGTAATACTGCATTACCAGGGTTACAAAACCCATTCTTAGTTGATGCCAATAGCGAGATTACGATCCCATCGGTATCTGTTGATAGAGCAACAGGTTTAGCATTACGTAATCAATTAGGTGCCACCACTACTGTCGCAAACCAAGGCAATAAAGATTACGCTTATTACAATGGTACTTCTATGGCAACACCGCATGTATCAGGTGTTGCTACTTTAGTCTGGAGTTATCACCCACAATGTTCAGCAAATCAAATTCGTGCTGCTTTAAACGCAACAGCTGATGATTTGAATGTAGCAGGTCGAGACAATAAAACCGGATACGGCATGGTGAACGCTACAGCAGCGAAAGCCTATTTAGATGAATCTTGTGATGGTCCGACAGATCCTGGCACAGGTGCAGGTGATTTAGTGCTTGAAAATGGTGTCACTAAAACAGGTCTTGCTGGCGCAAAAAGCGATGAACTTCATTTCTCGTTAGATGTACCAGCAGGTGCAACAAACTTAAGCTTTATCATGAGTGGCGGCACGGGTGATGCGGATCTTTACGTTCAGTATGGTGCAGCGCCGTCAACAACCAGCTATGATTGTCGCCCTTGGAAAGGCGGTAACAGCGAATCATGCCCGATTACCAACGTTCAGTCTGGTACTTACTATGTCATGATTCAAGGTTACAGCGACTTTAGCGGTGTCAATCTTGTAGCTAACTATACCGCTGGAAGCACGGGTGGCAATACTGGCGGTCCAGCAAGCTACACTAATACAACGAACTTCAACATTCCTGATAACAACACTACGGGGATTACTAGCCCAATCAATGTAACTCGTACTGGCGATGCTGGCACTGTGTCGGTTAACCTTGGTGTGATCCACACTTACATCGGTGATTTGAAAGTAGAACTTATTAGCCCAACGGGCCAAAAAGTAACATTACACAACAATTCTGGTGGTGGCACAGACAATATCAACCAAACTTATAGTGCAAACTTCACTGGTGTTGAGTCTAGCGGTACTTGGTTACTAAAAGCTGTTGATAATGCACGACGTGATACAGGTTATATCGATACTTGGACATTAAGCTTCCAATAATCGGCAATGCTAAATAGCTAAACTAAAGCCTCGCACCCCCTTAATGGATTGCGAGGCTTTTTTATTCAGGAGATTAAGCAACAATTGAATGCGTCACTTTCGAAATAACTTCAAATATACTCGCAAAGCTTGTCGGTGTACTGACGTCAATATCTAATTTTAATCGTTTTGCGATATCATTTGCTGATAACACGCCACGTATAGTGTGATGTTCACGGTCAACCACTAAGCAATGCTGTTGACCTGCAGCTTTTAATGTTTCAATGATATCGCCTATTTTGGCATGCACTATATCAGCGTAATCAATCGCTTTTAATTGTGCTTTAGGGATCATAAAGTCACTGATTAACAGGTGATCCCTATGATGTCCATCAGCCTGTTTTTTGACAATTTCTTGATGGTTTAATGAATCAAAGCTAATTAGACCGAGAAATTTTTCATGCTTATCTATCACCAACTTTAATCGAACGTGCGCTTTCTTCATAAGAAATTCAACGTCAGTAGCTTTAGTATTCGATTCAATAACCAGAGGCATAATATTTTTGAAATCAGTAAAAACATGTAACGCAGGTGAACGAAGAGTATATTCTTGATAGTTTGCGGGCCAAGCCAATTCATCAATAGCTTCAACGGCATGTAGAGTTAATTTTTTCACAACAATATCCTTAGCTAATGAAAACCTAATGCACTGATTTTCAAATACATATAGAAGAATAACAACTTAAAAACTACTTATGATTATCAATCTAAGGGGATATTTACACAATATCACTTTGGATTAAATTTAGTTCACATTGGTTATTTTAAGGTTCAATTCATAATTGATACTTGCTAGGGAGTGTTAAAGGTTGTTGAACAATATCGTAAAAACTAAAGTAACCATTTCTATAAGTGAAATATCTGCGAAGCAGGTATCCAATTGTTGTTTTAATTGGCAAGGCTAAACACTGATAATTTTTAAAAGCATACAAAAATGCCAGTAAACATAATTTACTGGCATTTTGATTATTGCGTAAAGTATTTAGCAAAGGTTACTTTTTGCGGTCACGTATATGGCTTGTAGCGCGTTTACGGCGACGTTCTTGACTTAACGTTAACTTCTCTCCGCGACCTTCAAACGGGTTAGCACCTTCATGGAAACGCAATTGAATAGGCGTACCCACTACGTTTAATGAACGACGGAAATAGTTCATCATATAACGCTTGTATGAATCTGGCAGCTTAGTGACCTGGTTACCATGAACAACCACGATTGGCGGGTTATAACCACCTGCATGGGCATATTTAAGCTTAACGCGACGGCCGTTCACCAACGGTGGCTGATGATCGTCCTGAGACATCTGCATGATACGGGTTAGCATTGAGGTACTCACACGACGTGTTGCACTGTCGTAGGCTTCTTCAATTGACTCATATAAATGACCCACGCCAGTACCGTGTAAAGCAGAAATAAAATGTATTCGAGCAAAATCGATAAAACCTAAGCGGCGATCTAGCTCGCTCTTAACACGGTCTTTGATATTTTGATCTATGCCATCCCACTTGTTAACAGCAATAACTAATGCTCGGCCAGCATTCAATGCAAAACCGAGTAAACCTAAATCTTGTTCGGCAATACCTTCACGGGCATCAATAATTAATAACACAACGTTCGAATCTTCTACCGCTTTAAGGGTTTTGATCACCGAGAATTTTTCGATCACTTCATGTACTTTGCTGCGGCGACGAACCCCAGCAGTATCAATCAAAATATACTCACGACCTTCACGTTCCATTGGAATGTAAATACTGTCACGTGTTGTCCCAGGCTCGTCGTAAACCACAACCCTTTCTTCACCCAAAATACGGTTGGTTAGGGTTGATTTACCCACGTTAGGTTTACCAATGATGGCTAACTTAATGGGTAAGCTTTGTAAGCGAGCTTGTTCCGCTTCAGCCTCTTCTTCGGTATATTCGCGCTCGACAACATCGCCTTGCTCTTCTTCATCACGCACAATGCCCATGGCTTCTGCATAAGGCGTCAAAGCGTAATCGATCATGTTGGTTACACCACGACCTTGAGCGGCTGCCATTTGATAAACTTCGCCTAAACCAAGTGACCAAAACTCAGCACAAGCAGAGTCAGCATCAATACCATCAACTTTGTTAGCAACAACAAAGGTCACTTTGTCGCGACTGCGTAAATGCTGTGCAATAGCCAAATCAGCGGCTGTTAAACCGGCACGGGCATCCGTTAAAAATAACACCACATCCGCTTCTTCAATCGCAGCCAAAGACTGCTCAGCCATTTTGGTTTCGATCCCTTCTTCGGTGCCATCAATACCGCCAGTATCAACCACAATAAATTCATAACCAGCTAAATAAGCACGACCATATTTACGGTCACGGGTTAAGCCTGGAAAGTCAGCGACTAAAGCATCACGGGTACGTGTTAGACGATTAAATAATGTCGATTTTCCGACATTGGGTCGCCCAACAAGGGCCACTACAGGGATCATGATTTTGCCTCTAAAATACGTCTCAATAAAAAGCCCCCGGAAAGCTTCCAGGGGCTCTAATAAGGTACATTATACCCTATTTGTTAGAAATTGCTTTGCTGTTATTCGTCAGCGGCGACTTCTTCGTTTGTCGCTACGCTGCCATCACCATTTAAGGTAACAATAGCAAGCTTACCACTTCGACCTTGAAGGTAAATTTTATCATCTACCACTAAAGGTTGGCCATATAAGCCATCACTATCAACTTCAACACGTCCAACAACAACGCCATCGTCGCGGTTTAATACATGTAAATAACCTTCAAAATCACCTACTACCAAATAGTCACCAATTACCGCTGGAGAGGTTAAATCACGGATTTTAAGTGTGGTATTTGACCATAGCTCTAAACCATTACGGCGATCAACTGAGTAAATACCACTACGGTCATCAACTAAATATAAACTTAATCCGGCTGCGGCTAACTCATTAAAGCTAGAGTATTTACGCGACCAGACGATTCTGCCGGTTCGTAGCTCCATTGAAACAAGGTTACCATTGTAACTCGCCACAAATAGATTATCGCCAAGTATCAATGGGGTCATGTCAACGTCGGCCATACGGGTAAACTCATTGCCACCTGTTGGAGTGTAAATAGATTGTTCCCATGCAACTTGACCATTGTTTTTAACAACAACCGCAACTTTACCGTCAGCGGTTCCTAAAAAGAAACCACCCGCTTCATAAGCCGCAGAACCTGTACCGCGAAGGGTCAAGTTAGGAAGCTGCATTTCATAGGTCCAAAGCTTTTTGCCGTCATCAATATTAAAGGCTTCAAACAAGCCTTTGCTAGAATTAACAGTAACAACATCTTCAGCAACCGTTGGTGCAGATAAGAGTTCACCATTAACTTGCGCAGACCAAAGCACATCGCCAGTTGCTTCATCTAACGCAGTTAATAAACCGGTTTCGCCACCCACAAAAACTTTGTTACGCGCAGCTGTAACACCTGCAGCTAAACGAATGCCTTTGGTTTTGATGTTAAGTTGTTCGCTAAACTCGTCGTTAAAGTCTTTGCTCCATACGAGTTCAAGTGTTTGTTGATCATAAGCTCGAACTTCACCATCGCGATCAGCAACAAAAATTTTACCGTAGCGCACAGTAGGACGTAGTTGTGAGTAATAATCACCCACGCCGTTACCTATGCTTTTACTCCAGATAACTTCAGGAAATACTGAAGCTTGAATTTCAACTAATTCACTGACAGGTTCTTCTTCGACATCGCTAGAAGAACAGCCAGTAATAAGGGCCATACCTAAGCCAGCCGCAAGTAGATTTTTATACCATAACTTCATTGGCTAATTCCTTATGCCTTGTTTAGGTTATCTAACTTTATCGTTAATGCTGGATTAGTTAATGCACCGCCATTATCAATTGCTGTTTGGTAAGCTTGTTTCGCAGAAACAAGGTCACCTTGGCGAACTAAGAAATCGCCTTTTAACTCTTCACGTTGCGAAACATAAGCCGCATCAGTGACTGATTCTAATGTTTGTAACGCAGTGCCAACATTGCCTTGCTCTGCTTGTAAACGTGCTAAACGAATGGTAGCGACCATATCAATACTCGCACCAGGCTTAGCCACAATAATACGCTTGTAGGCATCTTCAGCTTTAGCTAAATCACCTGCATCAACAGCTGCTTTAGCTGTCATTAATTCAATCAATGCCTGGTAGCCTTTTTGATCATGCTCTTTAGCAAAGTTACCAGCACCTTCGATAAATGCTGCTGGATTAGTTGCATTATTTGCTAATTGTTCAAAAGACTCAGAAGCTTGCTCAGCAGACTTCACTTTCATGTCAGAATAAGTATTCCAACCAAATAAACCACCTAATCCTACTACGGCACCAATAGCAATTGATGAGCCGTAATCTTTCCAGAACTGCTTGATAGCATCTACTTGTTGTTCTTCTGTGCTATAAATTTCCACGCGCACTTCCCCTTTCTAAATCAGTTCTGCAAGTTTAGCTACCAGCTCACTGCGGGTAACTAATTGTTGTTCGTTGTTGTTTCTTAGCGGCTTGATGGCAACCTGATTATTAGCAATTTCATTTTCACCAATAATTAAAGCAAACTGAGCACCGCTTTTATCGGCACGCTTCATCTGCTTTTTAAAGTTTCCACCACCACAATGACTCATGACTTTAAGCGTTGGCAGTTGTTGACGCAACTCTTGTGCAACTTTAATTGCTTCTACCACACAGTTATCACCCATAGCGGTAACGTAAATGTCTACTTCAGGGGCGATATCATTATTAAGCTCTAACGTCTCAAGTAACAGTACAATACGTTCTAGTCCCATGGCAAAGCCAACTGCTGGGGTATCTTTACCACCCAGCTGACCAACCAAGCCATCATAGCGACCACCTGCAAGCACTGTACCTTGAGATCCAAGGCTACTTGTTACCCACTCAAAAACGGTACGATTGTAGTAGTCTAATCCACGCACTAAACGAGGATTAATGGTGTATTGGATGCCAACGGCGTCTAAGAGTTCACACAAGGTTGAAAAATGTGTTTTCGACTCTTCACCTAAATAGTCATTTAATGCTGGAGCATCTGCTAATAATGCCTGAACGTTTTGATCTTTAGAGTCCAAAACACGCAGCGGATTACTATACATACGACGCTTACTGTCTTCATCTAACTTCTCTTTGTGTTGCTCTAAAAATGCTATTAAAGCCTCACGATAAGCAGCACGTTCAGCTGGATCACCTAAGGTGTTTAACTCTAGAGAAACATGCTCTTCAATGCCTAACTGTTGCCATAGACGGGCCGATAACATTAATACTTCGGCATCAATGTCTGCAGTGCCAATACCATAAATTTCAACACCAAATTGGTGGAATTGACGGTAGCGACCTTTTTGAGGACGTTCATGACGGAACATAGGTCCCATGTACCATAAGCGCTGCTCTTGATTATACAGTAAGCCGTGTTCATTACCCGCGCGAACCGTCGACGCTGTCCCTTCTGGGCGCAATGTTAAACTGTCGCCATTGCGGTCCTCAAAGGTATACATTTCTTTTTCAACGATATCGGTCACTTCACCAATTGAACGTTTAAAAAGATCGGTACTTTCAACAATAGGTGTACGAATTTCGCTATAACCAAAAGCGCTGACAGATGAGCGAATAATCGACTCTACCTTCTGCCATACAGGGCTTTGAGTTGGCAGAAGATCATTCATGCCGCGAATTGCTTGGATTTGTTTTGCCACAGGTAACTCGTCCGTAAAATTGCTAGGCTAAACCAATAATCTTGGTTAACCAATAAAAACATCGCCCATGCCTTTTAACCAAAAAGTAGCTGATTAAGGCACAGGCACAAAATTATTCAGTTGTATCGCTGATATCGATGCGGTTTGCCATCATGCTGGCTTTTGCGCGAATTTTCGCTTCCAAAGAATCAACGATATTATCATTGTCAAAACGCTCTTTTTGACGCTCGCCATCATCATAATAACCACTTTTACGATGTCCCCCTGTTAAGCCAATATGTGAAACTAACGCTTCACCAGGACCATTAACAACACAGCCAATAATGGATACATCCATAGCTGTGGTGACATCTTCAAGACGACGTTCTAACTCATTCACCGTGGAAATAACATCAAACTCTTGACGCGAACAAGATGGACAGGCAATAAAGTTAATGCCGCGACTACGAATGCGCAGTGATTTTAAAATATCAAAACCGACTTTGATTTCTTCAACCGGATCTGCTGCCAAAGAAATACGTAACGTATCGCCAATACCTTCAGCCAATAACATCCCTAGCCCCACGGCAGATTTTACTGAACCTGAGCGCATACCACCCGCTTCAGTAATGCCCAAATGCAATGGTTGTTTGATTTGTTTTGCCAGTAAACGATAAGACTCTACAGCTAAGAAAACATCCGATGCTTTCACGCTGACCTTAAATTGGTCAAAATTCAATCTATCTAATATATCGACATGGCGCATTGCGGATTCAAGCAAAGCCTCAGGAGTCGGCTCGCGGTACTTGTCCATTAGATCTTTTTCTAATGAACCACCATTAACCCCAATTCGGATAGGAATATTTCTATCGCGAGCACATTCAACTACACTGCGAATGCGCTCTTCATTACCGATGTTACCAGGGTTGATACGCAAGCAATCAGCGCCGTACTCAGCCACTTTTAATGCAATACGATAATCAAAATGAATATCTGCAACTAAAGGTACATTCACTTGTTGTTTGATTAACTTAAACGCTTCAGCAGAATCCATTGTTGGAACAGATACGCGCACAATATCAGCCCCCACTTTTTCAAGTGCACGAATTTGCGCAACCGTAGCGGCAACATCATCAGTTTTTGTGTTAGTCATTGACTGTACGGCAATGGGCGCCCCATCACCAATCGGAACATTTCCAACATAAATACGTGTGGAAGGTCGGCGGATAATTGGAGATTCGTTATACATGCAATGTTGCTCTACTAAAATTTATTAAATTGGCGATTTGCATCATACCAATGAATTCAATTCAATAATAAACCCTAAGGTCTAAATATTATTAATTAGGTTGAGTTAACGTGATGCGAGCCGCACGGCCATTATCGTATTCAGATAAATCAACCTTGTTGCCATCAAGTGTCAACAACACAGCTTGCGGTGCACCTAAAATTAATTTAAACGGCGCTTTACCTGAAACATTAACTTGATGACCGGCGGTTTTCACACCATCAACTAACACTTTGCCATTAACATCCACCAGATTAATCCAGCAATCAGCCGTTAACGACATCGTCACAACTGACAGTCCATCCGCAACGACATCATTGTTGTTAGCCGCGACTTGGTTTGGTGTCGATATTTGGGGTGTAACGACATCAGCAGAAGCCGCTTCATCTGGCGCGCTTAAATCACTGGCAGCTGAACCGTTAACATTAGAGTTTTCTGTATTTGTAACATTAACCGCTTCAGTAGATACGGAAGCTGGGGGCTGAGCACTTTCAGATTGAGCTGAAACAATCTCTGGATTAGCTTCACTTGAGCCTGCATCAACAGGAGCAACCAAAGAGCTACTCACTCGTTCTGTTGGTTCCAACAAATTAGCATAATCATCACCAGGGGGTGTTGCTTCAGCCTGTAATTCTTCTACAGTTGGCAACGCAAAATTTGATTGGGTAATCAAATCAGACTTTTGCACCCACCATAACACCAACATCGCCAGCAAAATAATCACAATGGCATAAGTCACTAAATTAAGCCTACTGTCTCTAGCTTCGCGCGATGTTTTACGCGAAAAACTTTGCATGGTTGGAGGGACATGTTCAGGGATTTGTTGATTTAGACATGATTTGATTGCATCGATGTCGGCTTCAATAAAACGCGCATAATTTTTGATATAACCTCGAGCATAGGTATTCGAGGCGATATTATCAAAATTGTCCGCTTCAATATCCGTCAAAATCTTAGGACGCAGATGCAGTTGTAATGCAGCAGCTTCAATGGTGATGCCTTTATTTTCACGCGCAGTTTTAAGAATTGCTCCAACGGTAGCAATATCACTTACGGTTTCAACTGCGTCGATAGTTTCGTCTAATTTTTCTATTGTCATTTAATGCAAGTTAGCTCTATATTCTTTTGCTTGAGGAGATGCAGGGAATTTAGCAATTAATGTAATGCCAAATCGCTTCATGGCATCTGAATCGCCAAGCCCTTGCTCTATTTTTATCCCTAACGCTAAACTTTCAGCAGTTTCATTCGCAACCTGGTGATATCGAGCCAAAGTATTGCGAGCACTTGCATAGTCGGATGCTTCCATGTCCAACTCTGTTAATCCAATTAATGTGTTTCCACGGCGCGGATCATATTTTAATGCCATCATAAAATATTCACGCGCTTTTGCTAGCTTACCATCACTTTTACTACATACACCTAAGTTTTCATAGCTAGATGCTGTACGGGTATATTTAGGCGTGTCAATCGCCTCTAAAAACATTGTCTCTGCACGGGCGAATTTCTTCTGCTGACATAGAAACACCCCAAAATTGTTTTTAGCATCCCCAGATGCATCGCTTGCTGCGATAGCATCATTATATGCACTCTCGGTACGCGCTAAGTCACCAACAGTTTGATAGTAATAAGCCATTGCAACGTGCACTTCACTCATTTGTGGTGCAAATTCAACGGCTCTATCTAAATTATATTTTGCTTGTTCACTGTTACCACGGCGTAAATAGGTTAACCCTAATTGCATCCGCTCACGTGCTGCTGCCACTTTATCGATCTGACGTTCAGCAACAGGTATATCTGTTCCACTGTAGGTCCGTTCGGTTACACATCCACCAAGGGATAAACCTAACAAACCTACTAACACTATTTTTTGCATTCTGAGCTTCATTTATAAGCCTATTTATTGTGCAAACAAAGAGTTAATCCATTGTGACTGAAATCTGGTTTTGTTGCATTTGTTTTTTTGCTAAACGTTTGGTGCGGTCACGGATATCACCTGCTAGTTGTCCGCAAGCTGCATCAATATCATCACCACGTGTTTTACGTACTATAACAGTTAATCCGTATTCCATAAGAACTTTAGAGAAACGATCAATTCTTGAATTAGAAGAACGCCCATATGGCGAGCCTGGATAAGGATTAAATGGAATTAAGTTAATCTTACACGGCGTATCTTTCATGACTTTAGCTAACTCATGCGCTTGATCAGTGCTGTCATTAATATGATCCAGCATAACGTACTCAACCGTGACTCGACCACGGTTAGCATTAGATTTAGCTAAATAACGACGAATACCAGCTAAAAATTCTTCTAAAGGATACTTTTTGTTTACCGGCACTAATACATCACGAAGTGCATCATTTGGCGCGTGAATACTAACAGCAAGTGCAACATCGATAGCATCGCCTAATTTATCAAGTGCAGGAACAATACCTGAAGTAGATAAGGTCACACGGCGTTTTGATAAACTAAAACCAAAGTCATCTAACATGATATCCATTGCAGGAATCACGTTCGCTAAATTGAGTAATGGCTCTCCCATTCCCATCATCACGACGTTAGAAATCGGACGATCACCCGTGTCTTTATGAAATCCTAAAAATTGTGATACACGCCAAACCTGACCGACTATTTCTGACACGGTCAAATTACGGTTAAAACCTTGCTGACCGGTTGAACAGAAAGTACATTCAAGGGCACATCCCACTTGAGATGACACACATAAGGTTGCACGGTCTTCCTCTGGAATATATACCGTTTCAACTTCTTGGCCTTGGCCAACGTCGATAGCAAATTTAATAGTGCCATCATTAGACTTTTGATAACTGGCAATTTCAGGTGCAACAATTTCACATTTAGCCGCAAGCTTTGCTCGCAAAACTTTGTTTATATTGTTCATTTCTTCGAAGTCGCTGACACCAAAGTGATAGATCCACTTCATTAATTGATCGGCACGGAACGGTTTTTCACCCATTTCGCTGAACAACGCTCGCAGTCCTTTACGATCAAGATTTAATAAATTGATTTTCTTTTCACTCATCTGCCTAACCTCAAACACCTAAAACCTGTAACAGGGCGGCGAATTATACAGGCCATATCACGTTTTAGCCAGTATATCCGAGTTTGATAATATGATAATATCGTCGCGGGCAATAATGCCTGATACGAGGAAGTTTTTACTTACATATATGTTAACTTTGTTTGTTATTGTGTTTGTTGCTATTGCCGTTTCTTTTTTATGTAGTGTTTTTGAAGCGGTGCTTTTATCAGTCACGCCAAGTTATATTGCCAACTTAAGAGAATCTAATCCGAAAATTGCTGACTTATTACATAAGCAAAAGCAAAATGTCGAATCGCCTTTAGTATCTATTCTAACGTTAAATACTATTTCCCATACTGTAGGTGCAGCAGTTGCTGGTGCACAAGCTGCTGTGGTTTTTGGCAGTGAAATGTTAGGTGTTTTCTCTGCGGTACTGACGTTCTTAATTTTATTCCTCTCAGAAATTATCCCTAAAACATTAGGTGCTAATCATTGGCGAAAACTCGCGCCTACGGTTTCCGTCTGCTTGTACTGGATGGAAAGGTTAACCGCACCACTCATCTGGATGTCGCAAAAGGTCACTAATTTATTAGGCAAAGGCGAAGAAGGTCAATATATTCGCCAGGAATTAAGTGCCATGACCAAAATGGGTAAAGACAGTGGCGAATTAGGTGAACAAGAATCACAAATTTTGACGCAAATTTTATCGGTAAAAGACATGGTGGTTACTGACATCATGACGCCTCGAACCGTGATATTTAAATTGCCTACCCACATTAGTCATAATGATTTTATCGACAAGCATTTATCAAGCCCGTTTACCCGAGTGCCGGTATATGAAGGTGAACGAGACAATGTGATTGGTTATGTCAATCGTAATGACATCCTCTTAAATGTTCGCCAAACACCAGATGCAGAAATCAGTGAGCATTTAAAAAGTTTATTTGTTATTCCGTCATCGGTAAAAGTGTTGCCGCTTTTTCAAATGATGATTAAACGTAATGCAAAAATGGCATTAGTGGTTGACGAATACGGTTCAAGCGAAGGCATCGTCACCATCGAAGATATTATTGAGACATTAATTGGCTTAGAAATTGTTGACTCAAAAGACCTCGCGCCTGACATGCAAGCGCTTGCCCGAAAATTGTGGCAACGCCGTGTAAAAAACAAAGGCCTGGTATTATCTGATGATGGTGAAACCCATTAATCTGTTTACTCGTCACACTCGCTTTAGTTTCTAATGCGACCAAGCTCAACTTGTATTGAACTTTGATTCAAGTTGAGCCGTATAAATTAGTATATGCTTATTTTAAAATGCTAAGATAAATGGCATTCAGTTGAGGGAAAACATGCCTAATATTTATCGCCTATCTATTGCTCACATAAATGACACCCACTCCAACTTTGAACCAAGTCTGGTTAAATTTACCTTACAGCACCAGCAACAAAGCTATAATTTAGCGGTCAACACTGGTGGCTATGCTCGCTTGGGATATCACATTCAACAAGCCCGTCAACAAGCTGAAGCCAAACAACAGCCATTTTTGTTTCTGCATGGTGGAGATAGCTTTCAGGGAACATTGTATTTTCGTGAGTTTCAAGGTGCTGCAAATGCACATCTTTTAAATTTGCTAAAACCCGATGCGATGGTGCTAGGAAATCATGAAATTGACGCAGGTAATAGTCCCGTTCAAGCGTTTTTAAATCGAATTGAATTTCCGTTAATGGCCGGCAATATGGATCTGAGCCAAGAAGATATTCATAAAGCAGGTAAGCTACGTGATCACCCACAATTATTAGATTATGACGTTAGCCAAGGTATCGCCAAGGTTTTACTTAAGCCTTTTTATGATACCCAAATTGCCATAGTGGGCATTACATTAGATCAAATGCCGCTAATAGCTAGGCCGGATCCAGACACCTTATTTGTTAACGCCATAGACACAACAAGACGCACAATACAGGCTCTGCACCAGCAAAATATTCAGCATATCGTCATATTAAGTCATCTTGGCATAGATCAAGATCGCGAGCTGGCAAAACAAGTTAACGGTATCAGCTTAATCATTGGCGGACATTCTCATACACTTCAGGGCGATTTCGGCTGCGTTGGCATGTCGAACATGCCCTATGGTGAAACCGTTAATCAAACCCCCATTTTCCATGCTGGAAAATATGCCGAAACCTTAGGCTTAGTGGATCTTTGTTTTGATGCCAATGGTAATGTTTGCCAGTTTGAGGGCGATAACTTCTTTATGCTCGGTGATGATATCAACATTAGCCAAAGCTCAGATAACCCCATCTCTGAAGATATTCAACACGTATTAATTGAGCAGTTACGGCAACACCCTAATATGCTAAATGGTGCTCAAGATGACCAAATAGATAATGTCATTCAATCGCAATATCGCCCTGCGCTTGCTGCGCTAGAGCAACAAATTTTAGCCCATATTCCGAAAGATTTTGTTCATACACGTTTGCCTAGCAAGCACTTTCCCCATGGCAGTGAAATAGCCCCCTGGGTAAGCCGTAGTATGTTTAAAGCGACCCAATTAGTTGAGCCGAAGTTAGATTTTGCATTACACAATGCTGGCGGAGTGAGGCAATCTCTCAATAAAGGACAACTTTCAGTTGCCGATGTATTCGGTCGTATCCTGCCCTTTGAGTTGCCTTTAGTGACTTATCAAATTAAAGGGCAATACATTATTGAGGTATTAGAGTCGACCATCAATGCTGCTACGAATAACGGCATAATCGGCACGGGTGCAGGTAGCTTTCCATACCCCTACGGCATTCGTTACAGCTATGATGGTAAAAAAACCTTGGGCGAACGTATAACATCCGTTGAAGTGTACCGTGATGAATTATGGCAACCTTTACTTAACGATGCTTTGTATATTGGCGTATCAAGCTCATATACCGCATCAGGGCGAGAAGGTTACGGGGCTCTCCTTAAAGCGCTATGGCAACAACCCGTAGACAACAAAACGCTTCCTGAGGCATTTATTGACTTCGTTTGCCAATATGGATACAAAATAGGCCAACAACACATTGTAAATATAAATTACATTAGCCATCGATGATTTTAGGCTTTGATCACAGACGGCAACAGACTTGCGTGTTTTAATGACGCCATTACCGAGTAAAAATCAAGGAAACATTAATGAAAACAAAACTGATCAAAATTTTCGCCGCGGCAACGCTTGCTTTAGGTGTTTCTTCAGCTTGGGCTCAAGGTGTTATCCATCAAGGTGAAGTTATCGACACCATGAATGGTGGTGGTTACACATATGTACAAGTTAAAGAAGCAGACAAAACCTACTGGGCAGCGGGTCCTCAAGTTGAAGTCGTTAAAGGCGATAATGTTGAAATGTCTGAACAAATGTGGATGACTGACTTTAAAAGCTCTAGCTTAGATCGCACATTTGATGAAATTATGTTTGTTGGCCATATCATCAAAAAATAATCGTTTACACGTTGTTCTGCTCCATATCGGTTAATCTCAACAGGTTTTTAATGTCCTGAAAGAGTTAGCCGATTTTTTTATACCTTACACATCCCAAATAGATAAAACCTATGACCGCTTTTACTATTGTTGATTTTCATCCTTGCCATGCCCCAGCAATTAGCCTGTTGTATCATCAAGCAATACAAGCTATTCAGCACCCAAGATACAACTCAGCCAAAAAGCTCGCATGGTCTAGTGCACCACGTTCAACAAAGCACTGGCAGCTTAGGTATAAACTCAACAAGGCTTGGCTGGTACAAAATGCCCAGCAACAAATTGTCGGCTTTATTGGTATAGAAACCCAGTTCCACCAACGTGGCTACATTGATTGCCTGTATGTCGATCCACATTTTCAACACCAAGGCATTGCCAGCCTGTTGATTGAACATCTGCAATGCTGGGCTAAATCGCAACATTATCAACGGTTATCGGTTGATGCGTCCTACCTTTCTAAACCGCTGTTTGAAAGACACAACTTTAGACTCATCAAATCAAATTTAAGAGTCAAAAACAACCAAACATTGGCCGCCTTTTATTTAGAAAAAGTATTATGATTTGGTTTCACTAACGGTTGAAGCATCTCTTCTAAACCGTTCAACTTCACTTCATACATCAGCGCCAGTTGCTGACCTAATTTCCCTTCAGGGAATCCTTTAGCGTGAAACCAAACTAAATAGGGTTCAGGCAAGTGTATCAACTTGCGCCCTGCATATTTACCAAAAGGCATGGTTTGGTTAACCGCCTCTAATAAAGCTTGTTCATTCATTTAGGTTGTACTCATTTTTATTTAACAGAACCACTACAAACCTCTCACGGCATCGAATGTATCCACTAAAACCGAAATTTATCTTGTTCTGAGTTATCTAGGCCTTAAAGCTACTTTGCCACAGGATGTTGACCATAACTTAATGATGACAACAAGTTCGATAGTTGATGATGGAGTGATTCTATATAAAAAATCGATAGTAGAGTAAAAATAGATACCAATAAAAAAATGGCGTAATGTTAGAAACGCCCCCTCCAGCCTCAGAGCTGCAATAACAGACCAAAACATTTATACCATTTTGAAATACAAAAGTAGAAATATCACGATAATGGTTATATAAAGCAAAATATTGATCGATGTAATTAGCTTAACAACAACTATAAGCGTCTCATAATGCTGCCAAGTGATTCATTAAATTAACATTTTATCAACACCTGCTTATTAGTGAATAAACGTCAATTATTTGCCAAATCTCAAAATAGCGTCAACAAAAAAGCAGTGTGACAATATATAAAAAACGTCAAAAATCAGCTAATTGACTAAGTATTAACATCCAGACTACATTACAGCTATATCACTCAATAATGAGGTGTAGATAATGATTATTTTAGTTGGTGGCGAAAAAGGCGGCAGTGGCAAAAGCTGTCTAGCACAAAATATTGCAGTGTTTCTCACAAAAGAAACCAAAGCCAGTGTAATAATGGTGGATTGCGACCCCCAAAGAACCACATCAGATTGGATCCAGGCTCGAAACAATAACCCTGACTTACCGGCAATCAATTGTGTGCAGCTTTATGGCAAAATTCGTAACGACTTACTCAGTTTAGAGCAACACTATGACTATGTTATCGTCGATTGTGGAGGACAAGACAACCTTGCACTGCGTGCAACCATGTCGGTAGCATCACATGTATTGATGCCATTAAGACCTAAACGTCGCGATCTTAAAACGGTTAGTCACATGGATGATATCGTTGCCACTTGTATGATGATTAACCCCAAAATGCGCGCCTCATTTGTGATCACTCAATGCCCCAACTTACCTAATCAGGTTGGCAGAATATTAGAAGCAAAAGATGTTTGCCGCACCTATGATATTAATGTGTTAGATGCGGTAAATTACAGTCGTAATATTTACGATGACAGTGAAGAGTCAGGCTTGTCGGTGATTGAAATCGAACCAAATGGTAAAGCGGCTGACGAAATGCGTGCTATTGCGTGTGAATTACTGCAAGCAGAAAATGCCAAACAAATCATGGAGCAGCGTTTATCGCCGCGGAATGTCACCACACTAAGGGGAAATTATGGGACTGGCCGATCTCAAGAAAAACGCCTCGTCATGTAAAGCTGCGTTTTCCAAGCAAATGTCTATTGAAGAGTTTATCGATAACGCAAGTCTTTATGCGTTAGGTCAAACTCATGAATTTACTCAACATACTAATGTGGTTGACTTTTTACAGCGCCGAGACAATAAGCAAGCAACTCAATCACAACAGCTAGTTAATCAAACGGAACAGGTAAAAAAACCGTTTCGACGTGCCACATTTACATTAAGTGAACAAGCAATTAGCGATTTAACTGCGTTAAGCCAGGCAAGTAAAATGGCTAAATCAAAATTAATTCGTCACTTAATTGCTGAACACAACTTGTTATCAGACAAAGATAAACAAGCTCTTTATCAGCAATTTGAACATGATACGCAGCTCAAATCGTTATCAAAATAACAATAATAAGCCAAGAATGTAATGTGTTAATCGCTCTCTAACACTCAGGTTTATTGGTTTAGTTTTTCTCCCCGCACTCTTTATCTGGCATCATTTATTGTTGCCAGTTTTTTTCTGCTTGAAAAGCAACCATTCTTGCCCCATCTCTTTAAGACCTCCTTTAATTAGAGCCTGTTTATGATAGCGATTGTAATTGTTTGCATTATTGCCACATCGGCCATCTGTTGGATTGCTAGCGCGCGATTAAGACGTGAACGTCACCGCCATCAAGTGTGCTTGCAGGCGTTCCCAAAAACATGGCGTAGCATATTGCGTAAACGCTTTCCATATTATCAAAGCATGCCTACCGACCTACAATTACAATTAAAAAAGCACATTCAAATATTCATTGATGAAAAGCAATTTGTTGGCTGTGATGGACTGACTATCACAGATGAAATTAAAGTCACTGTAGCAGCACAAGCCTGTTTACTGTTGTTAAATCGTAAAATAGACTATTTCCCTAATTTAAAACAGATCCTTATTTATCCGCATGCATTTATCGTAGAGCAACAAAAAATAGATTTCGCAGGGGTGGCATCGCATCACAGAAGTGTTTTGCTTGGAGAATCATGGGGAAATGGCAAGGTCATATTATCTTGGCAAAATACCCTCCATGGTGCAGCAGAGCCCTTTGATGGCCAAAATGTGGTCATCCATGAGTTTGCGCATCAGTTAGATCAGGAAAATGGCCCTGCAAATGGTGCTCCAACGTTAAGACAAATTAAAGATTATGCCGATTGGTCATCAACCTTAGGTAAAGAATTTAAACAGTTACAGTATTGCGCATCTCAACAAATACCGTCATTATTCAACTATTACGGTGCCACTAATCCTGCTGAATTTTTTGCCGTAATAAGTGAAACCTTTTTTGAAAAACCTAACGCTTTTTCTCAACAGCATCCAGAATTATATGGTGAGTTAAGCCAGTTTTATCAATTGAACCCAATACATTGGCATTAATATTAAAATTGCAAAGAGATATCATCTTCATTGCCAGTGTATTTCTCAACAAATACTTGTCTTATTAAGTGCTACCTAGCAAGGAAAAATTATGCAATCCATTATTCATCGATTAGGATTTATCGCAGTATTAATCACTACGGTAACAGCCTTTGACATCAATGCTAATCCATTACAGCATTTTGATAATGAAACCGCAGCGGCAGAACAAGCTGAAAATACCACCAAGGAAGCCTCAGTTCAGCAAGTGATTAGCAGTCAGCAAAGTAGTGCAGAATCTGAAGCCGTGATCACGAATATTAATCAAGCAGATCACACCATAGACAGCCAAGGATTAACTGAAGAAGATAGCCATCAAGTCAATGGATTATTGAACCAGCTACATGAAAGTGCAATATCGGCAGACTGGGAAACGTATTTTAATTTATATCACCCAGATGCGATTTTTATTGGCACCGATGCTACCGAACGCTGGAACATGGTGCAGTTTAGAGCCTATGCGACACCGACTAAAGGCTGGCGCTATGATCTGCAAGCACGTCATTTACTTCAAATAGGCGACATCATCGTATTTGATGAGCAATTATTCAGTCCAGCCTATGGCATAAGCCGTGGAACAGGGGCATTAATTCAAACAGAACAGGGTTGGAAAATTGCACAATATCATCTAAGCTTCCCTATTCCGAATGATAAAGCTAAGCGTATTACCAGCTTGATAATGCAATAAAACTTTGGTTCGCAAGTAAATCAAAACGCCCTTACTACTCAACATATTAAGGGCGTTTTGCTATTCAATTAACGGCTAAGTCATTGACACACTAAAACAAATGTTTGCAAGCTGTGAAAAATGCGTAAAAGCATCAAAGTCAACTTGTTCAAACTTTCTGAAGGATGCATGTCTATCAGCATAGAACACCCCTAACACCTTGGTATTCACCATTAACGGCGCAATTAAAAAGCCTTCTCGAGATAAATGCTCTACTGCATTGCTGGCAGTTAATTTAGACGATTCCGATGTTGGTGTTTGATGCACCCATTGAGGTTTTTTCTGCTCAATACATTGTGCAAAAATGGATTGGTGATCGGTAAGTTCAATAACAAAAGTAGTTTTCATGGTTTCAGCGTCATCACCCATAACGACTCTAGGCTGGAGCATTTTTCGATTTGGTGTTAACAATAACACACCACATCGGTCAACACCCACGCCGCTGAAAACCCCTTCCAAAGCCGTTTGCATTACTTGATTAAAATCAGTCTTATTAATCGCAAAACCCGTGAGCTCACGTAGCTTATTTAGCTGCACAGTTAAATTCGCTTCACGTAACATGGCTTCTGGTTGTGGTGCATCTAATTTTTCAAATACTTTTTCAGTATTAGGAATATAATCCACTAAAGCCTTAGCGCCATAATCAATAGCTAACTTATGTGTCACTTGATTACAACGAATTAAACGCTGATTGAACTCTTCAACCTTAATATCAAGCATATCGGCAGCTTGTTGCAGGCGCTTTTGAAAACCTTGTGGGTCCAGGTCTGGTTGGGCGATAGATTCTGCCAATTTATCGGCTAAAAAAATACAACGTATTTCTGGCATGCGCTCGTCTGGGTTATTCAGCGCTTTAAGTAAGGTGTCACCCAAGCCCCAACTTCTGGCTATGCCTTGCGTTAACTGGTTAAACGAAGTGCCAAGCTCAGAACGGATCAGGTTTAATTGTTCGACGCTGTTTTCAGTATTGAGTAACTTAGCATCTAAAGCATCGGCTAAATCCCCGCCCATGCTCCAAAAGGCACTTTCACCGATGCGATATAGTAATGTCGCAATAAAAACCTCCTCTCGTAGGCTTTCATCACGCTCATTCAACATCATCCGCGCAATCATAGCGGCGTGAAATGATTGTCCCATAAGCTTTAATAGACGCTGAAAGACATTGTCAGATAGATTATGATTTTCAAGTAAACTGGATAATAAGCGCGCAGTAAGACAAATATTTCTAATTGTATCAAAACCAAGCACCACGGCGGCTCGGCTCACGGTAGAAACTTGATTAATCCCTTTATTATAAGTAGCACTGTTTGCTACCCGTAAAATACGCGAGGTTAATGCATTGTCATGCATCACACTGCGACCGAGTAACGATAAAGAGGAGACGTCATCCTTGGCAAGCTTCTCTAAATCTCTAACTGTTGAACATAGGGCTGGCATTTCTTGTTCACTAATGCGTTTAGTCCAGTATTCAACTCCTTTATGAGATGGATTAGCTGTCATAATTGTTCTTTTTATTAAATTAATTTTGAATATTTACTAACAAGTATACCCAAGATGGCTAGTTCAGCGAGACATTATTACTAAATGAAGGAGGACAAAATAAAAAAATCGGCCCATTAAGGGCCGTAACACAAGCGAGTTGGTTAAAAACTTACGGGTAGGAAGTAAATCCAACAATAAGGAACAACATCAAAGCTTGTCGGCTTTTGATCCATCAAATTGGATAAAAGTCCCGTGCGGCCTGTAGGAGAACCGCACGGGGTTACAACAGTCGCAAAGCGACTAAACTGTAAAACGGTATATCTAAATCTTAAAACTGCTCTTCTTCAGTCGAACCTGTTAACGCTGTAACTGAAGACTTACCACCTTGAATACAGGTCGTCACTTGGTCAAAGTAACCTGTACCCACTTCTTGCTGGTGAGATACGAACGTATAACCTTTCTCTGCTGCAGCAAATTCAACGTCTTGAACTTTTTCAACATAGTGCTTCATACCTTCACCACGTGCATAGTCATAAGCTAAATCAAACATGTTGTACCACATGTTATGAATGCCCGCTAAAGTGATGAATTGGTACTTGTAACCCATGTTTGAAAGCTCTTGTTGGAACTTAGCAATCGTTGCATCGTCCAAGTTTTTCTTCCAGTTGAATGAAGGTGAACAGTTATAGGCAAGCAACTGATCTGGGTATTGAGCATGAATCGCATCAGCAAACTTCTTAGCTTCTTCTAAACAAGGTTTAGCCGTTTCACACCAGATTAAATCAGCATAAGGTGCATAAGCTAAGCCACGAGAAATTGCTTGGTCAAGACCCGCTTTAACACGGTAGAAACCTTC
Organism: Shewanella sp. ULN5; assembly: GCF_030731885.1. Lineage (NCBI taxonomy): Bacteria > Pseudomonadati > Pseudomonadota > Gammaproteobacteria > Alteromonadales > Shewanellaceae > Shewanella > Shewanella sp. ULN5. Next base: position 181,120 of record NZ_JAPJEE010000004.1, read on the forward strand.
GCTAGTACGCTCACCAGTAACAAAGTCACGGTCGTAAGCATCACAATCTGATGTCATTAAATCAGCCGCGTTAGCATCTGTACGTGCAATAACCAGGGTTTCAACACCGCTTACGTCTGCCGCTAAACGTGCTGCAACAAGTTTTTGAACTGCTTCTTGAGTTGGAACAAGCACTTTGCCGCCCATGTGACCACATTTTTTAACTGAGGCTAATTGGTCTTCAAAGTGAACACCTGCTGCACCAGCATCAATCATTGACTTCATTAATTCAAATGCGTTTAGCACACCACCAAAACCCGCTTCAGCATCAGCAACAATTGGTAAATAGTAGTCAGTGTAATTTTTGTCACCTGGATTAACTTCTTTGCTCCACTGAATTTGATCAGCACGGCGGAAAGAGTTGTTAATACGGCTAACAACCGCTGGTACAGAGTTAGCTGGATAGAGTGATTGATCTGGATACATAGTGCCAGCTAAGTTAGCATCTGCAGCCACCTGCCAACCTGAAAGATAAATAGCTTCAATACCCGCTTTAGCTTGTTGAACCGCTTGACCGCCTGTTAATGCACCCAGTGAGTTAACATAGCCTTTTTTAGCGCCGCCATTAACAAGGTCCCATAACTTTGCGGCACCTAATTTAGCAATAGTATTTTCAGGAACTATTGAACCACGTAAGGCGACCACTTCTTCTGCAGTAAATGGACGCTTAACCCCTTTCCAACGTGGATTTTCAGCCCAATCTTTTTTGATTGCATCGATTTGTTGTTGACGAGTTAGTTGTGTTGCCTTAGTCATAATGTGACTCCTTCCTGTTTGACTGCTAGTCAGTTAACACGGCTGCACAATACAGCACGTGAGATTCTTATAATGAATAAAATTGGTTTTACTATTTAGCGGTTAAAAGCTCGTATCCAGGTAGTGTTAAAAAGTCTACCAATTCATCTGAGGTGGTAATTTGTTCAAGTAACTCAGCCGCTTTAGCAAACTGACCTGACTCGTAACGTGCATCACCCAACTCTTGCTGCACATTAATTAACTCTTCTGCCAGCATGCTTCTGAATAAATCTTTCGTCACTAATTTGTCATTAGATAAGGTTTTACCGTGTTGGATCCATTGCCATATTGAAGTGCGCGATATTTCAGCTGTTGCCGCATCTTCCATTAGGCCGTAAATCGGTACACAACCGTTGCCCTGGATCCAAGCTTCAATGTATTGAACCGCAATGCGAATGTTCAAACGCATACCCGATTCAGTTCGCTCACCCTCACATGGCATTAGCAGTTCTGATGCTAAAATGGGCGCATCAACATCGCGAGTAATATGCAATTGATTGGTTCTATCACCGCCAATATAGTCGTTGAAGATACTCATGGCTGTATCCGCTAATCCTGGATGCGCAACCCAAGTGCCATCGTGACCATTTCGCGCTTCTAATTCTTTATCACCGCGAACTTTTGTTAACACTTGCAAGTTGGTAGCTTCATCTTTAGCCGGAATAAATGCCGCCATTCCCCCCATAGCTAGTGCACCACGCTTGTGACAGGTTTTAATTAATAAACGTGAATAAGCACTTAAAAACTTGGTGTCCATTGTGACTGCTTGGCGATCCGGTAATACTCTATCGGCATAGCGTTTAAGCGTTTTGATATAACTAAAAATGTAATCCCAACGTCCGCAATTCAGCGCCACAATATTTGACCGTAGCTCATATAAGATTTCGTCCATTTCAAATACGGCAGGTAATGTCTCAATTAAACAAGTACATTTAATCGTGCCAGGCTTTAAGCAAAAACGCTCTTCAACAAACGCGAAAACCTTTGCCCACCATCGCGCTTCAATATGACTTTCAAGTTTTGGGATATAAAAATATGGTCCTGAATTTTTAGCTAATAACTGGTGGTAGTTATGGTAAAAATACAGTGCAAAATCCATCAAACCACCAGGGATCGCCAGGCCTTTGTATTCAACGTGCTTTTCTTTTAAGTGCAAACCACGAACGCGAGCAATTAACACTGCTGGATCGGGATTCAACTTGTACTGTTTGCCTGTTTCTGGTGCGGTGAACTCAATATCACCACGAACCGCATCACGTAAGTTGATTTGACCTTCAACCACTTTTTGCCAGCTTGGGGCAAGTGAGTCTTCAAAATCAGCCATAAACACTTTAACGTTGGCATTTAACGCGTTAATGATCATCTTGCGATCTACTGGACCAGTAATTTCAACACGACGGTCAGTTAAATCTTGTGGTATACCACGGATAGACCAATCACCATCACGAATCGCACGGGTTTCAGGTAAAAAGTCTGGTAATTCGCCACCATCAATACGTGCTTGTTTTTGTTTACGTTTTTCAAGTAACTGTGGTACTTCTGCGGCAAAACGGCTACATAAGCTGTCAAGTAATGCTATCGCGCCAGAATTAAACACTTCTTCTTGTCCGGCTATCGTAGGACCAACAATGACTAAATCTGAAGTGCTTACAGAATTTGACTGTTCAGATGTTGTCTTACTGTACTGTGCTACTAATTGCTCTGCCGTCATAACCTGACTCCCTTGGTGCGACCATCATTCACATTGTTTGTTGAACATATTCACTAGTGAGTGTTTAAAAACGAAAGTTAAGCATTACAGATAGACGGTTCAGAATATTTAACGTTGCTTGCTTAACACACTGCAAATGAATCCGAGCAATCTATCTAACCACTTCTACTTAACTCTCACACTCAATCAAACTATCAAATGTTCGTTTCGCATTAAAAACTACGCAAAAACAGTTGTATTTGCAACAGTTCAAACCTTACCAATCTTGTCAAAAAACACCAAAAAAACACCTTTTAAAATGGTATTACCAATACAAAAAACACCATTTAACTGCCTGATTAAAATCAAATTAGCAAAATTACACCTTGTAAAGTTAACACTGTAAAATTAAAAGGTCTTACCTTATTACCAACAAAAAACAACGAAAACAAAATACGTAATATTATTACCAGCTGTAATATATTTATTACACAACTTTAGTCGAGTTTGATATGTAGAATAAATTAAACCTGTTTTGAGCTCACCTTGAGGTAATGAGTTATTTTCCATAAAATACATAGGCTTAACATTTTTAAAACAAAAATAATTTTCAAACGGTCGTTTGAAACTTACGTTTACGTAAAGGTAATTGTTTGCATGGGTGATTTGAGGTATTTTCAGATGCGCGTTATCAGATCATCAATCTATTCACGAGTGGTATTAATGAAAAAAAAATTAATTTATTTGCATTTTTAATGATTTATTTACACTTGAACGGTAAAAAAAGGCTTAAATAGTCATTTATGGCGAGTTGAGGCTGTTTTTAACTATTTAAAATCAGGCTAAGCAGCGACGTGTTGTCTTCTTATTTCCTCAAAAAGCTAAGCAATATTTATCAAACAGTTCAAGAAAGCGGTTTGCCAAGATTAAACACTCAAAGCAGGGAGATGAGTAATGGATGCTCCCACGCCCTTGCTCGAGATAGTCAATGTGATTCAAAGCACCATAGCTACGTTAAATATATTCAACTCGAACACAACACAGCTTGAATAGGCTAATGATTGATATGTGAATTCGTCTTGTTATCCGAACAAAACTCAAGTTTGACGATGAAGAATTGAATGTGAACAGCTTCATACTGGCTTATTTATAGACTAGGCCAACTTGAGGTTACCTCGAAAATGAAGTGGTCACTTTAGAATTAGGATTTGATATGAAAAAGAAATATCCTCTGGAGGGTGTAACAGCTGCCTCCTCCCCCCCCTTTGCAAAGTTATCAGTGCTATGTCTAACACGAGAAAAGTTGCAATTACTTTGATATTGACGGGCATCTACTTGGTGTTTAAATGGTGCCTGTCAGTTTAAATTGAAGCTAGTACTAGTAAACTCATCTTATTTTCAATATCGACGCAAAGTTGATGTTTGATGTTTGATTTTTGATTTTTGATTTTTGATTTTTGATTTTTGATTTTTGATTTTTGATTTTTGATTTTTGATTTTGGGCATCTGAATATTCACTATTACAACATTATTTGTTTATCTCTGAACTTGATTTGAGGTTAACTTAGCTTGAGATAAACAAATAAAGGAGGAAAGTAAAAGATCGGGAAGTGACAGCCCATCACATTAACCATAGTGGCAGCGTTAAATCTCAACTATTGGAATGAAGTTATACAAAGTAGTAAAGAAGATGTTAAGCACTTAAAAAACCAAAATAGCTTATGCAAAGCTAGGCTGATAGATGAGGACTTTATTTCGACCTTGACGTTTACACTCATATAACGCGATATCTGCGCGATTCAAAAATGGATCAAGGCTTAAATCACCGTCATCAAGTGAGCTAATACCAATACTGATACTAATTGAAAAATTATGCCCAGAATACTTGGTATTAATACTTTCAACTTCAGAACGAATAATTTCTGCTAATTGCAATGCCGCTTGCGGATCGGTATTGGGTAAGTACAACACAAACTCTTCGCCCCCCATTCGGCAAAATATATCCGTTGGTCGAATGATATCTTGAATGACATGGGTAACTTTTTTAAGGGTCCAATCCCCTGTTGCATGGCCAAAACGATCATTGATTGATTTAAACAAATCTAAATCTAAAATCATCACTGAAAAATGACTATGATTAGCCAGCACTTGTACCAGCTCATCTTCAGCTAAATCTTGTCCTGTTTGGCGGTTATAAATCCCCGTTAGCCCATCTCGCTGGGCTTGACGCCTAAATTGATTGCGCTGCAGCCAAGCGGTTAATAGTAATAACACTAATCCGATACACACCCCAAAAAGCAATGTAGAAAACATCATCGATGAACTTTTTTCTTTCAACATCAGATCTTTTTGTTGCATCATTAACATGCGCTCTTGCTGCAGACTTTTATTTTCTCTATTGGTCTCGGCATTATTAAAACGCGCCATCTGATAAGCGTTTTGTTTATTCGTTTTATCTTCTAAATATTGTAAATCTAAAGTATGCGCAATAAGTTGATATTGGTATGCCTTTGCGTAATCGCCGTCTTTACTTGCCAACATGGCTAACACCTCGTTAGCTTGCTTCTTTGCATGTTGGTTAACTTTATCATCATTAAGCTTACTCAGTTCATCTGCGTATTGTGCTGCTCTTTCGTATTCCTTTTGATAGAAATAAATTTTACTTAAATAGGCTTTAACATCATTAATTTCAAGTTGAAAACGAAACTCCTGATAACCTGTTAATGCAGTTTCAAACATGGTTCTGGCAAGTACTAATTGGCCTAGTTCAAAGTAACTCTGTGCTTGCCCTTTAATGGACATATTAGCAATTAATGGTTGTTCATTAGTGGCACAATAGATTTGTGAGTCTTTGAATAACTCGTTGGCCTGCGAATATTGCGTCAGTTTCAAAGTGGCGACGGCTAAATATAATTTCGCGTAACATTCATGTTTAGTGTCTTTACCTTGATTGATATTAAGCACAAGATTAGCCGTGTCTCGCATTTCATCGTACGCATTTAAATCTAAGAAGATATTTAACAAACGCACATACGAAGCCACTTTTAAACGGTTATCCTGATAACTTTCAATTCTTGATAAGTTCATCTCCAACATAGAAAAAGCGGCTTCATAGTTTCGCTGCAATAAATATATGGTGACTTTGTAAAGGTATATTCGAGTCAATAGTTCTTCTGAAGGCTCAAAAGATAACGCCATGTCAAGTGATTGATTAGCCTGTTCTAATTCGGACAAATACAACTGCTTGATGCTCGACAACGTATGGTAGGTGGCTAACTGAGAAGGAGTGAATTGAGAAACAGAGGGTGCTAATTCAGCCAATATGATTTCTGCTTGAGGTAAGTCTGTTTGTAATAACTTATCTAGTGTAGTCAGACGCTCATCAAAATTTGGCGACGCAAAAACACAACAGGCAAAAACCAATTGAATAAAAAAACAATATACAAGCCTCTTTAGGGGCATTTTATTATTCAGTAGGGGTCGCAATAACTACATAAGCTTGCATTAAGCTGTCACCTAATAGCGCTTTTAAGCCACCGATATCACCGGATAAAACTAACTCCACTTCCTGCTTAGTGAGTCCATTAGCAAGCATTACCCCTTTCGGGTCAGCTTTGTAAGCTTCTAATAATCCAGCATCTGCTGATAATGCTTGGGCAAATTGTTGTAATTTTGACATATTATCTCCGTAAAACGTCACGCTTATTGCTAACCAATATTAGCCGCAGTGATCCCTAATTGTTGTAATACTTGATGGTTAAGTGATAATGCTTTTGCTGGCGGTATCATCAAGGTACTCATTGCATTCAGCTTTATATATGGTAATTGAGCAAGGGTAATAGATTCTATCCTTGGTTGTTGAAAAGGCAAGGTCGCCGCTTCATAAATTATAACGGGGTGTGTTAAGGGATACCATTGATTTAAATGCGCTACCAGTATATTTAGCTTATCCACCGTTGTAGAAAATTGAGTTAGCGTATGCTCCCCCGCTAATGCTATCTGCCAAAGTAATAAATGGGTACAAGTATTAGGTATGTGGTTATAAAGCAAAAATTGCGTTGCTTCAAAACTCTGATGTCCCACATTACCAGGATCTATGCCTAAATCAGCCCATAAACACGCTTCAGCAGAAATACCAGGTAACATACTAGCTTCAAAACCCTCACCACGCGCCAATGCTATTGCTCGATGCGCAACACAGGCAAATACCCCAGGGTGGCCATAAAAGGCACATACAACTAATTTACCTAAACGAACTTGAGCTAAAATCTCATCAACCATCTGCGCATAGGTTTCACGGCGATTTTTAAACTCGCCCTCATTTGCGTAAAAAGACTGTAAAGACTGTACATTATCGTTTAACGAATCTAACCAGCGCTGTGAAAAACCATCGGTAACTAAAGAAAACACTACATCAGCAATTTCAATATAGCTTTTACTTAACAGACTTATTTGACCACTTAATTGCATCCCTGTGCCAACACAAATTAAACGTCCCTCATGCTTAACAGGTTTATTATCATCGTGCTCAAATGGGTTAGTTTCATTCATCTTGGGGCCATTGCGCATTACACAAATCATTCTAAGTTTTATAATTAATGATACTGCAGCGCAGAACTTAATAACATATGTCTTACATCACAAGTTAAACAATTTGAGTAAAGATTCCAATGGTTTTATTACTAAGAATCACAATTAAACTCGTGAACTTATAGCCATAAAATGAATCAAATGACCTGCAAGTCACATCCCCCCTTGTCAGGATAGGGCTTGCTTGGGTATGATGGCCGACAGAATTTGGGAAGTAGCACAGACAATGATTAACAAAAAACAAAGTCTTACTCTGTTAAGCGCAGTAGCATTATCTATCTCTTTAAGTGGTTGTGGCGTATTCGATTGGCTAGTTTATAAGCCAGATGTTCCACAAGGTAACTATATGGAGTCGCAAGAAGTCCATAAGTTACGTATTGAGATGACCAAAGAACAAACTGAATACATTTTAGGCCGTCCTGTTTTACGTGACAGTTTTGCTGATGACACTTGGTACTACGTCTATCACTTTAAAAGTGGTCGTGATGCTAGCATCATCCACAAAGAATTAGTGATCCACTTTATTGACGGAAAAATCAGCCGTGTAGAGGGCGATTATGATCTCAGTGAAGAATTTAATACGCCATTGAATCAAAGCAAGTTACCTTCTATTAACCAGCCAGAAGATGATCCGCTCAATCCAGAAACTCGCCCGGATTCAAAGCCACTTGTTGAAGAAGAACGTGGATTAAATACATCGAACATTGATGATAAGTAAATAATTTACCTAATTCAGCAGCAAATAATAAAAAGCAGAGCCTAATCGCTCTGCTTTTTTGTACACAAGAATTGTGCTCATATTCGCATAGCCTGAAACGGGTGAATAAATCAATCTTCAGCGCCGACGTTCAACACTAACTATGTTAGATTAACTTGCAATAGACCGACGAATGACGGGTAAACTCACCTTGTTATCACTAAAGCTCTCCGGCTGAAGAGGTAGCGTATATATTTATTGAATAACATTGATGAGTGAGCAAATCTCTTAATCAGAGTTAAGATCAACTAACATATTTTATCAACAACTTACTTAGTAACAGTTAAGTTTTGCTAGGGCTAAACGTGTTTTAATTTAAACGAATACGTTGCAGTTATACTGCCCTATACCTAACCCCAACTAAGACTAGTTAGCTAACCTTAGCCCCAGTAATTTTATTAATTCGCCCTTCATCTTTAGCTTTTTCTGCTCGTTTACGACGTACATCTTTTGGATCGGCAATGAGAGGACGATAAATTTCGACCCTTTGTCCAGGCAAAAGTACTTCATCATGCTTAGCTTGTCGGCTAAACACGCCCAGCTTAACCGTTGCTAAATCAATTTGCGGAAAAAAAGCACAAATATCACTTTGCTTAACAGCCTCAATAAAAGTACAACCAGGCTTTACCATCACACTAATAATTTTTTGCTGTTTAGGTAAAGCATAAATAACATCAACCGCAAAAGGCTCTTGTTCAGTTGTCACGATAAATCACCTTTGCTCTTTCAGTAAATGCTGTCACCATAGACGACATTAATTGTTTAAATACTCGTCCAAAAGCCAAATCAGAGAGTGGATTTGAAAACTCAAAATCTAAATCAAACTCAACTTTACAGGCATCGTCCGTCAACTCGGTAAAAACCCATAAACCATTCAAACGTTTAAACGGCCCGTTTTCTAATGCCAAAGCAATACGCTTACCAGCTTCAACTTGATTACGTGTGGTAAAAGTCTTTTTGATACCAGCCTTGCTAACATCAACCGATGCAACCATAGTTTTACCATCAAATTCAAGTACTTTCCCACCAACACAACCAGGTAAAAAAGCATGGTAAGATTCAACGTCATTGACTAATTCATACATTTGCATGGCACTAAAGCGTACCAATACACTTTTGGAAATTTTAGGCATTCGTACTCACTTTTACGACATAATGATTAGATTTTATCACGATAAATAAAAAAGGCATCTGTTGCGGCATAACATAGACGTACACAAACCAATAATTTAGGTATAATCGTTGAATTATTAATACTCTCCCCCATATCTGTTATAAGGTAAGCCTTATAAATAGCGCTTTTCAAATGGGCAAATTGCAGGCGATATAACGCCTAGATGGTAAATAAGCATGGTAAAAAAGAATTCAAAATCAGCAAAAAATGCCCCTGCAACAATAGCACGTAATAAACGGGCCACTTTTGAATACCGTATTGAAGACAAAATCGAAGCGGGTTTAGAGTTAATGGGATGGGAAGTAAAATCCATTCGTATGGGTAAAGTTAACCTATCTGATTGTTATGTCTACATCAAAAATAATGAAGCATTTATGCACGGTTGTACTATTCAACCCTTAAATACAGCTTCAACACATGTGGTATGTGACCCTATCAGAACCAAAAAGCTACTCTTAAAACGTAGCGAGATTGATAAACTTGCAGGCTTAATTGAACGTCAAGGCTATACCTTAATCCCACTATCTATGTACTGGCGCAAAGGTGCGTGGGTCAAAGTAGAAATTGGTTTAGGTAAAGGTAAAAAAGATCACGATAAACGTGAAGATACCAAAGAGCGTGAATGGAAAGTTGAGCAGTCTCGAGTCATGAAAAAAGACCGACTGAACGGATAATAACCAAACGATGATATTTTGTTAATCGTCGCTAGGTATTCACCAAACAACACGTTACACTATCACTAATTGGGGGCGATTCTGGATTCGACAGGATTCACGAAACCCAAGGAGCATGTCGAGGGGCGGTTGGCCTCGTAAAAAGCCGCACCGTTATAGTTGCAAACGACTCTAACTACTCTCTAGCAGCTTAGGCTAGCTAGCCATCAACCACACGTTTCGCACGTGGGCAGTGGATTTTGATGGTCATATTACAGTGTGCTAGCGAGGGAACTCCGTCCGGGGGTGAACCGCGAAACAGTACCGGACTCACCAAGTAGCATCCTGTCTTTCGGAGACTAATTGGTTAAATAAAAGAGAGACTAAACATGTAGTGCCGAGGATGTAGGCTTTCTGGACGCGGGTTCAAGTCCCGCCGCCTCCACCAATTAAAACAAGGGCTTAGCAGCAATGCTAAGCCCTTTTTCTTTCCAGTGTCCACATAGTGTCCACAGCCAATCAAAAGTTTGACTCATAATAATCACAATGCCCTTACCAGCTAACACATAAATACCCCTTTATTGCTTTCAGGCGATAAGCTGCACAGAACAGTAACAATTTAGTTGACCTACTTTTGCTAATCGATAAGTGGATGCTATTGACTGCTTTAGATAAGACATAAATATTAATGCGCACTTTTTAATTTGCTGTGCTCGTTTATTCAGTGAAACGCTGATATAGTGCCTATTAATCAATGGTTTTCTGCAAAAAGGCTTAAGTGACAGGCTAATAAAATGTGCACGCGCATTATACAAATTATGCTTCAGAATGGTGACTCAATGACATTTGACCAAAAAATTCAGTTAGCAAACACAATTGGAACTTGGCTTGCCGCTATAGGAACAATTAGTGCAGTCATTACTTCTTTATATTTTGCAAGAACTTCCAATCGAATAAATTTGAGAGTGTTCGCGGGATTAAGAGTAACATTTGATGGAGACGGAAGCCCTCCGAATAATTACTTCGGGATAAACATCACAAACAAAGCGGATAGAAATGTTGTGATTACGAGTATTGGGTGGAGTGTTGGTAAAAGGAAAAATACACAATTTTGTATACAACCTTTTCATTCCAACTTAAGTGTTCAATACCCCAAAACTTTGCAACATGGAGAATCAGCAAGTTTTCTTATCCCAATTGACAATGAAAATGAATGGCTTGTTCCATTTGCTACTGGTTTTGTAAAAACACCTGATAGTAAAACTTTAAAAAGCCTAAAGCTTTGGGTTGAAACATCCGTTGGAGAAAGGGTTATATTAAGCCCAGAAAACAACTTCATTAATAAATTAAAAGAAATAGGCCGAACATAACAAACGACTCCACAGGGAAGGTGTAACAAATTCCCGCAGGCACCTTTATGCCAAAATACGCATAAAAGCCTTCATTAAAAATTTGCTCGGTGAGCCTGGCGTTATATCAATAAGGAATGTAATGAAGTACTTACTTTTTTCGATTTTACCTTTCTTCAGTTTCAGCGCACTTAGTTCTGATATGGAAAGAGTTCAGGCTAATCTCGCTTCAGATTTTTCTAACTGCTCTTCTTACTTTCTGTTGATGTCTCAAGCTTTGGTTGCGAGTGGACAAGATGGAAGTCTATATGAGCAATCTAGTATCAATTCCTTTCGATTTGCTTCTGAACTTTCAAATGAAAAAGTATCAGCAGCAAGAGTAAAATTAGCTTACAAAGAAATGTATAATGAACTGGATACTAACTGGTCAAACTCGGCAATTTTGATAGAGAAATATTCTGACCTGTGCGTAGAGTTGTTAGAAAACCCTGAAAAGCGACTGGAGTATTGGTCTAGAAAATATTGATATAACAAATTTATCAACGAATGCCACTTTGTGGCTGGACAACACTATGCGCAGCTTCGCAGCAAGCGAAGCTCGTTATAAAGGCGTTCGTACATATCAGAACACCATACTTTTTCTAATTCCACCATCCACCTGTAGAGTTTAAATTCTGACACGTTACTGTCCAAAAATGAGTTGGATCGCTTAGTCATCTCATTTTTAACAACCGCATAAATTTCACTTTAAAACCTGATTAACCAATTGTTTTTATATAACTTTATATATTTATTAATTTTACCAAGATCTTCTCATAACCCACAAAAACTAGACAGAATCCTGTTGCAATGCGGGCTGCAAGCACTAATAAACTGTAGATACGCCTATTTAGAACTGCAAAACAGTGAAATTAATCGCGATCTTTTCAGATCTTTGATCTTTTAAAACCCCTAGGAATGGCGCGTGTTGCCCTTATGAACTGCAATACTCAAAAACTGAAAAAAAATTAACATAAAGAGCCCGCAGGAGGGTGAGGAAGAGTGCGGATTTCGTGGGGAGGTTTCTTTGTGGCGCTAGATTTCGTGAGGGAATCTCCTAGGTTAACTCTATAGATGATGTGGTTTGCTGTGTGGTATAAATATGTTTTATATAGCCGCGAGTTCATCACCTGTTAAGTGACAAACCCACGGCTATATATTTTTAATACTTGTAAGAAAAGTTCAGCACCACTTTGATATATTTAAATTTAAAGTGTCTGATTTTTATTCGACATGAGTTTTATTTTAAGTTTCTGTAAAATTGATTTTTTACCAGAGTCGAAGCCAACCTGATACGTCTCACCTAATGAATCAGTTATAAAAAACTTAGTTGCTCTAGCCTCTTCAGTTGTTCTGAAAAATCCTTGACCATTTTCACCTTTAAACTCTGTAGCAACTGAGTCCCCTTCTTCTATACGTGCAGACCCAGCTTCTGGGTGAAGAAATGAAAATGAACAATGACGCCCATCAGGAGACTCATAACTTTTATGTACTATTGAAATTGGTCGTCTTCCAACATTAGCCACTGATATCGAAACATTCCAACCGGTTGAAGGATGACCAAAAATAGACTTGTGAACTTTAATAGAATGAGTATCTCTGTCATATGTTTTCCAGCTTATCCAAAGAGCCAATAACGAAGCAATAAAAGCCAAACTTGCTAAAATATCTGACGCACTCAAACAAGTAACACCATCCGACATAACATAAACTCCAACATTCTGTAATGCCATTAAAATAACACAACATTATAGGCTTACCCTATTTAGTTATTGGATCTAGTCTTCCCTTTTGCCCATCTGCTTCTGATGCTTTGCCGTTGAAGTCGCCGGCTTGGTTGGGTGCTTGTGTTGAACCTGGTCCCGATGCAATGCCCGGGTGTGTGTGGCTTGCGCATGTTGATGCTAATGCACTGACTGTGGCCATGAGTTCTGACAGTAGTTTTAAAACGTTCTCGCTGTCGCTGCCTATCCATGTTTTTGGGCTGCGGTGGTCTTGTTCTATGCTGGCTGTTACTTTGCGGGTTTCACATTGTAGTTCGGCTAGTTTGCCTATGATGTCTGTTAATGATTCATCGGTTTTGTTTTCAAAGTTGCCTTTGTCGTCGATGTGTTGATATACGCCGTCACGTATTTGGGTGCGGGTTTCACCCTCTTTGATTGCGGGTAAGTCCCAACCGAACGGTAATACTGTTCTGATGAATGGTTTATCTGGTCGACCATAGGCAAATGCAATTTCGACAATTGCACCAATAGCCGGCGGTTCGAGTCGGCCTGCTTTGTTGCCTGCACCTGGTAATGGTAATGGTACGGCTTGCAATGGTTTTGATTTGGTCGCGGTGCCATTTTCATCTAGCAGCTGCACGTCAACGGCATAGCGTGGGTAAAACGGATCACTGCCGCGTTCGCCATCTTCTGTGGGCAATTCTGGCAAAGCAACGACTTTACCCCAACGAGGTAAATGCAGCTTTGCGGTTAGTTCTGGGAATAAGCGGCGAATGACTCTATTGATTATGGTTTCCATATGTCACCAGGTGATGGTCATTTGAGTTTCTTTAAACTCAACGGTTTTAATGCGGCTTCCATTGGCTAATACGTTTGGTCTAATCATTGGGGCTGCTGGTATGGTTGCCGTTCGTCCGGCTTGGTGGTTAGTCATTAAGTTATTGGGGATCACAATGGGCTTGTCTGCCCAAAAACTGTCTTGATAGCTGCCAACGTATATTTTGCCATTACCTTGCTGTTGCCAGATAAAGTCATCAATGCGGAATGAACGTCCAATGTTATCTAACATGGCATAACCTGAACTGTCGCAGTAAAAACACGGTATTGCGGTTTCGGCGTAAGTTTTATCTGGTACCACAAATTCAAGCCCGGTTAATTGGCTTAGTTCGTCTAATACTTGTTTTAATGTTGGATGACGTAACATGACGCTGTAATTAAGTGCTAACGATGCAGATAACTCACGACAAAATAAGGTATACCAGCCGTTAACTGCTGGCATGACACGCTCAACATAACCGATAAAGACTTTATCAATCATGTCGCCCCAGCCCAAATCAACTGATACAAGGGCAAATTGCTTTGCCTCTGTTTTTACGGTGATTTGGCAGTTACCTGGTGTGGTTGATTGCAACACGACCCAATGATCCTTTATATCGATTTTTTGATTATCAATATAAGCTCTGGCAATAAATCGCGCGTTTGGTGTGCTCATTAAGACCTCAATGTGCCAAAGTTGTCAGTTAGGTTTTGTTGTAGTGATGCATATTCAAAACTAGACTCACTTGTGGTACTGGCCCCTTGCTGATTTGCTTCCGCATCTGGTTGGCGTTCTTCAACCTTTTGCGGCACGCTGCGATATTCTTGCAAGGTAAAATTAACCGCCCATTGGCGTGTGCTTTCTTGTTCTACCGCTTCAATTCGACTCGCAAAGCGCACTTGTTTTACACCTAATGCGTCTGCGGTTTGATTGCTAATGCGGTAAATCGTTCTTGCGCCACTTTCAGTCGCTTCGGCCATGTTAAACAGGTTAGTTAAGTTAACCGCCTGATTAAATAACACGTAGCCGCTAACGGTAAGCGTTTTTGCTTTCATGCCCGTTTCAGCTACGTCAGTGCTTGAGCTTTGGCCACTGGCGTCATCACTGGCAAGCTCTTGGCTTGCTGTGATGCGCATAGATTTAAGATTAAGCGCATTAGAGTTTAGTGTTATCACATTAGGTTCCAATCCGCGCTAGTTATCCCTTCAGCAACGTAGCATGCTCCACCTTCAACCCTTAACGTACTGCCAAAAGAATGAGGCGTAAATAGGTTCGTTGGCACTTGAGTGACGATGTCGTGAATGGCATCGTAAGAGCTTCTCGCTGATGCGTTTAGGTGTATTCCGCCACCACCCAGTATGTTTTCGACAATTTGCACCGAGGCATTTGAAGCATTACACCCAACCCACTTAGATGTACTAAAGTTACCAGTTCTTAGCACTCCAATAGTGCCAGAAAAATAAACGTTCTCTACCAGTATATTCTCTGCTCTATCGTTTATTTTTTCCTCCAAAAATGAACCTGTGATATCTTTAGCTTTCCCCTTTATTACCACATTCTTAGATTGTCTATTACTATCGCTAATGTCCGCTTTGAATTTATAGGGTTCTTTTATATTAATTAGCTCTACATCGAAAATACAATTTTCACAAATTCTATCTACCACACTATCAAAGTTGCTGAGCCGCCCTCCTTTTATGCTAATTCCTATATTTTGTAACCCACCGATAGTTGATACGAATGTATTTAATGTTTGAATTCCATTTATTCCGTCAACTTTCGGTTCGATAATCATCATCGTTCCACCATAACCCTTCTTATTAATGATAAACGACCCTTTCGGATTATTTAGTACCACGTCTTGCTGTCCCAAAGTGATTATTCCGAAAGGAATCACAAGATCGTTTAACACTGTTGATGGTGTGATTAAACTACTTGTAATCCTTGAATCACCAAAAAGTATAATATTGTTGTATATTAATTTTTCTTTTATGAGTTCTGAAGCAATTATCTCGAAAGAATTTATAGTTGTTCTATATACATTTTCTGTTCTCAATGCTCTTATTAATCCTTTATATGTATAATCCACTAGAGCTATGTGTTCATCGGTATAAATAGCTTTACATCGATTAACTTCTGCAACTTGATAATCGTCAAACAAAACCCCGTCTTCAAGATGGAATGCATCAGATCCTTCGTTCAGATAACCACCATTATCGATAGTTATGCAATCATTCCAAACAGTTCCGTTTGCTGATGGGTCTGAAGAAAACCCGTGTCTTTTAGGCCTTTTTGCAATGCACTTATTCCAAGTACTTCTTACTGAACCAAGAGTGCTACAAAGATCCCAACCACTATCGCTTGATGTCAACTTATCCCAAGTATTATCAGTTCCTTGATCGAAAAATGCAGTATATTTCGCACTGTCAGAATGCACATTAGAAATAGAACATTCTTTAGCTAACGGGGTTGCTAATATAGAGTAAAATCCTGAATTTTTAATATTCCCTCCTCTATAATTAATTTTTGGCCCATCAAGAACAACACTCACCCCTTGATTTCCTGAACAATCAAAAGTGCAACTTAAATCCCATGAAATCATTTTATTTCTTAGGTGCAATCCATCCGAAAGTAAATATGTTTCA
The DNA here is from genome assembly GCF_030731885.1 of Shewanella sp. ULN5. Lineage (NCBI taxonomy): Bacteria > Pseudomonadati > Pseudomonadota > Gammaproteobacteria > Alteromonadales > Shewanellaceae > Shewanella > Shewanella sp. ULN5. Next base: position 197,392 of record NZ_JAPJEE010000004.1, read on the forward strand.
ATTCCACTTTTTACTGTTGTTACAGTATCATGAAGTGCATCTAATGCTTCCATTATTGGCCTAACGTCATGCCCTTCTATTGCGCCAAACTGCTTTAGTGTAGATAAAGATGAAGTCTCAGCCTTAGCTACTTTTCCATTACCAGCGTCTAAAGTTGTAATCCCATCATAACTTCCTTCATCGGTAATAACGAATATTCCGTTATCTCTATCGGTTAGGCTTAAGCGCATTCCGACCTTCTTGAATTTACCTGATTTAACTTCTTGCACTGTGGCACTTCTAATAGACTTGTCTATCTTTTCACTCAGCCCATCTGTATCTCGCAAATCCTCCGCATCATCTGTTGCATTCACGACTGCTAACTTATAAACATAGTGCTGCGCACCACTTGGATCAACGTAATCATCCATTTCTCCGTTGGTGATGGTAAATGCAAGTTGTGGCGACCATGTGCTGTTAGCGTTGCCGCTAAACCATGCGTCGACATAAACAAACTGCGGATAGCTTTGGACGATTAAAATATGCTCTTGCTTGAGTTCTATTCGTAGGCCAGACACATAACCCACACCTGGCAACACGCTAAAGCTATTGGCCGTTTCGCGTGGCAGCACTTTTAGACCTTCTTCAATAAACCAATCTTTGCCGTTCATATCAGCGGCAAGCTGTTGCGTAAGCTTATCCATACCTCCTAAACGAGCTGTAAAATCTAACTGCCATGTTTCTGGCGATACATTGATACCTGTTAAGTCCGCAATACCTGAATACTCAATGCCAAAATTACGGTTTAGGGTATTACCAGCCACCCCCGGCTTTGTGATAGTTTTTACCGTTGTAGGAATATGGTTAATTGCCACTAAGGTTTGGTTAACTGACGAATACAAGCCTACCCAGTTAAATTCAAACGGGCCTGTAAGACTATCAAGCACAGTTGAGTAAACCACCACGTTATCGTTAATGCGGCCAACCTGCTGCACAATTTGCTCATGCACCTTATGTTCGGTAGGAATACCCTCTTCGCGGTTAATTGGCGCCGTTGGGTCTTGGTTTGGTACATTGGCAAAAATAAAGGTGTCAATGTCTAACTGCTCATTAGCCTGCGCCTTAGCTGCAAAGAGTTTTTCACCTGCGATAGTAATAATTGAAGCCATGTTGTTTCCTTATCTCTTTAACTAATGAGCTGTTTTTGAACGGTCACTTTATTTGCAACCGTAAAGTGTGATTCGTTATCCATTAGCGCTAATCCAAGCGCTGGGCGCATGTCATCGCTTAGGCTGGCAATTCCGGTTAAGCTGTCTAAAGCAAAGTCTGACGGTGGCGCAACCAATGGCATGCTCGCAATTGTGTCAAACTGGTAACGTCTGGTTGTTCGGCCATACTGGCGACAAATATTGTCAATTAACCCTGCTCTTTCTGATAAGTCACTATCAAGCAATTGCAGACTAACGACGTCCCAATCTGTTTGGCTGACACGTTCATCTATGGTGATGTGTGGTGTGCCCAGTTTTTCAAACATGTAATACCAGCCCTCTTTGCTGCCTGCTCCTTTGGCAAACTTGAGCGCGTATTTAACCCTTGTACGGTAAAGATGTTCAGTTTCCCCAGCTAGTTGCTCAATATCTCGCTCCCATGCCAACAGGTGTACAAGTTCAAGCTCTGCTGTCATGGGGTCAAGCTGGGCGGCTGGGAACGCAAGTAAGTCACTCAAGCGCTGCCAAAAACGCACGGCACCTTTGCGCAGTTTGTCTAGCTCACTGGCTGGACGCGCTAGCCAGTAGGGTAATTTGGTCAGGCTATCCCATTCTGGTTTCATTAGGCGTTACCGTTTTCTATGGTCAGCACATCGATACGCGGCACATCGTTACCGCTGGTAATATCTATCTGATGCCAGTTCAGTGACTCAATCCCCGCAAACTCTTTGTGCAACTCTTGGCCTAAGCGGCTAAAGCTAAAGCGGCTAGCGGGTTCGGTTCGCGTGGCGTTGTAATTGCTGTTTTCACGAAATGCACAGCGAATAAAGTCTTCAATACCTGCCAGCAATGCACTGACTTCATCGGGTAGTAATGTAGGTTGTGGGTAAACCGTTACACCAATATTGGTAATGACCGCTGGCATGGACATAACCTGCAGATCATCGCCGTGGCCATGAAACCCTTTTTGCATGACATACTCGTTTAAGTCGTTAATCAGTTCGCTTGATGGTTCACCCGTATCAAGCAAAATAAAGGCGTTCGCAGTACCTGGACCACGCGGGGCATCATGCTCAAAAAAAATATTATCGGCGTCTAACCCTGCTCGCTCTGTCAGCATGGCGCGGTAAACCGCATCGATATGCCAAGGCGCAGCTGCAGTAAATGCGTTACGGGTACGCAGCTTTAAATCTTCATTGCTTTCTGCATCGGCTCCAAGTACATCAATCCAATCGGCGTCATTGGTGGCGCTGTCAATACCGGTGACTGACTCAGGTAAAATATGGTAATAATTTGCGCCTAAGTTATACGCCGCGCCTGCAGCCTCAGCTTTTATTGGCACTAACACACTGGCGCTATCTTGCTGCAAAATTGCATCAGCAAGGGTAAGCACTCGGTAAACCACACCGTTAATGGCATCGGTTTGCACTACCGTTTTAGCGGGGATCAATAAACTTGGGCCAGTGTTTGCGGCGCGCTCAAACCGTATTTTGCCTTGGGTAAACTCTTTTGCTTTACGGGTTAAGTCGTGTTCCCACGCTTTGGCTTCAATAAATTCATCATCTGTTGCGGTTAATAAAAACAAATTAGGTAAGATTTTTTCTATCAATACTTTGTTTACTATCCAAGTGGCAGGCTTTGAAACAATTGCAGTGATCAGTCGCCAAAATGGTGAATAAGGTGAATCGTTGGCAATAATGCCGCCTTCGGCTTCCACGTCTTGTTTAAACAGCGCTTTCCAGCCATCTTCTGTGGTGGGAATGCCTGCGTTTTCAACTATCTTTTTAAAGTTAATATCAGGCATTTTCTGCTCCGCTGTTGGTGGTAATGGCTGAACTGATGGCGCCAAAATGAATGGTGTCGGCATATACCCACCATTGGCCTAGGCTAACTTGTTCAACGCGCACTGTGCCTGGCATGATGCGAACATCATCTTCTACCAATAATTTAATTTTAATTTGGGTGTCTGCTGTAACGCCTGTGCCTCGGTCACTCACTAATAAGTGGGCTAGGCCTGTGTCTAAAATGGCGTGCACTATGTCTTGCGCAATGGCGGCGCGATCAGTTAAGTAAGTGGGGTTTAAGCCAGCATCTAACACCACGTCACCACTTTGAATATGCAAGTCTATAAACTGGCTCATGCGTGCATCTCCAAGTAAGCGGGAATGTTCACGTTCTCGCCTTTGGCTGGGTAAACGTTGACGGTGCCAACGTTGGTTGATTTTTGTTGGTTTGCGGTTGATAGGTTTTGGGTAATACCGCCGCGTGACAGGTTCGTTTTAACGGGTGAAATGGCATCAACACTTGGTATGCTTGCGCTTGATATATTGGCATCAATATCAACACCTGGGATCATGTTGAGCTTGTCGATAATCCAATTCATGGTGTCGTTGAAAATCGCTTTAACGCCTGCCCAAACGGTGGCGAATATGCCGGTAATGGCTTTTACCCATCCCCAGTCAGACATTGCCGCTTTTAAATCGTCCCAGTAATAAATTAGGGCGCCAATCGCTATCACTGCTGCGGCAATACCCGCGACAATTAGGCCGATAGGATTGGCATACATGGCAATGTTTACGGCTAACATCACCCCACGCAATGCAGTTAACCCAGATGTGAGCATGGCATTGATACCTGCCCAAACCATGGCGGCTGCGCCCCATGTGGTCATGATCATTTGGCCTGCCCCCATTGTTAGGGTAAACAAACCACCGGCTGCAACTAAACCTAGTAGGCCAATTGCGGCATAGCCCATATATTTAGTCAGTTCTGGGTATAGCTGAGTAAATGCAATCACATCGCGGCCCATGTCGGCAATCCAACCGATAAAACTATTAAAGGCTGGCAAGACTGCTGTGCCAAAGGCGGCGCGGATCACGTACCAACTTTGGGCAAGGCGTTCGCTTTGGTCGGTCATGGCTGCGGCCATTTCTTCGGCCTTATTCATGCCTTTAACTTTGCCCAAGCTTTCAATCGAACCGTTTAGTCCATTAACGTCATTGAGTAATAGCTTGACCATAGATACGGCCTCTTGCGAACCGAACGCGGTGGCTAAGGCATCACCTTCGGCCACGTCGATCACATCACCGTATTTACCTTTTATCTTATTGAGGATATCGACAATAGGTAGCATGGTGCCGTTCGCGTCGGTAAATTGTAGGTTCAGTGCTTTTTGTGCTTTACCCACACCCGCCAAAAACGATTTGTATTTTGTGGCCGACTCACTGCCCTGCATGGTGGCTTGCAGTGTGCCCATAATCGCCATTTGTTCTTCAAGTGGTGCCAGCCCCGCTGATGCGCCTAGCGCACCAAAAGCATCAGCCATTTTTTTACCGTCGGTTTTAAAGGCCTGTACTGCTGTAGCTGTCATGCCTGTTAAACGTTCTACCCATGCTCCCTCACCCATTTTTATGGCGTCATTTTTAAAGATGCCGTACATGGTGCCCATATAGCTGGTAATGGTTGCCGCATCCGCTTTGGTTGCTGCAGCAAGCACGTTACTTGATAAGGTAAAGCGTGATAAATCGGCATCATTAAGCCCAGCAATCGCCGATTGAATGTCATAGCTTGAACTAACAAACTCGGTGGCCGACTTACCGTATTTAAGCGCGTATTCGTATGACGTATCAGTGAGCTGTTTTAAAGCAGAGTCACGTACACCTAGTGATTTAACCTCACCCAGTACACGGTCCATTTCAATGGCTGGCATTAGGGCGTTTTGCAGTGCATACCCACTGGCCGCTATGCCGCCAATACCGGAGGCCATTTTCATGGTTCCGGCTTGGTAGTTAGACGCAAGACCATTAAATTGCTGGCTGATTTTGGCAATCGGCTTAGTAATTTGGTCTATTAATCCAACGGTAAACATTAACGGTGCGGGTAAGCTCATGCTATTCCTTTCGACCTTATTTACTTACCACCAAACGCCTTACATACGGCGTTGGTGACAATGGCTTCTAAATCTTCGCGCTGTCTGGTGAGTAACCAAGCTGCACGGGCAATGCTTATTTCGCTGTCGTCTTCATGGGGCAATAAATAACGACGCATTGTGAGTAATTGCTCAAGCTGGTTGTTGCCTATGGCGTCAACCAGCGCATTTATTTTTTTACGCTAATGGCAATCGACGGCGCGAACTCCTGAGTTAGCAAGCCTGCAATTTGCAACGCTGCACCTGGTGATGTGTCTAAAATTCCGCGCAGTTCTTCTTTTTGTTCGGCGTCTACAGTGCGCATCACTAGGTTGTAGGCGGGTGCCACTTTGTTGTCTGGCATAATTTCATTTAAATAGCCGTTGTAATCGTCAGTGGTCATGGTGAAACCAATGGTTACTGCGGCAATAACTAATGTGATTTGCTTTTTCATGCTGCTTTGTCCTTGTTAGTGAGTAATTGTTTTAAGTTGTCGAATCCGGCTTGCATCTGGCGTTCCATGCGGTCGCCCAAATCTTTCACGTCATTTTTAGTGGCGTAGTTTTCGGCTACATGGGTTTTATGGTTGCTCAGTTCGGTGCTGGTCTTGTGGGCCACACTGTTTAAATAGGCAATTAACGGCACAGCAATGGTCAGTAACACGCCCACAATGCCAATAATCACCACAAGCCAACTGGTTAAATGTTCCATTAGCTCGCCCCTTTTTGAGTTGCAACCGTCTGAGGGGTGTTTTGTTTGATTAAGCCCATTAGCTTGTCTTTGTCGCTAGACTCTTTGGTTGAGCTCACCCAGTACGTAACCGCGCCTGCAACCAAGGTGAATAAGTTGCCCACTAAATACACAATCAAATCACGATTACCCTCAATCACTGGGCCGTAAAACAATGCCCACAACACGGCAGCAAACAGGCCTAACAACACAAGCGTTAACGTCGCTGGCATCCAGTGGTCTTTGTTTTCGTGGCGTGCATTTTGGCGATCGGCTAAATCGGCTTTGTATTCATCTAAGGCAATGCGTTGTAATTCAATATTGCCCTGGCGAATTTGCTCACGTTCTTGCATTGCCCACTCTTGCAGTTTTAATGCGGCGCTTGGGTCGTTACGCAATGCGGCTTCAACTGCTTCGGGTGTGTTGTCGGTGCCGAGTGCACCCGCAATTTGGCTGCCAATGCTTACGGCTAGGCCAATTGGGCCACCGAGTAAAGGTGCAACGGCTCCTGCGATGGTGCCAACGGTTCCGCTAATTGATTTCCAGTCCATATGCTGTCCTATAAATTCACAATGCGTTTAAGCCAGCCAAAGCTGTATTTTTCTTGGCGTTCGTCGTTGGCGGCAATGTCTACGCAAAACGCTATACGTTTACCGCGAACAGCCTCAACCAACACCAACATCCCCTGTAACTTTCGGTGCGCAACATATTGCTGTAATGCCAATAAGGTTCGGCTACCTAATGCGCCATCAATCACTAAATCGGGGTAAAGTGTTTGCTGATTATTTAAAACGTTTAATAGGGTTTGCAACTGCTTGGTGGCGGTGCCTACACCTGAGTTAACGCCAAAGTCAAACAGCTGCTCGGTTAAGTCTTCACTGATTGCGCTAATGTCATCCAGTTTCAGTGGTGCCCAAAAACGGTCTTGGTAAATTTTAAATGCCAACTCATAAGGTAAATCGCGCATTTCGCCTTTGTAGCCATAGTCACGGGCCACGTTGATGGTGATGCCGTAGTTAGTTTCACCGCCGCGATCAGTTGGGTCGTTTACATACCCGCCTTCACGTTCAATTAGGTTTTCAATTAACCGATTTTTTAACTCGTTCATTGGCATCACTCTTTTAATGTTTGGCATTCAACACATAGCTGCACACCGGGTAAATACTGGCGACGCTTTTCAGGTATTGCGATATCGCATTCAATACACTGGGTTGCGCTTGGCCGACTCGGCGGGGTTTGTGTTCGCTTGGCTAAAAACGCTTTCTCTAGACGTTCTTGCTCAATGCCTGCTCTGTCGGCGTCATCCATTACTTGTCCTTATTGCACAATGTTTTCGATTTCGTCAGGGCGTAAATATGGCACCCCATCGATATGCACAAAATCTGGGTCGGTGACATCAAACGGAATTTTAAATAACGAGGCTTGACCACCTTTTTTGTCGATATCTAAAATGTCGCTTAACTTAATGCGGCATCCAAAGGCTTCAACTTTCATTTCGTCTTTGGCCGTTTTTGCGTAAAACATGATGTCGAACGTTTTCATGCCTCGCCACGAACCAGCTGACTTGGCCGCATTTGATATCAGCTTAAAGTTGCTCGCGTTGATGCTCAGTTCACCACTGGCTGACACGTCACCGTCTACATAACCATCAGGCACACCGCTGGTTTGGCTTACACCGCTGTTGTCGGTAATGTTTAAGGTTGCGGTGTCCACTTGCAGCATGATGTCGCCTAAGTTGACGTTAAAATTCATTCCAGATAAACGCATGTTGGTATCTCCTAGGCGTTAAATACTGCTTAAATCAAGCATGATGTTGACTGTGATTGATTTAGGGCTGTTGTACGGGCGAACAACCATGTAAATCACCACGCTTTTACTGGTTGGCCACACAATTTCAATGTCACCGTCTTTGGGTGGGGTAATATCACCAGGGAACGGCGTACCTAAAATGGTGATGCTTTTGCTCATTTCGCGCAGCGGCTTCATAAAATAAGCTTTGTTTAACTCGATGCTGTTGGGTGTTGAGTTAAGGGCGCGGTTACCAATGCGGCGAATGGCTAAAATACGCACTTCACGGCTGGCTTTATGCACTACACGAATGTTTTCAATGTATTGATAATCACCGCCTGCAGCGTCTAGTGTGGAACCGTCACCCCAATAAACCCCTTCAAAATCTGGGTACCATTGCGGCACGCTAAAGCGCGCATTGGCTAAGGTGTTTAAGGTGGCTAATGATAATGGGCTATCTGCACTGTCTACTGGTGCTGTGCCTAAACCTAATACGCTACCTGTTGCCACGCGCATTGGGCTGTCGGCAATACTCACAGCGTAGTTACATAAGCGACCGGCTAACACGCCCACGTTATTAGCGTGCAATTGCGGCACGGGGATCGCTAAGTGATTTGCAAGCCCCGCAACTAATGCTACTTGGGCGGCTTCATACGCTGCCCATGTTTGGGTGGCTTCATCAATACCTGGCACTGCTACAAGGCCAGACACAAAACGGCCGTGAGATGCTTGCAAGCTAAATAAGTAATCATGCTTGGCGGTGATTTCTGCTGCGGTGTTGCTGACATCACAAAACGCTACCGTTTCAAAACTTTGTACTTCGTTGGCGCGGTCAATCGCTTCAAATACGTCTTCACTATCTGCCAGCGGGTAAACGGCTGCGGTCCAGTTTTGCCCAGCGTTTAATTGCGCAGCAATCACTTGATCACGCAGGTTACTGTCGGCTAATGCGTCTTCAAGATTGGTTTGGGCATTCACGCTAAACAGTTGGCTTTCTTCACCTACTGCACCCGCGCGGCCAATAAATAGAAAATGGCGTTCGATGGCAGCAATGTCACCTTGGCCGAGATTCAAATTGTTAACTTGTACTTTACCTAGTGCCATGGTTAGCCTCTTTTGCTGTTGATATGGTCAATGATTTTTACTAATTCACGTTGTACGTTTGGGGTGGTGTCACCCAAGAACGGACGCGCTTTAACAGGTATTGGCCAGCGGTTTTTAGTTGGCTTGTCGCGTAATACTTTTAAAATTAATCCCGCTTTTCGTTGATTTAAGTTCGCTACAATTTCGCTAATCGTGGCGCGGCGATAGCCTTTGCCTTTGGCTTTTTTGGTTTTATACCCCAATGCAATAAGTGCTTTCGCTTGACTGCGAGTGGCTGGTGCGTCGTAGTCAATGTTGCCGTGAATACGTGCCATACGGCTGGCACTCATTGACTCAACACCGCCGTCTTGTTGAAAGGCAGCAATGCGACCAACTTGTGATGATTTATGCTTAAGCTCTAAACGGTTGGCATTTTTCACATATGGCTCTAATGTTCTGCCCATGCGTTTGAGCATTTTGGCTTTTTTACCATCGGCGCGGCCTGCCATTGGCGTGCCATCTACCGTGGTTTGTTGGCGTATGCGTTTACGGGCTAATGCGCGTTCGTGGCGCCCTAAGGTTTTTAAAATGCGCACACGCTTGTTTGCTGGCAGTGACAACAGCAATAATTGATTTTTAAGGCTTAACGCCTGTTGCTTATTGGGGGTAATAACTAAGCTCATACATCAGCCCCCTTTTGCTGCACGTCTACCGTTTCAGCAATATTCAGTGGCACTAATGACACGCGATAACGCTCACCATTAAATGGCACTGGCCCTGTTTCATCGGGGATCAAGTCAATATCATCTAGCAGCTGCAGTTCTATCAATACGGTAGCGTGGTCTTTGCTCACCACATCTATATCCAGTTGTGGATCATCTAAGCCGTATTCGTCACGCTGCCAATGACTATCAATTAAAAATGCCGCAACCATGGCAAGTAAGTTGTAAGGGTTTACCCGACGGTGCGGAAAACGTTCTAACGCGATCACCGCGTTGTGTTTCCATTTAGCGACCTGATAGCCTTCCGCGCCTTTGTCTTCTCCGCTGAGTATTAAGGTGCCGTTTTCTTGCCATGCGTCTATGTCGTTGGCTTTAACTAACGGTGATAGGTTGCTTAGTAAAAATTCGGCCAATTGCTGTAATTGTGTCTTTGTTTGGGTTGCGGTTTGAGCGCTCATAATGAATGCACTCCAGCCCGACCAAGGCCAAGCAGTAAACGCACTGCGCGGTTTGATTGGGCTAAAATGGCATTTTGTTGTTCGTTATCTTGGGCTTTATTGTTGCCGGCTTCTTTTTGGTCAACTGCAGAAAAATAGCCCAGCAAATCGGCATGAGAACGGGCATACACTGCGCCGCGGTAAATGCTGATTTGCTGCTCACTGAAATCAGGAACCAAGCTAGCGCTTAGGGCAAAAGGGACATCCGTGTCAGTTTCACTATGGGAGGTAATGAAATTCAGTAACTGTTGTTGCACTTCGGCCACGCTGCGGTTAAGCGAGTCTGCCAGTACGGCCTCTTCAAACATTTCAGGTATGCGGCGATGCTGGCGAAATTCGCCAGTTGACAATGCAGGCCAGCCACTATCTGTGTCGATAGCAATGCTGTCTTGTGCTGTTGCCTCAAATCCAAAGCTCATACATCACCTGTGTTAATTGGGTTCAGTTCGGTTAGCGTCACAGTGGTTATTAACAGTCACCTGTTAAACACTCAGCTAGCGAACTGGAGGGCTGGGAGTTATTACGCTGGCTTTTGACCAACTTCTTGCGAACCGTATGTTTCTAACGCACGTATTCGCATATCAATTTTGTTTCTTACGGTTTTCACCTGGGCATGTTTGTGCAAACTGGCTGCTTTTTCCAGCAGTGCATCAGCCTGTTGCAAGCGGCTAATGTCGCCAACCTGTGTTGGTTTAATGTCGCCGTTAGTTGTGCGTAGTAATGCCAGCCCCGCGAACTTGTAAAACTTGGCGGTAACCGGTTCTGGCAATTTCCACTCGTTAACCACACACTTAAACACCATGCTGAAATACGGTTCAATACTGTGGCCGTTTTCGGCTTGCACTTCTGCCCAATCAAATACCGTGTCGGCAATAAAGCCCGACCACTGGCGGCGAATACTTCCCGCCATAGGTTGCCCCAGTTCGATGGCACGAAAAGCCAGCTCAAGCGCTTGGGCAAGGTTGCCCACGTCAAACAACCAAATAGTGCAATAAGCAAAAATAGGGTGATCATCTACTTTGTCCTTTTCGTTGTTAGCGTCTAGCGTTGCTAAATAGTCGGTGGTAATGGGTAGCCACTTGGGCAGTAACACATCACGTTTATGGCTTACTTTGTCGCTACGTCTGGCAAAGCTTTTTAGCCGTTTTAAATCTGTTTCAAGTTCGATCAGTTGTAAGTGCAGGCTGGGCGCATATTTGGCGTTACCTGTTAAGCTTACTTTTTCGAGTTCTTTTTGGGCTTGACGGCTTTCTCGCCATGCGAGGATGCTGGCGCCGCCGATGGCTTTTTTAATTCTGCTGTCGCTTCTTTAATATCGCTTGCGGCATTGGCAATACTGTCAGCGCTGTAGGCTAAATCACTGGCACTGTCGTCAATGTTTGAGGCGCTTTGATCAATTTTTTCGGCGGCATCGGTTACTGAGTCAGCGGCATTATTTACATTGTCAGTTGAGTCGGCTTGTTCTTGTTGAAGGCCTTTTAAGGTTTCAACCAGCTTTACACCTACTTCTGCATTAATTTCTTGCTGCTCGGTAGCTTGATTCTTTGCCGCTTTTTCAGCTTCGCGGCGTTTTTTAAAATTGGCGATTACAGACATATCCCGTCCCCTGCTTTTTTTAAGTAAGTGAATGGCTAGGCACTCATTGAGTGCCTAGCTTTCAGTCTCATTTATGCGACTGGCTTGGCACCAATGATCAAGTTGGCTTCATCAATTGCGGCATAACCTTCGAACTCTTCGATGGCATAACCTTCCATGCGCCAATATTTATCTTCGTGTTGCTTGCGGTCTTGCACGTTTTCAGACTGACGTGAACGGGTGCCTTTTTGGGTATAAAGGTGCAGGTTAGATAGCAAGGTCACCACAATGCGTTTACCTGGGAAAAACGGCGGTGTGTAAGCACGTAGGCCACCAATGTTTTTATCCATTTGCTGGGCCGCTACTTTTTCAGATGGCTTGTCAGCTTGGTTCATCATGTGGGTTTGGGCAGTAGCGGTTAAGTCGCTGCCAACCAATACAACAAGGCGAGGATCATTGCGCAGCGTTGGGTGAATAAGGGTGTTTTTCAGCTCGGTGACAATGGCATCAAGGGTTTTGTAATCGCCTGCGCCGTCTGGGTCAAAGTACACGTTATCAACCACAATTTGGTCAGGCGCTGTTTCTTTGACAATTTGATGCCAGCCTTTGTTAACGTCTTGGCCCATCGGGTTAGCTACTGGGTCTGAGTTTTCAGCAACCGATGTACCGTTAAAGCCCACACGAAGCATGTCTAACGCAAAACGTAAGGTGGCGTTTTGACTCATTAACTGCATAAATTGGTTGGTTGAACCTGCGTTAGCCCAAACCGCTAATGTTGCCCAAGGCACTGACGCACAAGAGTCTGTTTCGGTTAACTCATAGTTGTGCCCGTTCACACCATTAGTGGTATTGAAGCGACCGGCTTTTTTGCGGCCAGTGGCAATACCATAGTTACCCACTTTAACGACCTGACCTTTAATTTGGTCAACGTCCATTGTGGTGATCATCGATAGAAATTCAACCGAATCAAGCAGTGCTGCTTTCAGTTTGGTTTCCATTGGTCCAGTAACGCTAAACTGCTTTGATACGTCTTCTGTGCCGTAATTTTTTGCCATATTGGTGTTGTATGCCAATAAGCAGGATAATGCGATTGTTGTTAAGTTCATGCTGTTATCTCGCTGCTAATAAATGGGTTAAGTGGTTTAGTGGGTCTTAAACCACTTGGAAAGATTCGCCCTGACCTGCTGGGCCTGGCTCTTGGCCATCTACTTCGGCACTTAATTTGTTGAACTTGGTTTCCATGGCGCCTAGCTTTTCAGTTAGGCCAGTTAATAACGTTTCAACTTTGTTGAACTGTTCAGCGCTAACACCTGGCGCTTCTACTGGGGCAATGGTTGTTGCTGCTGGCGCTATAACTTCTGCAGGTGGTGCAGTTTCAGTTGGCTTTTGTCCAAAGGTTTCAAACTTGTTTTCAAGCTCGATTAACTTGGTACCAAATGTTTCAAATTTGCCCATTAAGGCATCGAATTGTTCTTTGTTCATTGGGTCTTCCTCGGTTGGGTCGGTTGCCGTGTCTGGCTTATTAAAGTAATTGCGTAGCATGGCAAACAAACCCTGTTCCGTGGGCGTTGCTTGTTCAGTAATGAAGTCGCTTTGTTGCAACTCTTCTAATTGGCTGTATTCATGGTCGTGGTGGTTTTGACCTACTGAAAACTTAAGGCGGGTTGTACCTGTTGATGCTGGCGAGTCAGTAACGGCAATGCCCTGTAAATAGGCTTTACCTGTGCTTTTATAATCAATGTTTGGTTCGATTGACATAAACAGCTTTTGGCCGTCTTTGTTGGCTTCAAGCAAGTAATCATTGGCGGTTAATTTGACGTACAAACGTAGTTTGCCGTCTTTTTTAGCGGCTTTTACTTCATCTACTGTGCCCCAGTTTTTACCCTCAAACGGTGCCCATGATGAACGGAAGTGTTCCGGCCAGATCATGGCGGTGTATTCATCTACTGAATATTGCGCGGCCATGTCTTCAATCCACTGTTTGGTAATTGTGCGACCGTCGACTGTTGCGCCTTCGGTTGCTGCGATAACCCATCCAGTTTGCTTGCCCATGTGTTTGCCTGCCTAAAGTCGTTAAATGCGTAAATGCTGTTTAGGCCTACAGCTTACGGCTTTGACAAGGGGCAATCACTTGACAAAGTTCGGGGTAATTCCGATTTTTGCCTTATCGGAACTGAGCCGATATTTAGTCCGTTATGAGTGCGGCGATAGTCAATACACTGGCAACATTAATCATTAGCCCCGAGTGATATGGCCTACTCTCCTGAAATTCGTGAAGCTGCAAAACGGCTTTATTTACGCAGACATACCCCAGATGAAATACGGGACGAATTAGCCCTGCCTAATAATCGGGTGGTGTACTACTGGGCTGATAAATATGGCTGGCGTGATTTACTGCGGGAAGAAGAAGTAGACGAGGCCATTGCACGGCGCATTGTGATGTTGTCGGATATTCAGGACAAATCGGGTAACCAAATAAAAGAACTCGACATGCTGATTGAAAAGCATGTGAAGTTGAAAAAGCAGCGGCTAATCAGCGAGGGCCATTCGTTTGGCTCTGGTTCTGGTTCCAAGTCTGGTAATAAAGGTAATAACGCTAAAGGTGGCGAGCGCGCAGATAGTGACGATAAACCGCGTAAGGGCCGTAAGCGCAAAAATGATGTTAGTCACTTAGAAGCTGAAGATTTTGGCACCTGGTACGCATCGCTTTTTGAATATCAAAAAACCATGCATGAAAACTTGCATCAGCGTATTCGAAATATTCTAAAAAGCCGTCAAATTGGTGCTACCTATTACTTTGCGGGTGAAGCCTTTGAGCAAGCGGTGTTAACAGGTGATCCGCAAATATTCTTATCGGCTTCACGCAGCCAAGCGGAAGTGTTCCGCAGTTACATTATTGCTATCGCGCAAGAGTTTTTTGAAATTGAATTAACCGGCAACCCGATTGTGTTGCACACCAAACACGGTGATGCTGAATTGCGTTTTTTGTCGACAAACAGCAAAACCGCGCAAAGTTATCACGGCCATGTGTACGTTGATGAATATTTTTGGATTGGTAAATTTGACGAATTAAACAAACTGGCCTCGGCCATGGCGACCCATAAAAACTGGCGTAAAACCTACTTTTCAACCCCATCGACTAAAGCCCATCCCGCATATTCGTTTTGGACTGGCGACCATTGGCGTCAAGGTAAGCCCGACCGCCAAGAGGTGGAGTTTCCCACCTTTGTTGAAATGCAAGATAACGGCCGATTATGCCCAGATAAACAGTGGCGTTTTGTGGTTACCATTGAAGATGCCCTGCGCGGCGGCTGCGGCCTGTTTGATATTGATGAACTGCGCGATGAATACAACGGCAATGATTTTGCCAACTTGTTTATGTGCGTGTTTGTTGATGATGCAGACAGTGTATTTAAGTTCAGCGACCTTGAAAAATGCATGGTTGATGCTGCGAGGTGGCAGGACCATAAACCCAATACATTGCGGCCATTTGGCAACCGTGAGGTGTGGCTAGGTTACGACCCATCACGCACCCGTGATAATGCGACTTTGGTTGTGGTTGCACCAGGTGAAAAGAAAGGTGAAAAGTTCAGAGTGCTTGAAAAACATTATTGGCGCGGAATGAACTTTGCCCATCACGTTAGCGAAATTCAAAAAGTGTATGCCCGTTATCGAGTCACTTACATTGGCGTGGATACCACCGGCATTGGTGCTGGGGTGTTCGACTCGATTAGTACCTTGTTCCCGCGCGAGGCCACAGCGATTCATTACAGTGTTGGCAGTAAAACTCGCTTGGTGCTGAAAATGATTGATGTGATTGAAGGTGGCCGCATTGAGTGGGATGCATCACACAAAGACATTGCCATGAGCTGTTTAGCAATACGACGAACAACCACTGATACGGGCGGCGCCATTACTTTTAAAGCAAGCCGTGATAATACCACTGGCCATGCTGACGTATTTTTTGCGATTGCCCATGCGGTGATCAATGAACCCCTCAATTATGAACACAAGAGATCATCATCATGGACAATGCAACACTAACCGCCGCGAACGACGATACAGCAAACCAGACTGAGCAACCTAGCAGTAATGCACCTGTGGTGTTTGGTTTGCCTGAACAGGTGATGCCAAATATGTGGTTAACCGATTATGACTCGCTGTTTTACAACCAAATGGATGATTATTGGGAGCCGCCAATTGATAGACATTTACTGGCTAACCTTACCCGCCGTAATGCGCAACACGGTGGCATAGTGCAAAGCCGCGCCAATATGGCCGCATCGCGTTTTGTGTCTGGCGGTATGAGTGCGCAAGAGGTTTGTGCCACGTTTTTAAATTGTGTCCAGTTTGGTGATGTGGCGTTATTAAAAATTCGTAATGGCTTTGGGCAAGTGGTGCGTTTATTCCCATTGCCTAGTTATCGTAGCCGTGTGGGTAAAGATGGTGGCGCGGTAGTGCTTGAGCGTGATCAGCAAGTTAAGCGCTATAAAGCCAAAGACATTATTTGGATGCGACAGTATGACCCTGTGCAACAGGTATACGGTTGCCCTGATTATTTAGGCGGGTTGCAAGCAGCGTTGCTCAATGAAGATGCCACCTTGTTTAGACGCAAATACTATTTAAATGGCGCCCACATGGGTTTTATCATGTATGCGACTGACCCGAACCTAGACCCTGAAGTTGAAAAAAACATTAAAGAAAAAATTCAAGACTCAAAAGGCGTGGGTAACTTCAAAAGCTTATTTGTGAACATTCCCAACGGTAAAGAGAAAGGTTTGCAGATTATCCCCGTGGGTAATTTTGAAAGCAAAGACGAGTTTATGAACGTTAAAAACGTGTCGGCACAAGACGTGTTAAACGCCCATCGTTTTCCACCTGGTCTAGCTGGCATTATTCCGGCCAATACTGCAGGCCTTGGCGACCCTGCTAAATATGATGCGGTTTATTTTAAAAATGAGACTAAGACGTTGATCAACAATTTGGTAGATGCAATAGCGCGTGACCCAGAGGTGGGCGGCAAGTTGAAGTTGGTGTTTGATTTGGGGTAATGCAGGCATAAAAAAGCCCTTAATAAAAGGGCTTTAACAATTGCTTAAACTAGCAAGCTTTAGCTAGACTGTCGTGTTCATATTTAACAGAAACTTCAATTTCTGAATCAGGCTCAGTAGTTTTTGTCATAACTTCTCTGGCTATTGCTTTCATTTCAGCTTCAACGAATCTTTCTAAGACTCGTCTAATCAAGGGTTGATACCCACCTAATTTATTAATTTTTGCAATGTTCTTCAAATCCTGAATCATTGATTTTTGCAAACGAATTGAAATCATTTGCAATGCTAACATTTCATCAACAGACTCAGAGGTAACATCTTCTGCTATAGCTGCGAATTGCTCATCGTTTCCAAGTAATTCAGCTTCCCAGTTTTCTACTGTACCTTCTATTTTTAGAGTCTCTTTACTCATAATATTAGTCCTACTATAATTATTCTAACTTACATATATTTACTGTAAGGCCTTACTAGACCTTACTTGCTTTCCTATAATACATTTCGATAGTATTTAGATTAGCAATTTCATATGCGGTCTTTATTTCTATTTGACCTTCTCTTTGTATAAAGCATATTTTCAGCTTCCTCCCTAAGTCTGTCTCTGATACAAACCAATTGGTAATAGGGTCAGTTAAATGCTCTTCTCTGGTATCTAATAAAAAACAGTGAGTTCTGTTAAAGAAGCATTCAAATATTTCATCTTTTGAGACATTATGTTTAGAGTGCAGTTTGTCCCTTACTGCTTTTGACATTGAAACTTGCAAAGAAATCCTTCCCCTAGCTTTATTGAGCGCGAACTATACATAAATAAATTTATTTTGTATATACAGAATGTATATACAAAATTGCCTTTACGCAATGATTTTTACGTTTAAATATGCAAAAGTTAATGTTTCTTTCATATTACCACTGTTTAAAAAAACAGTGTTATAGCTTAAACTAGCATCACTCTAACGATTGGGAGATCGACATGCGGGTGTTATGTACTAGCTGCAACAGTAAGGCGATTATTGGCAAAACTGACCGGATCAGTTCTGCACATGCTAATCTGTATTGTTCATGCTCTGACCCAGAGTGTGGCCACACGTTTGTTGTTAACGTCTCGTTTAGCCACACTCTAAGCCCTAGCGCAAAAACATCGAGCCAGTTAGTTAAACAGTTGGTTGGGGCAATGTCGCCGGATCGTCGTTTGCAGCTGCAGCGCGAATTGAATCTTCTGTAAACTCTTGGCGTGCATTTTTGACTACAGCGGCCAAAATTGCGTTGCAAATGTCTTTCCCCAGCTCGTTTGTTTGTTGAACGTGTAAATCACATAACAACTCAACTTGCTCAATTAACGCTAATTCCATCTAAATTACCTCTTAAGTTATGCGCTCCATTTGATGACGCCATAACTATTATTTACACAATTAAAAACGCGCAACTCATCATCGTGTATCTGTAAATCGATTGACTATCAGATTGACTGATGAAATCAAAATAGCGAACTTTAAAATGGCTGTCAATTTAATTCAACGCGTAAGTAATTGTTTTTATTTAATTTTATTTGATACATTTAAAAAAGTAATGTTCTTTTTTGTTTGCTAACCGGCGTGCTAACACAGCTAAAATAGTGAGTACGGTTGTGGTTGTCAACAAACAAAATACAGCTAACTTATTGTTTTTATTGCGATTCGCAATGCTTTTTCGATACAAAAATATTTATTCTAGTAATAACAATTGATTAGACAGAATAGAAAAACACTAAAATTATTTTTGCACACCAGTTAACTGGTGTTTATTTGTGCGTTTATGATTTTCACTATATTGCATGGCTAAGTCTGCCGCTTTGTTTAACCTGGCTAATGCATTGCTAAAGTGCTGTTGGGTTACCCCAAAACGGGCATAAGCTCTTTTAGCTGGCAGGCCATCCACTAAATAGGCTCGTAATGCATCTTGTTTGGCTTGGCTATTGATGCGCGTCATCTTAAGTAAAATGCCGAATTGCTCCACGCTTTCACAACCTTGAACGAGTGTTTTCATTTTCGCTGACCTTTTCTTGAAGCCATGATGTTATTTAACGTCACTCGGCACTTTTCGCGCTGTTCTGCTGGCAGGCGTTCTAGCCACTGGCGAACGGCTTGCTTGTTTAATGTGTCTAGTTGTTTTTTGCAAAGCTGATAACGTTCAAGGCATTCAACGGTAAATTGCTGCGCTTCGGCTATGGCCTGTAAATCAGCTGGATTGTTTCGGTTAAAAATCGGCATCGTCGTCACCCTCGGTTTCATCAAATGCGGAACTCACATCAACAGGTTTGTAAACGTAAGGTGCGGCGTACTTTTCTTGGCGCTGCAGTTCAACCACATGCTGCAGCTGCCCAAGCGCCAGTTTTGCATTGTCTGGTGACATATCTTGCAGCCATTGATCAACATCTAATTGACCATCAACCACCCGCCACGCTTGGGCGTTTAACACTAGCTTGTTGGCATTGATGCTGGCGCGGGTAAATGCGTCAAACTGAGAATTAAGCGCACTATCTTCCCAATCACTATGTGCTTGGGAGTTAGGCGGCTTGCGCGTAACCAAAAGCATGTTATTGCGCAGCGAAATATATTGATCACGACCATTTACAACTGAATTGATAATGGATCCCGCACGTAGGCGTTTAAGGTCTTCGTTGTCTAACCCTAACTTTTTGCCCTCGGTTATTAAAATCCGATCACTATTTGGGGTTTTAATCGAGTCCGTACAGTTATTGTCAGAACTCCAAGGTGCGCGGCTGTCGCCGCTTTTAGAAGCAAGATCACAAGCCAAATCAAAAGCCCGTTCATCGGGTGTCGGCATGTGCTTATCAGCCTGCGGTTTGCGGATTTCCCAGCCTTCTAATCGGGTGTTAATAGTGGTGTGATTTAGTTGCGACATCACCCCCATGATTTTGGTGACCTCTTCACCGTAAGTATTAGGTGTGTCTTGAATGGCTTTAGCCAAGTGCACTGGCCTGTCAACTCGTTTACAAAAGGTGCCGCCCATTGCCTCAACATAACGTTGCCAATTACTGCAATCTGCTGCTGCTCTGGCTTGTTCAACTACGTCATCAAAATCAATCGCTTCACGTAAGCGGCGCAGTTCACGCCAAACGGTAACTGATGGACCGCCAATTTGCTGAAACTGGCGAATATTCCAAGTGCTAGACCAAGCCGCAACATTTTGCGCGCCCTCTTTGCCGTTGGTTTCGGCTTCGTGATCATCGTCGATCATGTGACCATCGATGTTTTTAGCGATGTATTTTGCAATGTAGCCGGTTGCGCTACCTTTGGCCGGATCAATGGTTTTAAAATCAAAACGTGGCTTGTAGCCTTGGTGGCGTGGGCTCTTTTTCCCTTTAGCTGGGGCTAAATCATGTTTGTGATGCTCAAGTGCATAACTGCGCATAATTGAACGGGCATAACGTAGCTGTTCCGGTTGAAAAAACAGTAGTAAATGCCAATGCGGTGTGCCGTCGTGGTGTGGTTCAACTACCCGAAAACCAAACACTTCTATTTCTTCGCGGGCAAATTTAGCGCGACATTTTGCCCACTGATTGCAAAGGTAGGCTTGGGTTTGTTTTGGGGTGGCACCGTCATATTTCTTATTAGAATAAGATGGGCCTTTAATGCTTTTTTTGTAGCTGTGGTACTTACTTGGGGCTGTCCAAGTGTAAAACTCGCCAACGTAACCTTGCTCAATGGCTAGGTCTTCAAAGCCGCGCATACGCACCATTAATTCAGCGCGGCGTACTTCAGGGTTGGCAACCGATGCATCTACCGCATCGGCTAATGATAATTCTAGGCCGTGTTCGTCATTGACCACTTGCATTTCATTTAGCCATAAACGGGCGGCATGTTTACGTTGTTGCCACTGCTTAAAAGCATGATTACTGACATAAGGTGATGTGCCACTGCGCACTTTGCCAATGATAATGGCGGTGTGTTCTTCATAATGTGCATAGGCCTTGTTGAGTTTACGCAGCCACCAATTTTCATCGGTTAGCCTGGCGATGGCGCCAGCAATTTGGTTGTATATGGTGGGGTCCCTATCAAGAACGCCCTTATCTTTTAAAAATTCATAAGCTATTAAGTCCGGCAGTAACGGGCAAAAGTCCCACTGATTGGCAGGTTCTATGACGGCCGTTAGTAGCTCTTTGGCATCCACTTGTTTGTTGCCAAATTCGGTCATGTTGTTTAGCACGGTTGTGCAACGGTCTGCCCATTCGGTGGCAATGCCCTGGCGGCGGTCTTCGGTGTTTAAGTGAAAGATAGGAATAGGAAATTGATTAACCATTTCGGTTAATGTGGCCACGCGTTTACGCAGCCAAATGTTTGCGCTACGGCCAGAATTAAGCGCGCGGCGTTTATAGCAGTATTGGCCGAATAAGGTCACGGCAACATGCTCTGGCAAATCAGCAACCAGTTTAGCCGACCATTTCAAGTCTTCTTTGGCATGAAAGGTGGTAAAAAAAGCTGACGCGTCAACGCCAGCTTTGCGGGTAAGGTCTTCTAGATTCATTACAAACCGTCAACTTTCACATGAGATTTAAGCTTTTGTGTATAGCGACGAATGCCTTTCCCAAGATTAGTAAGGCCATTACCCATGGCTTGCCAATACAAACACTCGAGAGCGCCAACATGTTTGGCTAATGCAAAATCATTAGCGCGTTGTTGAGCCGCTAGTGTGCACGTTAAATTTATTTGTAGTGTGGATTTAACAATCTCTTTAGTGCCGCGAAAGTGGGCAAGTAAATGTTTAAATGCGGCGTTTTTCATGCTTTACCCCGCAGATTAACTTCGTTCAAACATGCGGTAGATAGGCCGTTCCAATTTAAATAATCTAAATTCAGGCTGTTGTAGCGAGTAAGATCATTAATAGAAAATGCGTTCATCGCGTCTTCTTTAGCCGCGATTGATTGGCTGGTTGCAAAGTTCATTAACGCTTTTACACTCGCCGCTGACATTTCTTGCAACGCTAAACTATTGTTGAACTCTTCTCGCGTTATCCACACAAGGTTTTTGCTAGGATGTGAGAACCACTTTGCCTCTGCTTCTTCAAATATTTTTTGAATGCACTGTTGCAACGCTTGATTCATTTCTTTGGCGTTAGTAGGTTCACCAATCTGTTCAAGTCCTGAAAAAAAATCACTTAACTCTGATTGAACTAACAGTTGAATTTTTTTTATCGCTGAATGCTGAATACTCATATCGCCCCCAAGTCAGCCAATGAAACGCCCATTTCTTTGGCTAAGAAAAAATCTTCAATACTGCGACGAACCCGTAACTTTTGCGGGTCAACATTTTTGGGTTGTTCAATTCGCTCTGGTGCGCATGCGCGTTTTGCGCTAATCGTGCTATTAAAATCTTTGTTAACCGCGACAACTTTTTTTACTTTTTTCGCAGGTGAAACAGTTGATGAAGCCGCGCTTTTGGCACGCTTTTGCGCACAGATTTTTTCTTTATTGGCTTGATAATAAGCACGGGCTTTGATTTGTTTTTCGGTTAATTGGCTCATGCTGCCATCTCCTCTGCCCGTGTAATTGAGTTCATTGCATGTAAAGAGCAGGTCAACTCAAAACAAAGCTGGTGCAATGTGTGGTCAACTAACACATACAACGCCACTTTCTCTAAACCTTGCGCCATGCCTAAATATCTAAGCGCCATCAGTGGCATACCTTGCGAACGTGCCTCGGTATAACGGGCATACACATTGGCCATTAACTTTCGCATAGCGACATGCTGTGGATTTGTTAGGTCAAATTGAACAGTTGAATTAGCCATGATCACACCTCGACTTGATTAACTTTGATGTTGTTGCGAACAGCAACAAGGCGAATGTGCAGTGTTTTTGCTAATGCGGGTGCGGTAGGTTCAGCAATCGCTTTTAGTGACTCAAGCACTGATTCAACCGCAGTGCGGTCAGCGGGTTGCGATAAACTTAATGTGCGAATTACGCGGTTGGCTTCTGCTGCAATGACTTGCGCAAAAGGATTCGAAACTGGTAAGCTTGCTTTCATCATATCGATACCTATTAATTTTGATTTGATACCAGCCATAACTGTTGCAGCAGTTGTGGCTTTTTTGTGTCTAGTGTTCAGCGTCATAATTAAACTCACTAATGAGTGAATGGGCTTGTTGAGTCACGCGTGCAAATTCATCATCAACCGGTTGCGCTTGATGTTCTGTTGCGGTTTTTTGTGAATTAGCTTTTGAATGAGTGATGGCGGTTTGGCGTGGTGAAATAAACTGATCACGGCTTAATGGCATATTTCCAAAGGCGCGGCCTAAATCGATTAATGCAATAATGGATTGGCGAACCGCTTCACGTTCATTAGTTGATAAACTTAGCAGTGGCTTACTGATGTATTCGCTGGGTTTTAATCTTGCAGCAAATAATACTAATGCACGTTGTTGGTTAGTTAACTTATCAAACTGGCTTGCGGCACTGCTTTTACCCAACATCATTCGCATTGCTGCAATGGCGTTTTGACCTGCATCACCGTGATGTTCGTTGGCTGCATCCAGCGTCATATTTGCGCGGGTTGGTACTTGATGTTTAATGGCTAAAGACATAATCAATTCCCTTACATTGTGCCCGGCATGGGCATGGTTTGTACTGCATCAAACGCCACCGATAACACTGGTATTGCCTGAAATTTTTGTTCAACGTCATGCATAAAAATGGCTAACTCGGTCATCACATAACTGGCACGTTTTATGGTTTCGTTGCGCATGCGTTCAGTCACTCGGCGTTGTGCTTTTGCATCTAATGCCAGTGCGCCAAGTTGCGCCGCGTTCGCATTAATATCGAGTGCTCTATCTGTTAATGTCATTTTGTCTGCAGCTGCAAAATCGTCGGTACAAACAGACGGCATACAATTCAAATCAAGTAACACGCCGTCAATAATGCAGCGGTTGCCGCTCGCTTTTGTTATTGCGACTAACTCATGCACCGTTAGTTGGTGCGGCTGGTCTGGTAAAAGCTTATTGCGTAAAACCTGACGGCTTTTTAACCCTGCCAAGTCGGCGACATCTTTCATCACTTCATCATTAGCAAACTGGCGCATTGCGCCGACGACATGTGGCTGTGATGCAAACTGTGTCTTACTCAATTGCGTATACATGGCCGAAAAATCCTTTTCATTTACTATTCAAATGACAATTTGATTCAGCAATATCATTCAAATGACGACTTTCATGTTATCGACTGATAAAAGCTTGTGAGTCGGCCTCTTTGATTAACGCCAACATATTGATAAAAGGCTTTTCTTGTGGCTTGTTTTTGGGGCGAATTGGCAGGCGACCTTCACGCGCTAAATGGCGTACTGTCGCTAGGGGAATACCGCTTAGGCGGGCGTACTCTTCAAATGAAACATAAGGTGCTGCAATTTGAACTGCAAAAGTATTCATGTGGTGGTATCCTTTTAATTAATTGTGTTTTGCTATCAGTTGCTGTGAGAGGTTGGCTGATAGTAAAAAATCATATTTCGAAAAAGAGTATTGATCAAACAAAGATGAATATCAACAATGAAATTAAAATATCTTCAAATAAATTATCAACACCTTTAAGTGCTGATGGTGGGAAAGTGTTTGTTAATCGTCTTGTTCATCTTTTTGGATTGACAAGCAAAGTAGCTCTTTCTGAATTTATTGGTGTGTCTACTGGCTCTTTGGCCACCTGGCAAACAAGAGGTACGGTCCCTTTTGAGTTAGCAATAAGAATTCATTTGGCGACAGGTGTTTCGATTGAGTATTTATTATTTGATGAGCTGAAAGGCGACTTAAATGTGATGCAGTATTTGCCAGACCCAACTCTTCAGGCTAACTATGCCAACATCAAAAATAATCTTGCTAATTTCCACTACTCGCTAACTAAGCCTGCGCACTATGACGGTGGGTCAATATTGATTGAACGTTTAGTGTCTTTGTTTAAATTAAGCAGCAAGAAAGAATTAGGTGAATTACTTGATGTAAGTGTTGGTACTTTGGGAACCTGGCAAGCAAGAATGATCACACCGCATGAATTGCTTTGTCGTATTCATTTGGCCACAGGCGTATCAATACACTATTTGTGTTTTGGTAAAGAGTGGGATCTGCGGAAAAAAGAAAGGGAAAGTAAAAATGCCTGGATGCATGGCGAACACCACTTTGACAAGCCTAAATATGAAAACAAACTAAAAGTTGAGTCGAGCTCATCTCATGATTGGCTTAATGAAAACAAGATTGATTCTGAAACAATCAATATATATTCAATTGATAATGGCCCAATGGTTGTTATAAGTGATTTTGCTATCAACGATAATTTTCTTACTGCTTGCGGCATTGATGATGATTGCTTTGCTATAAATAAAGATAAAGACCATTACTTTATTGACCCTAAAATCGTCACAGTTTCTAAAGGGTGCTTTTTATATTGTGTGAATGATATTTATCAATTGGGTGAGTTTCGTCAACTTCCAGATGGAAAACTGTATTTAAACGATAACGAAGCGCTTTATCCTGTCGATACCAGCATCACAAAAATCGTTGGCAAAGTGGTTTCTGTTTTAAAAAAAACCTAAAGATTTCCTAACAACAATCATTAAATTTTTAAGTGGCATACAAGGATGTAGACATGACTGTAGAAACTGCTGTTGTTATTTGGCAAGGAAACACGAAAGATATTGAATTTAGCTATACCGACTTTAAAGATAACAAATCACGTAGAGTTGTTAGCGTTAATAAAGTGCTATTTGATGCTGGTAGTGAAAAATTTTACATTAACGGTATATGCAAAGAGCGCGCTGCAGAAAGAGACTTTAAAGAAAGTAATATTTCTACCATGATTAAAGTGGGTTCGAAAAGGTATGATTTTCAAGAGTGGATGTTGACTCTAGATGTTGATATTTGCGAATGGCTTGATAGCGATAATGATAAAACCGTCAAACAGCCAACAGACTCAAACACTGAAAAGTCCAGTTTGACATCTAGACTTGAAGATCATAACCGTAAGCAACAAATTAAACTTGATGAACTAAAAGCCGAAAGAGCAAATAGTCCCAATCAAAACACCTCGAATAAATTCGTGAAAGCGCTTTTATGGGTAGGTATATTTTTTGCGCCTTATATTTTTGCTTGGTTTACCTTAAAACAAGGTAACTCAAAAAAATCTAAATTTATAGCATTTGGTTGGTTAACTGTTTTTGCTATAGCCTATTTCAACGCGCCAGTAAAAAATAATTAAATCAAAAGATAACTTACAAGGATGTAGATATGACAACCAACTTAGACAAGCACGGCCAACCTTATAACCGCACAAACTTCAAGGGCAATAAACAAAAAGCCCTCTGTTCACTTAAAGGTGTGCTTACTGGCATTGCCTGTGATGAACAACTAAAACCAGATGAACTTTATTTTCTTAATGCTTGGCTAAAAGACCATGAGTTTTTACAGGATGATCCTGATACCGTTGATTTGATTGATACGTTAGAAGATGTACTTGAAGATGGCGTAATGACCGATGAAGAACATGAAGATATTTTCTGTTTGGTTGAGGATGTAATTGCTTATAAAGAATTAGATGATTCCTGCTGTAAAGATCACCTCAATGTGTTGTTAGGTATTCTAAAAGGCATTACCGCTGACGGCGATATTAACCACAATGAAATTCTGTTTTTATCTCAGTGGCTAGCCTCTAATGAAGATCTTGCCGACATTTGGCCAGTGCCGACCATTACAGCAAAACTTATCGAAATATTAGCAGATGGCATTATCACCATTGAAGAGCGTCAAGCCCTCTATCAATTAGTCAATCAAGTCACTGGTAATGATTTCATCGACACGGGTGATGCATCTGATAACCCTACTCAACAGTTTGACACGCCAAGCATCATCAGCCATGAAGGGGTTGGATTTTGTTTTACTGGCAAGTTTAGAACTGGCTCGCGTAGTGAAATTGAATCTCAAGCCAAAAATTTAGGCGCATCGCTCACAAAGAAACTGCCTACGTTAGCCACGAAATATCTCGTGGTTGGCTCACTATCAAGCCGTGATTGGGCATATTCAAGCCATGGCCGTAAGATTGAACACGCAAAGTCGATGCAACAAAAAGACCATGAGATTTATATTATCAGTGAAGAACAGTGGTTAGCTGCTATTTAAAATGACACATCAAGGATGATGATATGGAACAAAACACATTAAAACCGCAATTATTTCATGTAACCATAGTGCTGTTGATTTTTCTGGTTTTCACAATCGATGCTATCGATATGCAAACAATGGCAGTCAACCTCAGCATTGGACCTGGCATAGTCGCGGTAATCCTAGCCTACCTAACCCGTTATGCCCTAAAAACCCGCGTATCTCCAACATATTGGAATGCATTAAAAATCCTAGGCTGCTCTGTACTTGTTATATCGGTGATTTGAGATGACTAAATACTTTGTTGAATTGAAAGAAGTGAAATTGAAATGAGTGCTGATTTAACCCCTGCTGTAGTTGGTGCAATAGCTGTAATAACAGCTGCTTTTATTGGTTTGATAGTGGCAGTAACATCCGCTGTTATCGCCAAAGAGCAGAAGATTTCTGAGTTTAGACAAGCTTGGATTGATGCATTGAGAAATGATATAGCAGAGCTAACTGCTCTAGCATTTTCAGCTGCAACTGAAAGAAGTAAAATTTTCACGCTAGAAGAAAGTAAAATTGAATTACCCAAGTTAAAAAATGAAACGTATACAAAAATTATAGAATTAGTAGGGCTTGTAACTAAAACATCTACACTAATAAGGCTAAGATTAAATACTAAGTCTGAGCACCAAGAGTTTATATCAGAAATAAATACGCTACTTCATTTGCTTAAAAGTATTGATTTCTCGGGTCAACAGGATTTTCAACAAATTGATAAAATTCAAAAAGTAGCTCATCACATATTAAAAAATGAATGGGAAGTGGTCAAAAAAGGCGAAAAGCATTTTGTTCGATTTAGGGACTTCGGTGAATTGTGTTTATTCGCATTTATCACTGCTTTTTTTGTTTTACTTGCAGCAGTAAAGTTTCCTGAATACTTCCCTAGTATGTTTAATTAACGTCTAAGAATGGATTAGTAAATGGACTACATTATTGAAAAAATCTATGACCCATCATTTTGGTTTCAAGGCCTATTTTTTCCTATCATTCTGTATCTACTTTCAAAGCTGTTTCAGGTTACTCCTACAGTTGTAAGATGGTTAGGAAGCAAAGTTATCAATGGTTTCTTAAAGAACCAACTAAAAAAACTTAGCAGGAGATTTATTAGGAGGGAGCTAATAAAAATCAAACAGCTTCGCCGTAATCCTTATGCAATCCAATATCAAATTGCAAAAGAACGCAGTTATTTTTTAATTTTCATAACAACTAGTCTTCTGTACCTAGTCTTAGCATTTACAACCCAAATAGCTAACCTCTTAGCGGTTAACACATTCGCGTTCATAATAACCACCGCGCCACTTTACTGTATTGAATTTAAGTGGTTAATCGAAAACTCATTAGTTAAGAAACTAATCATTTCGGCAAACAAAATACGGCCAAAACATGTCAATTAGGAACACCAAAGACGGTAGTGATAAACCTTGGCGTATTGATATGCGTCTTGGTGGTCGTGACGCTAAGCGTATCAGAAAAGTATTTGCAACAAAGGGCGAAGCAATCGCTTATGAGTCATTTGTATTAAAACAAGTGGACGATAAACCGTGGCTGGGTGAGAAAGAAGATAACCGCAAACTTTCTGAATTAATTAAGCATTGGTATGACTTGCATGGTCAACAACTTGCCCAGCCTCAATCACGATTGCGTAAACTCGAATTAACGTGTTTTGGTTTAGGCGACCCAATTGCACGCAAACTCACCATTAACGATTTTGCGCATTACCGCCAATCAAGGCTTGATGGTGAGATAGAAGATTTCCAAGGAAAAAAAACCAAGGTTAAGCCCAATACGATTAATCACGAACACGCCTATTTAAATGCCGTTTTTACAGAATTAAAGCGGCTGGGTGAATGGACTTTACCAAATCCGTTGGATGGTTTGCCGCAATTCAAAATTGAAGATACCGAATTAGCGTTTTTATACCCTGAAGAAATTCCGGTTGTATTAGATGAATGCCGCAATGCTGAATACGAACACCTGGTAACGATTGTTATGGTATGTTTGGCCACCGGCTGCAGATGGTCAGAAGCTGAAGGTTTACGCGGCAACCAAATTGCACATAATCGAATAACGTTTGTTAAAACCAAAGGCAAGAAAAACAGAACTGTGCCAATTGCTCAAGGTTTGGCTGACTTATTACCCCGCGTTCGTGGCCCATTATTCAGGCCATGCCGCAGATCATTCGAGCGCGCAATAAAACGAACCGGCTTAACGTTCCCTGAAGGACAAATGACCCACATTTTACGCCATACTTTTGCCAGCCATTTTATGATGAACGGTGGTAATATTTTGGTATTAAGGCAAATCTTAGGTCATGCAGATATTAAAGACACAATGCGTTATGCTCACTTTGCGCCAGATCACTTAGATGATGCGATAACCAAAAATCCAATAGCTAGCATCCTATAAAGTGTCCACATAGTGTCCACACAGCACGCAGGTAATCACCAGAACCAACCACCCACCGCAGCCTAAGCTATTGTTTTTAATGTAAGTCGTTGTTTTTGCAACCCACTATAATGAATGTAGGCTTTCTGGACGCGGGTTCAAGTCCCGCCGCCTCCACCAATTTATAGAAGGGCTTAGCAGCAATGCTAAGCCCTTTTTGTTTGCGTAATGGCGGTAAAATGGCGACAACTTAGTAAAATTTTGTGGTTAAATGGTTTTTAAATCAAAAATTTTATCCGAACATAATACTTTTATGGGACTTTTTTCCTAACGCAGGCTTAGTGTCATCACATTCGTGACACGCTATACACCTATAAATGGGTGATGCTAGCAATGACATTCAGGATTCATCATTCGGCAATATGCACCAGACGACTTCTAAACATATACCTTTGAAACATTAAAAATGTGTTCAGATGTGGCGGCGGGACTTGAACTGAGGTCAATAAAAATGCCCATCGAAATAAGTTTCTACGGGCATTTAATCGTTTGAACTAGCCAGATAAATTCTCACTGACCTGCGTT
Organism: Shewanella sp. ULN5; assembly: GCF_030731885.1. Taxonomy (NCBI): domain Bacteria; kingdom Pseudomonadati; phylum Pseudomonadota; class Gammaproteobacteria; order Alteromonadales; family Shewanellaceae; genus Shewanella; species Shewanella sp. ULN5. The sequence continues at coordinate 227,070 of NZ_JAPJEE010000004.1, forward strand.
GAATCGCGTCTAATTTTGTTTTTTAACAAACTTCGATTTCAGCATCATTTGGCCGTTGCCATCAACTTTACAATCTATGTCGTGGTCGCCAGCAACAAAACGATTAATCACCGCTTTAGTACCCACTTTTAAAACCAAAGAAGATCCTTTTACTTTCAGATCTTTAATTAAAGTCACTTTGTCACCTTCGGCAAGTAAATTACCAACGGCATCATTTAAGATGATGGCATCTGGATCAACCACAACTTCATTTGGGTTCCATTCATTTGCACATTCTGGGCAGATTAACAGGGTACCATCTGAATAGGCATATGGTGACTCACATTTTGGGCAAGGTGGAATAGTTTCGCTCATCACAAATTCTCTCTAATTAACAAACTGTAACAGCCAGAACCTAAAATGCGATGAATACTCGATATCGAGATTGATGCGTGTAAGTGTGATTCTGACAAAAAAATGATAATAGTATTATAATAAAATTATCATACTTGAGCTAGAGGACATTACTAGCATTAGGGGAAAAACCAGCTTAACTTTTCACTTTTGGGTTATTGGTTGGCTTTTGTCCACCATAAGTCACATCATGTTGTTCAAGGTAACCACGGATTAACTGACGAACAACCTGCGACGGGGTTAAATCTTGAGATGCGCAAAGTTGCTCAAAAGCTTGTTTTTTACTTGGGTCTAATAACACGGTAAAACGTGCGGTTTTGTTTTCCATTATGGCCTGCACCTTAAAAACATTATCATTTGATTATAATACTTGATCTCACCTTATCTCGACACACATTTATCAAAGCAGGATTAGCTATTTACAGCCAAAATACAATATTCAACTATTTAACAGTAACTTAACTGAACATTGTGATCTTGATAAAATTTAATCCTTATTTCATTCTCATTAATTGGCTATTCAGTCTATTAGCACCTTGACCCTATGTGATTTGCATCGCATATTATCTATAACAACTCGCTAACACATGAATGCCAAAAATGTGATGGCGAGTGTAGTGTTGAATACCATCACCATAAGGCCATTATGTTTTTATCTGTTAAATCACCACATCATTTTAGAAGTGTATTCATGGCATGAGCTTATTTGCCCATTATCTGCACAAATGGAAATTCAGATTAGCCATATTAATTGGCTTAGTTTTGTTGTGGCCGCTTCAAAACTCAATAATTAATACATTAAAATCTGATGCGTTAGCGCCCTACCATATTAAGTTACCTATTGATTTAACAACTGAGCTTCGACATAAATGGGAGATAGAGCCTGATGCGGTTATCGAAAAAATATTTGTAAGTGGCAGTTTTAGTGACTGGCATATCGATGATACTTATTACCAACTTCAACAACAGAATAATGAATATACTTACGAACTGCCCGTATATCCTGGCGAACTTGAATATAAATTAGTACTTTTTATTAAAGATAAAGTTGAACCCGTTTGGATTTTAGATCCCAATAACCCCTACACATCACTAAATCCTTGGGGGGGAGAAAACTCAGTATTACACATTGCTGACTGGCCAAAAATAACCCTCATCAGCCAAATTTTTACCCTTGCATTAATCGGCACATTTTTATTATTTTGCATTTTAGAGCCGTTATTGTATTGGTTGTTACACCAAAAGATGCCCTTTCACCGTAAGTTAGTTTTAAGCAACATTCTTATTTTGGTATGCGCACAAGTCCTTTTTTTAACCTATCAGCTGCATTTGAATCGACAATTAGTTAAACAAGGCTTGATTGATAATGTGCACGGCATGCACTTAATTTTGAATGGCGAAGGTATCGACTTTGAACAACTTAATCTACAAAAAAGATTAATTGATAATGCGCTAACAAAGTTTTTTTTACCCGCAACGACTCGTATTGATAAAACTCAAAGTAGCCTCTTCCAAATTACCTTGTCTGATTTTGCTGTATTAGATAAAAACGGAATATTGATTACTCTGCGCCATCGCGCCCAAAACTTACAAATACAACAATCCCGTGCAGAACAACTCGGCTTTAGCAGTACTCAAGATTACTTTGTTGAAGGTATGTGGTCGAAGCTAATTCCACAAGCGATAGCAGAAGCAAGTCAGGGGCAAATCATAACGGCATCACGGCCATTAAAAGTAAAGTGGGTTGAAACCCCAAGAACCCGTACCGCTGAGTTTTTACTTGGTTATAGCCAGTTTGTGCAACCTATTATTTATCGTGGTCAAGTTAAAGGATTTTATGCAGGATCAATTCAAGTAAAGCTTTATGGTGATGAATTACTGAGAATGTTGTTATTTCAGGCACTTCTGCTTGGTGGCGTGGTGTTGTTATCAAGCTGGCTATTTACCCGTGTCGGTAAATTGGTAACTGAAGATATTTTAAAACTGACTAAGTGGACCCAAAACATTGTAAAGGGTAATTTATCTCAAGTATTAACCATTAACAGCCAAGATGAGATCCAGCAACTATCTGAAAACTTCAATAAAATGCGTCAATCATTACAAGATAGTTTTAACCATATTGAGTTGCAAAACAGCAGGTTATATCAAGAAGCATATTTTAACTCATTAACCGCATTACCTAATCGTAAAAAGCTTTACAGCGATTTAGCAGAGCAATCAATTGCCGCTTTACTGGTGATTAACATCAACGATTTTGGTGAGTTTAATGATTTCTATGGTATTAGCGTTGGAGATGCAGCCTTGCTGGAGGTCGCTCAACGTTTATCGCTTCAGCGATCAAATTTCAGCCTGTATAAAACAGGGCCGGATGAGTTTGTTGCGGCCTTATCTAGCCAAACGTTTGCTACTATCAATCGGCATATTCTAGCTGAGTTAGCTCATATTCTATATCAAGATATTTGCCAAACCCCATTGGTAATTGAGAAGAGTGAATATTCTCTTTCTGTCAGCATCGGAGGGGCAATACTTGCCAACAGCGTCAATCAAAATTCTGAAACATACACAGCTGATCCTCAAACGTCATCAGCCAGCCAACTTCATCGTCAAGCTGATTTAGCGAGACGATTTGCAAAAAAACAACATATTGAATATTGCTGCTTTAGCGAAGAAATGGCCGACTCGGAAGCTTTTGAAGAGAACATGCGTCAAAGCCGTATGCTAGCTATGGCGGCTCAAGAGCAATGGGTAGAGCCTTATATTCAATTGATCCAACCATTAATAGATGCGCCAGTAAAATTTGAATGCTTAATGAGAATTAAACTCCCCACGGGCGAGATACTTGCTCCGTATCAGTTTATGTCTGCGGCAAGAAAATCACGACTTTATCCTCAACTTATGCGTTGTATGCTGACAAAATCAATCGCGTTATTTAAACATCAGACCTATGAATTTTCGGTCAATATCACTTTAGACGATATTGCTATCCCACAAAATCTAGAAGAGATTTTGGCCTTATTACACAACGAAACTGAAGTCTGTAAAAGATTAACATTTGAGTTATTAGAAAGTGAGGAAATTACCAATTATGAAGCGGTGGAACATTTTATAAAATCGGTCAAACCGCTTGGCTGTAAAATAGCTATTGATGATTTTGGGGCGGGATATTCTAACTTTGTTCACTTACTCAGTTTAGACATAGATATTATTAAAATTGATGGGTCATTAATTCGAAATTTAGATAATGATCCTAAGGCGCAGTTGTTAGTCGAAACTATCGCTAATTTTGCCCATAAAATGGGCAAAAAAACGGTGGCAGAATTTGTCGAGAATGAACAAATTTTAGCCCTGCTGTACCAATACCATATTGATTATGCTCAGGGCTACTTACTCGGTAAACCAGCCGCCAGTATCGAACATGCATTAGCTATTTTTAATCAACCGTAAAAGATTATAGCCTAGTTAATTGTTCAAGCAGCTGACTAAAGTCTGGGCGAGATTCTAGGTTATCTTGCATACACTCAAACGCAAGTTTAGTGAGTATATGATATTTATCCGAGTGATACTCAGGGTGTTTTGGCTGAATTAATCCAAGTAAATCATCTAATAAGCATCCTATTGCTCGCACTTCAATACGATGCATTTTGGCGCGTTGAGTACCGGATAAATTAATCAAATTTGATGCGGCACCAAAATCCCCAAATAGCACCTTGAAAGTGTCATCAATCATAATATTGTGAGCGTAAATATCACCATGACTGACGCGCTGTTGATGCATATGCTTTAAGGTATCAGCCATTTGCTTGGCAATATGCGTTATCGCATCTAGGGAGAACAACGTTCCCGCGGTGAAAGTGTCTCGGGTACAGGTGGCCAATGAGGGGGGTAAACCTAGATTCTGATACCCTTTAGGAATAAGCGACATCACTAACCCAAGTGTTTCATCATGATGAATTTGGCCAATTGCAGGTATCAAACTTTGATGTTCGCCAGTCGTTAAACAGCAATCCAGTTCATCTGCCGGATAGCCATCACTGGTTATCGCCCCTTTAAATATTTTAACCGCCACTTCATCGGGTAAATGTTGCTGCGACTTAGGTTTATCAAGCCAGTGGGCTTTATAAATGATCCCCGACGCTCCTTGACCAAGTTGCTCACTCAAATTCAAATTATCAAGGTGGATCATTGGTACACTGTCGTTCAAACATTCTTCAACATGGCTAAAAGGATTGCCTGCAAATGCTAACCAACTTAATTTAGGTAATGCTAATAACCAGTCTGGAATATGACTCAGTTGATTAGCTGACAACCTAACTAACTCTAACGCCTGACAATTCACCATCGACTCGGGTAAATCGACTAATTGATTTCCAGCCAGAGCCAGCTTTTTAAGCTGAGTTAATCGCCCAAAAGATGCAGGTAAATGGCTTAACTGATTATCAGTCAAAATTAACCAGCGAGTGTGTTCAGGTAAAGCATCTTCCGCAATATAGCTGATTTGATTGGCTTTAAAACCGATCATTTCAAGCTTGGGGCACTTGCCTAATATTGCTGGTAACTCTGTGAACTTATTTTGTGAAAGAAATAGAATTCGTAACTGGCTGAGTTGATCGAAGTCATCAGGTAAACTCGATAATTGATTATCAGATAAGTCTAAAATCTCTAAACTATCAGCTAACGAGAAAATAGCGCGTGGAAACTCGGTTAGCTCTGCAGCAATTTGCAAACGTGTGATGCCCTGTAGTTCACCTGACTCTAGTTGCTTTAACGTATGCATGTTAGATCCTGCCGATGTATAAGCCAATAAAAATGAACGCGGATTGTAAAGAAGCGCAGGCCTGATAGCAAATATCAGCAAAAGGGTTGCTGTAAGTGTTACTACAAGTGAAACAATGGCTAGAGGTAAGTGATGGCTAGTGATTATCATCAACAAAAAAAAGACCACTGCATAACAGTGGTCAAATGGATACTAAAATGTCAATTTGGGGTTGATGCTATTTAGTTTCGCAGCGTTAAACAGACTGCGATATCCAGTAAAAATCAAACAAAATACTTAAATTAACTCAGCCAGCATAGCATCGTTGTACTCAACAACCGCTTCACCTTGGCGCACTTTTGCAACATAATCAGGATTAGCAATAAAAGGACGCCCAATAGCCAGCAAATCAAACTTGTTAGCGGTAATCGCTTCTGCACCGCTTTGAGCTGAGTAGCTTCCCACGCCCACTAATGTGCCAGTGTAGACTTTACGCAAGTAACTCGACACGCGACCGTCTAAATAATCAAACTCCATCGCATCATCAAATATTCCCGCATGCACAAATGCGATATCGCGTTTAGCCACTTCAGGTAATAAGTAATCAAATATGGCTCGATCTCGCTTGTCTGCCGCCATATTAAAATAAGCACCTGGCGATAAACGCAATCCGGTACGATCTGCACCAATTCGTGCCACAATCGCATCAAGCACTTCTAGTGCAAAGCGCGACATGTTTTCAGGGGTTTGCCCATATTCATCTTCACGGCGGTTACTGTCATGGTGTAAAAATTGGTCAATTAAATACCCGTTAGCCCCGTGTATCTCTACGCCATCAAAACCAGCATCTATCGCATTCGCAGCCGCTTGTGCATAATCTTTGACTAATTGTTCGATATCTTCTTTGGTTGCCGCTTTAGGCGTTTGATACGTCAGTTCACGCATTCTAGGTACACTACCCTCAACCGCGACGGCTGATGCTGATAACACATCTCCGCCACCAAAAAAGTGTGGATGAGCTACGCGTCCGGTATGCCATAACTGCGCAAATATTTTGCCGCCATTAGCATGTACGGCATCAGTTACAACTTTCCAACCTTGAACTTGTTCAGGGCTAAACAAGCCTGGAGTATTAGGATAGCCTTGTCCATCAGGACGAATAATAGTGGCTTCACTGATAATTAATCCGGCTTCAGCACGACGAGCATAATAGTCAGCAATTTGTTGAGTAGGCACTAAGTTAGCATCGGCCATGCAGCGCGTAAGTGGTGCCATTAAAATTTTATTAGCTAACGTTAAGGTATTATTTAGTGCATAAGGTTGAAATAAATTTGCTGACATAACCTGCTCCTTTCTTGAATATGCATTCAAGATAGTCTTATTTGAATGATCATTCAACTAGTTTTTGAATGTTTATTCAAAATTGGTTAGAATCAGCAATAATTCATAGCTAAAGAGAGTCAGTATGAGAAACGCAGAGTTTGATCGCCAAGCCGTACTACGCGCTGCTATGCGAGCATTTTTGGTAAAAGGTTATGCCAAAACCAGCATGGCTGATTTGACCAAGGCGACGGGGCTACACCCTGGATCAATTTATTGCGCTTTTGAAAACAAAAAAGGCCTGCTTTTAGCTGCAATTGGGCAATATCATGAGGATCGCAGTGCTCAGTTCTTACAAATTTTTGCTAACAGCAATAATCCATTACATAACTTAAAAGCCTATCTAGACAGCATAGTACAAGAGTGTTTAAGTTGTGATGCGACGCAAGCCTGTTTACTGACCAAAGCATTAAGTGAAGTTGGCGAGCAGGATGAGGATATTCATCAACTGATCCATCGCAACCTTTATGCCTGGCAACAGGGTATTGAACAGGTGCTTGAAACGGCAAAATCACAGGGATTGATTACCACAGACACAAATAGCCAAATACAGGCACAATTTTTAATGATGGGAATATACGGCCTACGTACTTTTGGTCACACTGAACCGAATATTGAAGTATTACAACCTCTTGCGGATAAATTATTTCACAGCTTATTAAATTAGTATTATACAAAGCAAAAATGACGTAAATTGCGTCATTTAAGTGAATTATACCATATCTAATCAGGTATTTTGTATTTTGTATTAAGCCATTGTTAAACGCCTAAAACCTTTTGCCATTGCTAGCCAAGTACCTTTTGCGAATAAACCCGCTCACCTAATGAATTCAAGATAGTGCATTGACCTTCTAATACGGCAATGATTGATTTCCCGCGACGAAAGCTACTTGGGATCATTACTCGGCCAAATTCGCTAACCTCCAAATCCGTTAATACAGCATTGTGCATCTCTAAACCAACAGGCGCTTCGTAATACAAAACAGTTACGGTTGCAGTTGTTTTTGCTACTGTTGCTGATTCACTTTTTATATCTTGCTTCGTTTCAGGTTTCATTTTCGACTCTCATACCAGCATGATTGTGGTTAAGCGAAAGATTAATTAGCCAACGTTCCTTATTTAGTCGATCAATCATTGTTATGTTAATTCACTATAGTCTGCAGTTCTCTGAGGAGAACACTTTAACCTATGATAATATGCTCTTTTAAACACAAATCCTATAGTAAATTGGTTAATTATCTCGAATTTGACATAGTGCACCAGTGAAACAATCTATACACTTCATTATAAATATAGATTATCTACACGTTTTTTAATGGCACACCTAAACAGCTAGACAGTTTCCTGCTAGAATCGAGAAAAATTTATAGTCTTATCATTTAAAAAACGAGATTAAGATGGGCAGAGCATACCAAAACAAAAAAGAGTCCATGGCGAAAACCGCTGGCCAAAAGACACGTATTTACTCACGTTACGGTAAAGAGATTTACATTTGTGCTAAAGGTGGTGTTGACCCTGATGGCAACTTAGCGCTTCGTAGCCTAATAGCCCGTGCAAAGAAAGATCAAGTACCTGCACATGTTATTGAACGTGCAATTGAAAAAGCCCGTGGTGGTGGTGGTGAAGATTATGATACTGCCCGCTATGAAGGTTTTGGCCCAGGTGGCTGTATGGTTATTGTCGACTGCTTGACTGATAACGGTAACCGTACCTTTACTCAAGTTCGCCAGGCGTTTGTTAAAAATGATGCCAAACTAGGCAGCCCAGGCACAGTTGGCCATATGTTTGAACATCAAGCCGTTTTTGTGTTTGATGGTGACGACGATGAAGCAATTTTAGAACTACTAATGATGGCTGACGTTGACGTTACCGATGTAGAACTTGAAGATGGCATTATCAGTGTATTTACACCGGTATCAGAATTTAACAATGCTCGCACAGCACTAACAGAAGCCTTCCCTGAAATTGACTTCAAAGTGGAAAACTTGGCTTTCGTGCCACAAACCATGACTGAAATCAGCGGCGAAGACATCGAAAGTTTTGATAAATTTTTAGCCGCATTAGATGACTGTGATGACGTTCAAAACGTGTATCACAACGCTGAAATTAAAGAATAAACACATAATCGAATCCAAACTATATTCAGTTTGATGCCATAAACAAAAAACGCAGCTTAGGCTGCGTTTTTTATTAGAACTGGATTTAAAAACTCAATTAACGTAAATCCATCTCTTGTACTTTTTCATAAGCAATTTCTGGTGCAGTCACTTCAGGTTTAGCATGCATATCTGCTTTTAAATGACCTTTACGATGTTTAAGAGCGGCATCTAACTTTTTAGCTGCACTGGCAATGGCTGGGTACATCACAGCATCAAGGCCTTTGGCTGCAATACGTGAACCTTCGTAATTGGTGCTAACTTCTACGTCGTATTCGCCATGTTCTTTAGCGATGATTACGTCTAATGAAATAAGAGTGGGGAAATGGCTCGCAAGCTTGCTGAACTTTTCTTCTACATGTTGTTTGACTGTGTCGGTAACGTCTACATGGTGACCAGAAAGATTTATTTTCATAGAGTGTCCTTAACGTAATAACGTCTATTTTAATGCTAATTTAATTGCTGGCTTAAAATAGAACTTGGGGCATGTACTGTGGATCTCAAGAGATTAAATCAACAATGTGGCAAAATGAGATTCAAGTCACATCTGTAATTTAATTCTGTATTGTTTGTTTAGGCGATGCATAACTAAATAGTTATTACACCAAATAAATCTGAACAACCTTGTTCTTAAAATTATTTAACACCACAATACACACTTAGTATAGACATAAACAAGTCACTTTGTTTACTACTTTAGTGGGCTTTACAAAGCTTGCTCACAAAGCAGGCGAATAAGTAGTATTTTCAGTTAAATTTTAATCATTTAATGCAAATCAATGAAACTTAATTAATTTAGAGGTTGATAAAATGGCACCTAAAACACTGCAAATAGACATAGTTTCAGATGTAATGTGTCCATGGTGTATTGTTGGATATAAGCGCTTGCAACAAGCTTTAAGTACTTTTACCGCAATCGATGTTCAAATCACCTGGCATCCTTTTGAGCTGAATCCTGATATGGGTAAAGATGGTCAACATCTTGGTGAGCACTTAGCCGAAAAATACGGTTCTACACCGCAGCAAAGCCAACAAAATAGAGCCAATTTAACCGCTATAGGTAAAACCTTAGATATTGCATTTAATTTCACTGACCAATCACGTATTTACAATACGTTCAACGCCCACCAGCTATTGCAATGGGCGAAGTCATTTAACAAACAAACCGCACTAAAATTAGCCTTATTTGAAGCCTACTTTCAGCAACAGCAAAACATTGCTGATAATGAAGTGCTATTAAATGTGGTTGAAACGGTTGGATTAGATCGTGAGCTGGCTAAAACAGTATTAGCATCGCAACAGTATGCTAATACTGTTAGAGCAGAACAATCCCTGTGGCAAGGACGAGGGATCAGTGCAGTACCTGCAATTGTGTTTAACCAGCAATATTTAATTTCCGGCGCCCAAAGCGCAGAATACTTAGTTGAAACCATAAAACAGCTGCAAGAATAACGCGGGTTAACCATAGATAGTCACTTAACGTGGTCATCGTTTAATCAGCCTCCTGCCCATAAAAAAAACCAGCTTGCGCTGGTTTTTTATCAATTTAATCAAAAAATTACTGTGTATTGGTTGCAATAACGCTTTGCGGTTAGTTCAGCTTCATCACTTTCAATGCAGGTGAATCACTGCTTGGGCCAGTAACAGTGAATCGATAAGTGGCATCCATTGCAACCGACAGTTTCATATTCGCCCCTTTCTTTGCAAGGGTTTTGCTGTTGCCTTCTATCACTATTTCATCTCCCGCGACGGCACCAAAGTCCACAGTAGACCAATCACCCGTCGCAATTTTAAATTCATACTCACCAACAGCGATAGCGATATCAGCGGTGTAAACCGATCCCCCTTGATAGGCTAAGGCATCAACTTCCCCCCAACCATTCATGCCGCCACGAATATAAACGGTATTGCCAGCAAACATCTCGGTCTTATTGATGGTTAATGTCGGCTCGTTACGATGACTCATATCAAAGGTGAAGGTATATTCGCTATCACTATCAAACGTCACCTTTAAGTTACTGCCTTTCACTGCGAGTAATTTGGGTTCTGCCAATGTGACCGATGTGTCTGTTTCACCGCTACCATAATCAACCGTTGACCAGTCTGCTGAAGCCACTTTGAACTCATGGGTACCTGCTGTCACCATAATGTGGCTCTGATAAATACTGCCACCTAAGTAGACTAGCTCATTGGCTTCTCCCCAACCGTTCATGCCTCCTCGCACAAATACTGATGTGCCAGCAAATGGCTCTTCGTTATAAACCGTTAACACAGGATTGGCTTTATCTGATGCATCAAGCGAGAACACATAGGTTGCATCGGCGGTGGCACTGAATAGCATATTGGCGCCTTTGGCAGCTAATTGCTCAGCAACATCTTCATCGACTCCCGCAACATCGCTCGATAGCGCGCCAAAATCAACCGTGCTCCAATCTGCCGAGGCTATTTTAAACTCATAATCACCCGCAGCAAGGGTAATTGCCACCCGGTATTCACCCGCACCAACATAGGTAAATGAATCAACCTCTCCCCAACCGTTCATGCCGCCACGCACAAATACCTCTGTGCTACCAAATGGCACAACATCGGGCGCACCCGCTGTGGCATTAGCATTTAAGCCTGCGCCTTGTGTATCGCCTTGAGCTTTAACAAACACGGCCGTTGTATAAGCTGGAACGTTAAAGGTGCCTTCTCCCTCGCCCTGATTAAAACTAGCACCTTGAACGTCAATATCCATTGAGTTGACTAATGTTGGATGTAGGCTAAAACCGCTGGCTGTGGCTACGGTATGTGACTGAGCTGAAGCACTGCCATTTATCATTACCACCATAGCATCAACCATAGGGTCAATATCCACTAAACCAAGGCCATCATCCACACTCATCACAATCACGCCTTGAGTTTGGCGTTTACCGATATTATGAAATCCAACGCGGTCGATAATATCTTGCTCTGTGGTTAAACGCAGTAATGGGCTCGTTTTACGAATCGATAAAAACTCATTAAACACACTAGAGGCAAACTCAATTTCAGACATTGATGCTGCTGAATTGGGGTTACCCGATCTTTTGATAATTTGCGCCATTTTGGCAGCATTATCTTGCTTTAACGGTAATCCCACATTCCAGTTGTTGCTGTTTTTGGTAAAGTCGACCCAGTTGAACCAATCGCCAGAATCATAGGTATTTCGGTCCATTGATTTTGAGCGCAACATGTCTCCGCCCATTTGTAAAAATGGAATACCCTGACTCATTAACGGAATAGTTGCTGCGATATTTTGCACTCGTACCCGTGATGCTAATGATAAGGTTTCATCATTTGAATACTGCAAGATATCCCAAAGGGTCTCGTTATCATGCTTTGAGACATAATTAATACTGTCGGCTGGATCTAGCGCATAGGCTGTTGGCTGACTATTCCAACTAAAGCTACTGCCTTTGGCTGAGTTACCGTTGAAGTCTTTTAACACGTAGTTTTGTAAGTTACCGGCCATCGATAACCTTAATGTATCTTGATCACGCAAGTAATCATCTTTTTGCTCAGAAGCAAATAAAGCACCACCACGGACGGCTTCGCGGATACGGTCGTTAAAAGTGCCTACCTCGCTACCCGCCATGTTCGCTTGTACCGCTTGTTCAAATAAACGGTTATCGGCCACCTCACCAAAGTTCCAACCCTCACCATAAAAATAATTATCGGCATCAACGGCTTGTACAGCCTCACGCGCAGCCAAAATACTACTTTTCGGCATATGCCCCATCACATCAAAACGGAAGCTATCAAAACCATACTCTTTGGCCAGAATCACCATTGAGTCGGTAACAAACTTGTCCATCATGCGGTGCTCTGTTGCGGTGTTATCACAACAGGTTGAGGATTCAATTTTTCCACTAATCTCGTTATATCTGTGGTAATAACCTGGCACTACTTTATCCAACACTGAGTTATCCCATAGGCCAGAAGCACTGGTGTGGTTATACACCACATCAAGTACCACTCTTAGCCCTAACTCATGTAACGCTTGGTTCATGGCACGTAATTCAATAATACGCGCAACACCATCTGCATCACTGGCATAACTGCCTTCTGGTGCAATAAAGTGCTGTGGATCGTAACCCCAGTTAAAGCTGTCGTAACCTCGCATAGCATTCACTAAGTCTTGGCTATCAAAAGAGCCTACAGCATATCCCGCTAAAATCGATTCTATAGTGGCTGATTTATCTTGGGTTTTACACGCAGTAGCACTGTCATCAATTTTTTCACATAAGGCACCTAAGGTATCGGTAATATCAATACGCTGAGCGGGATTTTCATTGATGGTCGCTATGTCTGTCACTGGCAAAAGATGAAAATGAGTCACCCCCTTTTCAGCAAGTGTGCGTAAATGTTCAACAGGTGCTGACCCCTCTTCAGTAAAGGCTAAATACTTACCTCGGTTTGCGACTGTGGTGCTTTCGTCACGGGCACTAAAATCACGTACGTGCCCTTCGTAAATCACTGCATCTTCAGGATTTGCAATGGTTGGTATGGTATGTCCATCCCAGCCTTCAGGTTTTAAGTCGTCATCAGTTAAATTAACAAACTGGCTGTAACGGCCATTGGTTGACACGTTAAGAGAGTATGGGTCGGTGGTTTCTAACGTTTCGATTTTTTTCGAAACAGGATGATACACAGTTAACTCGTAGCGGTAATACTGACGATCAAGGCTGATATCCCCAGTAAATGACCAAATACCCGTTGCGGTATCTAGGCTCATAGCCTCGGTTTTGGTGAGTGTTTTAGCGTTATCATAAATCTTTAAATTCACGCTTTGTGCCGTTGGCGCCCACACCTTAGCGGTTATCCCGTTGTCATAGGTAATGCCTAATGTCGCTTCATCGGCATCATTATCACCCGTGGTGTAAAGTGCATCTAACACCTTGGCTACTTGCACATGGGTGGCGGCAACGGGTTTATTGTCACTATCATATGCAACCAACACCAACTGCTCTTTAGCCATACTCTTAGCTTCATCTGCAGTAAAATTCGCGTCATAGGCGGGCCAAGTAGCTAAATGCGGCACCAAGGCTTTTTGCGCATCACTTAAGGTTGCTTCCGTTAACTCAATTTGCACACCGCTAATATTGCCCTCATTATCGGCTTCAATGCCTGCACTGGCAGAGTGGTGTAAAACAAATTTGGCAACGCCCTCTGGAGACTCATTCCACACAAAGGTGTTTTGGTCTAGCCAGTGAGCACTGGCACCGTCAATAGAAAAACCGACATCCAAAATTGGATAGTCATACACATCCGACTCACCATGAATGGTAAAGTTAACCCGGTTAAATTGTGCTTCAGGCGCGACATCATTTTCAAATGACTTAAGATTCATCACTAAATCACTGTCACCCAGTGCTTTACCTGATCCTTCAGTACCGACATGAATAATAAAGTTGGCACAATCGCTATGACCTTCTTTTAAATTAATCAGCCAGTAAGCCCCATAGTTAGGATCGATACCATCAAACGAATGACCATTGGCCCAATCCGTTGAGTCAAACGGTGGAGCATAAGCATCGCAGGTATCGTTATTCCATGAGTGGAGCTTATAACCAGGGTAATTAGGGTTGGCGTTGGAGTTATCTTTGTCTTTAATTCGGTTGTAATACAGCACTGCCTGATTAGGTCCAGCTAACACGGATGGCAAAGGTAATTCAGGGTTATAACCTACTATGCAACTTTCATTTTTTGCATCGGGAAACTTAGGCGCAGGGCAGCTTAATGGCGGTGGCGGCACACAATCTGTACCTGCTGCGTTTGGTACATTAGGCACATTACAGGTTAATAACACTTTTCCGGGCTCGGCAGAATCGCCACCGCAGCCTATCAATGCTGTCATACTCAGTGCAAAAACACTGAAGGTTGTTATTGTTGACTTGGTCATCATGACTGACTTCTCCCCATCACTTTTTGTAGTAACGCAATCTGGTGTTGTGTTTTGATTGTTTTCTGTTGATTGAACTTTGACTGCTGATTACATGGCATAAGTGAACCCCAAATAGAATTCGCGACCAAAATATTGCAAAGTGCCGGTTTTATTTTCTGTGCCGAAGTAACTCTTGGTTGGCTCGTCGGTAAGGTTATTCACCTGAAACAATACGCCTAAGCCATCAGTAACCTGATAAGACGCTTGATAATCGATAACGGTTTCAGCATCAAAGTTAACCACCTGTTCGTTAATCGCCACCTGCTCAGAAACGAACTCATCGCGATAACGCGCACTCACACGGGTTTCAAAACCTTCGTAGGAATAAAACAAGGTGGCACTCACCACGTTATTTGATAAACCTGGCAAATCTTGAGTTGTGGTATCGCCACCAAGATTGGTCATCGATTGCACTTCAGATTCGGTATAGGAATAACTGGCGTTAAAACCTAATCCAGACCAGGCATCAGGTAGCGAAGCAAACACTTGGGTATAGGCTAGCTCTAATCCACGAATATACCCGCCTTCGGCATTATTTACTGCTGTCGTATAGGTGCCATTAGTTGTCGCAATTTGCTCTCCGCTAATTTCATCAATGATGTATTCAGGCACGTTAAAGCCATTGCCTTTAAAATCGAAGTTAGTGATAGCGACGGTATCGATAAATGAATCAATATTTTTGTAGAAAATCGCCGCCACAAAGGCGCCTTCATCAAAGTATTGCTCAAAAGACAGATCATATTGATCTGCATAAAACGGCATTAAAAATGGGTTGTTGGTACTTGAGCCATTAATTTCGCCATCATCCGAAACCGAGGCGCTGATATCGCCCGCTAAACGGTTAATCGGTGGGCGAGACATCACTTTGGCCGCAGCTACGCGGATTTGCGAATCATCCGCCACTTTGAAATTCAAATTAATAGAAGGCAGATAATCGGTGTACGTCACACCTTGAACGGTTTGCACATAATTTTGGTTAACAATGCCGATACTGTCAGTGATGTTTTGTGCCCCTAGGTCAACATCACCCTCAACATTTTGCAGCATGGTGGCAGATTGGTCAGTATCGACCATACGTAAACCAAAGTTACCTGTCACTGGAATTCCAGCAATTTCAGTGTCGATATTGGCCATGACATATGCCGCTAGCACCTCTTCATACACTTCACCGCTTTGCAGCATGGTCCATGAGTAGTTAGTGGTGTAACCTTTAGGATCAATCACCCCGCCAGCGTTGCCCCAAGTTTGTACGGGTTGTGGCACACCATTCGGAAACCATGCATTTAAGGCCGAATCTAAATCTATGGCGAGATATGAGGGGAAATAACTAAAATCACCTTGCCAATCGACAACGGTTGCCATGTCCTGTGTCAGCTTTAACGGCGGTTCTGACTTTGAAAATGCACCGTCATTACCATATTCAAATACCGAGCGATCATTTGAATAGGTTCTATCAGAGTAACGCACGCCAAATTCGATACTGCTGATCACATCGGTTGCAAGATCGTACTTAAAATCTAATCGATAAGCTTTAACTTCATCCTCGTTTTCAAATGGGTAAATACCGTATTTACTCACCATAACCCGATCAATATCAGAAAATGCTTGTGCTTGATTAAACCCCACATCCGGTAAATCTAGGCCATTAAGTAAATAGCTAATCGACACGTTCTCATCAAAAATGGGCGTCTCAGCATTGGCATCTTCGGCCACATTTGACCATAACAAGCCATTACGAAAATCACTTTTTGCCGATGATAATGACACGTCGACATTCACATTTAATTTTTCAGTCACTTGCCAATCTGCGTTAATGCCATAGCTGTTTACTTCATCAAAATCTTGGTTATCATCATTGACAATTTCAACGCGGGTGTAGCTTTTAGATGTGCGATTAAAGGTGCCACCTATCACGCTATTGCCATCAAATGTCGGATTAGCAACACTGGCATTGCGGCCACCTAATTTGACACGATAGCCACGGGCAAAGGCTTCACTGTCAAAGCGGGACATAAACGCATCCCCCTTAAGCACAAAATTGTCAACTGGAGCCCATTCAATGGCACCCATGTAACCATTACGGGTTTCTACCCCACCTAAATGCTGAATTTCAAACCCTTCACTGATGTATTCATAACTTGGGTTATCAATGGGCCCATTAACATCGTTTGCTAAACCATCTAACTCTTTAGAGTCGTTATAGGCTAAACCAATAAACTGGGTGGCCACACTCGGCTGGTCTAAACGGGCATAACCTACCGCCACACCTAATGTGTCTTCTAAAAACTTGCCTTGATATGAAAAGCTTAATCGGCTGCCATATTCTTCGGCGCCATAGACTTCACTAGCGCGATCGTTATGCATGCCACGAACATTAACCACAAAACTGTGGTCTTTATCGGTACTTAAAGGGCTGATTGTTTGTAACTCAACGGTACCAGCCACCCCACCTTCAATAAGCGACGCTTTAGGTGATTTATATACAGCAGCTGAACTGATTAACTCTGAAGGATATTGGTCAAACTCAATGCTGCGAGACCCGCTTGTAGAGACTTGTTCACGACCATTTAAGGTTGAAAATACAAACCCGCCTGACATGCCGCGAATGTTAATTTCAGCCGCCTGCCCGCCTGTACGTACCGCAGAAATACCGGGTAAACGCGTTAACGCATCGGCCATAGATACATCGGGTAAAGCCCCCAAATCATCGGCTGAAAGCTGTTCTGATACGGTATCGCTATAACGTTTAGAATTAAGCGAATCAATTAAACTGCGGCTATAGCCTTTAACTGAAATGCGTTCGATAGGTTCATCATTATCACTCAACACCTCACGATTTAACTCCGTCTTGGCAGTATCAGTCTGATCAGTTGTGCTAACCTCAGCCGTCATGGGTTGTTGTTCTGGCGTCACTTCATCAGCAGCTAGCGCAGAATAAGGCATGAACATCACACTCATTCCTGCCGCAATCGCTAGCGATAGTACACTGGGTTTACTTTTGAGCATTGGTTTTCCCCTTCACCTTAAAGGTTTTATTGCGCCCAACACTCAGATATACAACTTACACTATCTCGAATATCGAACAATTATTATGCCGATATACTAGGCTTCCCCCTCTTTCGTTAACAACACACTGCATACGTATTCATAACAATCATGCAACAATTTATTTTTTGGCTAGTGAGGTGTTTTATGTGAAATCGTATTTTTAGGTATAAAAAAGAAAGTGTTATTAACAAGTTGAATAGCTGTATATCTTTTGGGGTTAATTCTCATCATAAATTCATTTATATGATGCGATTGAATACATACAAAAAGCATGGACATTAAGCGCAAGTTAGTGTTGAATCATCATCGAATTACGCATTGTGGTAACAATGTGGTCGCTCAAATTAGGAGTAGTAGATGGGTTTTAAAGTAACTGTTGATTGGCACACTTCACCAGCAGCAGAAGGCGAATTTAATCGTGATCATCAAGTCAAATATGGCAGTGGTCAATCGGTTGAAGCTTCATCAGCACCTGAATATAAAGGCAATGAAGATAAAGTTAACCCAGAAGAAAACCTTTTGGCTGCGCTTTCTTCATGTCACATGTTGACCTTTTTAGCGATAGCACACCTTAAACGTTTACCTGTTAGCACCTATACCGATAACGCTATTGCCGATTTAGGTAAAAATGACGCAGGTAAAATCGCTGTTGTTAAAATGACCTTAAACCCTGAAGTCGTATTTGCTGAAGGTATTGAGGTGAGCGATGAAACGATCGCCAAAATTCATGAAAAAGCACACGCAAATTGCTTTATTGCTAACTCATTAGCTTGCGAAGTTGAAATTAAGCACTAAATTATGCGTTAAATAATAAAAAAGCCGCTAAATGCGGCTTTTTTTGTGGGTATTTAACGGCATATTACTCAGATTTTTGCATAAAATCTTCGCTAAAGTCGGTTTTCCAATACTTGTAACCTTGAACCGTGGCCTGAGCGGCAGCGCCCATTAAATTCACTTGATAAGTTTTCACCCCATTAATATCAACCGACTGATTGGCAGACGCTTGATCGCCTTTGTCTTCATATTTAGCACTGGCTTCTGCCTGAGCTTGGCCTTCATAACCCGACTCTTTAAAACGCGTCAATGCGTCACGCTTGATAAAAGCTTGTACATAAGCCATTTGCTTCCAGCCGATCCCAGCACCCACACCACCTGTTGCAAAACGGTAGTAAGACTTTTGGCCACCTTCAGTTAGCACACAAATTCCACCGCCAGTTGAAAGCGCAAATAAGTAACTATTACTGCCCGAACACACCACATAACCCACAGATTGATTTACTGCAGTTCTTGCTGCTGGATGTTCTTTATAAATTTCAGCTAATGCTTCTTGTGTTTCTTTGCGGGCATTGGCTTTTTTGGCTTCAGGCGTATTACCCGTAGCGCATGCAGATAAACCTAAAATAGCGGTTAGTAAAACAATAATTGATAAAGACTTAGTCATATTTACTCCTAGTAATTCTGCGGCAAAGATAAGCAACTACCATGAAAACTCAAAGTAAATATCGCCTCAAAACATAACATTACCTTATACAATCAACCTTGGGCGCACAAAAAATCAACATCCTTTACGTTATGTCAGCAGTTTTAGCAATTTTTTACAATCAGCCCATAGGCAAGTGGTCTTTTTAGATAGTCATTCTGTTTATCTCTGTTTAAGATGAAGAAAATATTTATTGGACATAAATTTATGACTCAGTTATTTGTAAACTATCAATGGAACAGCACGTTATTTAACTGCCAAAGTAATGACTTAAAGCAATTTGAGAAGTATTTATCCGCTCAAGTCACCCGTTTAAACTTGCAAGCCAAACCTTTAGGTTTTATTGATAACAACCACCAGCAATATCCGTTATCGCTTTACCAATCTGCAAACATTCACTCAGATAAACCGTCAATTTTGGTCTGTGCGGGATTTCACGGCGAAGAATCAGCCGGACCATGGGGATTAATCAGCGCCTTAACTCAGCTTGAGCCAAGCGTACTTGAGAAAGTGAATTTGAGCATTTTACCTCTGGTCAATCCAAGCGGATTTAGTATCGGCAACCGATTAAATCTGTATCAGCAAAATCCTAACCGAGGTTTTGTATATCAATCAGGGCAAGTCGCATCAAACCAGCACACCTCGGTTGAAGGACTTCTTTTACAACAATCCATGGCCACATTATTGTCTGCCTCTGAGCATGGCATATTAACCTGTCATGAAGATGTGTTGCTGCATGACACTTATTTGTACGCATTAGAATCTCATGCGTTACCTAGCCCGCTCAGTTATCAGCTACGCGATAGTCTTGGACGATACTTCCCGATTGCCGCTGACGGTGAGATTGATGATTGCCCTGTTAAAGATGGCATTATTTTTAATCATTTTGATAGCTCATTTGAAAGTGCGTTATTTCAAAGTGGCAGTCAAATTGCTATCTGCACCGAAACACCAGGCCAGCAAGATTTTGATCAACGCGTGCTTGCCAATCGTGATGCGATTACCTTGTTTATCAACCACTTTGTTGATGAAAATCGTCAATAATCACTGATAGTGATCATAATGTCGTGGTCACATGGTCAGTGATGTTCCCCACATCACATCTGACCCATATCCCTATGGGTCAGATGTGAAAGAGCGACCTTATGTGCAAATACTGCTTAGGGACGCTTTGCGCCATCCATGGCCGCTTAACGAAAACGTCCTGTTTTCGATACCCTCAGCCGTATCTACACCGGGTCATTTTATCTCTTCGATTTAGCTTCATTTGATATAAGTTTTGATTTGAAAGTTAGCTTGGTTTTGCCCCAAGGTTAGTTTGGAATATGGCCTTTGGCCCTAAACGTCGTGGTGCTTCGCCCACACCAGACCAAAGGGGCAAAACGCTTGCGCCCCTTTGGAAACCCTCAGCGCCCCAGACGAAAAATGCTGAAAAGCGCATGTTTTCGATGGGGATCGATCCAGCTTTAAACCTCATTTGCTGCCCGCTTCGGCCATTTTCACCTAATATAAAAAATATCCTAACGCTTACGATGAGCCATCCATGGCCCAACGAAAGCTAGCTTGGCATCCATGCCAAGCTCACGAACTTTTCTCGATGACCTCAATTCAAACCGAACATCCAAGCTTTTCTTATGGAGTTGTTACGAATGAAGTTAAATCGGAGATGTGAAAATTATGGGTGCTGATGAGCCAGCGAGTATCCAAAACAGGGCGAAGTTTCACTAAGTGAAACATTTTTGAGCGAGAGCCATGGATGCCGAACTGGCTGTTTAACATGGATGTTATTGTTTTGGTTAAGCCCACATGGAAGTGCTTGCGGCGTTTCGCTGGATCATCTGCACTTGAAGCCACTCTTTCACGCCCATGAAATTTAATTAAGTTAAGATTTTATAAAAAAGCCCCATCTGTGATGGGGCTGTAAATGATAAAGTCGACGCTATCTAACCATATGTTTCGGCTGATTAATTAGCGTGAATATCATCTGCTTTACCGGTTTTAGGTAATGGCTGCGCTTTTAATGGTTGATAAGGACTTTGCACTAGCTGTTCTTTCAAATAGCTGATGGCTTTTTCTAATTGCGCATCGTCACCTTGATAAGTGGCATGGGGTAAGTTACTCACCTCAATATCAGGTTCAACACCATGGCCTTCAAGCACCCAGCGGCCATCCATTGCATATTGTGGATATTCTGCCACGCGTGCCATACCATTATCCGTCACACTGTTACGCCCCGATAACCACACCCCTGCACCAGCAGTTTGTTTACCAATTAATGGCGCAATACCTAGGGCTTTAATCCCTGCTGAAAAGGTTTCACCGTCTGAGTAAGTCATTTGATCGGCTAATACCACCAATTTTCCGCGGAAGGTTTGCTGCATATTGGTATTGGCACTGCCATGGGTTGGTTGCCAAAATGCCCACGCTTTACGCAGCAGTTTTTCAATAATCCAGCTATCAATGTTGCCGCCGCGATTACGCCTTACATCAATAATCAAGCCTGGCTTGTCATAGTTGGTGTAAAACTCACGGGCAAAGCTTTCAATATCGCCTGCGCCCATCGCATATAAATGTAAATACCCAAACTCCCCTTTTGACGCCTCACTCACTTTAGTTTGATTGTGATGTACCCAGTCTAAATAGCGTAACTTGGCATCGGTTGCGGTATTGGTGGGCAATACCACGGTTTGATGCTGATCACGACCACGTTCTAACGTAAGCAATACTTGCTTATTAGCTTGATTACGCAATAGCTGAGTCACATCGCCCAAGTGGCTTACGGGTTTACCATTTATCGCTTTGATTATGTCGCCCACTTTGGCATCAACATCAATACGCGCCAGTGGCGATGCTTGGCTAGGTAGCTCTGGGTCATTTTGATAAATATGTGCTATTTCAACGCCTTTGGTGGTCAGGTTTAAGCGCCCGCCTAATGAGGCTGATTTAGCGGCATCTTTGTCCTGCGGTATATCACCACCGCGCACTTGCGAATGCAGCGAGTCGAGCTCACCCATCATTTGCTCAAAGATGTCGTTAAGTTCATTTCTGTCGGTGAGTCGTTGCAATAACGGTTGATATTTAGCTTTGGTTGCTTGCCAATCAAGTCCACGCATTTGAGTATCAAAAAACTGTCCACGATGCATCAACCAGGCATCTTCAAAGATTTGTTGCCACTCTTGCATCGGTGATATCCGCAGTTGCCATTGCTCTGTTTTCACCCTAGCTTGACTCACATCAGCGGGTAATTTTTCTCCTGCAGCTACAATTAACAACTCTTTAGGATTACTTTGCTTACGCAGCATGATGGTCGCGTTATCATTGGCGAGGGTAAAGTCAGCAATATCGTCAGCAAACACCTCCGCTTTAGGGGCAATGTTATCAAACTTAATCCACTTCAATGCACTTTTATCATTAACGCTATCAACCACATACAAACCTGTGGAAGATTGTTGCAAGCGATTATAATTACCAGCCTCAACAGGTACTTGCCATAAGCGTTGCGCTAACCCCTGCCAATCAAGCTTAGTTTTAGCTTTTTCTACCTTGTCGTCTTGGTTTGCGGCGGTTAATTCTGTTGTTTTGGCAAACGGAAATTGTGCTTTGCTATTCAGTGCTAACGCAAAAATCTGGGTGCGTTTATCAAATACAGGCCCCATGTTTCTGTCGCCCCAAGGTGAGCTTGGAGTGGCTTTAAAGTCGCGGTTAGATAGAAAATATAACCAATCACCATCATGACTAAAGCTAGGCGAAAATGACTCATATTTATCAGAGGTCAAGGTTTGCGCTTTTGCCTGAGTAACTGAATACAAGACAATTTGAGGACGCTGTTTACCTATTTCGGCTTTCGTGAGAGCAATAAATTTACTGTCTGGAGACCAAACAATATCCTGATAAGGCCCTAAACCCTCGCCATCGGCGGCTATTTTTATGTTTTTATTATTCGCTAAATCAAGTAGCCACACATTGCCCATATAGTCATCATGGGCTAAATAACGGCCATTAGGTGACTGACTTAGACTGGTGCGCAGTGTTTTGCCGTCTTTTGTTAGCTGTTTAGCGCCGTCAGTGCCGTCGGCCGGAAATTGCCAAATTTCCTGCTCTCCCGATGCATCACTAATGCCGTATACCCACTGACCATCGGTGCTTAATATGGCATCCCGTACGCGTGTATCTGCTGCTGAAGCAATTTGAATCAGACGGCGATCATCTTTATTGGCAATAGCGACATGGCTACGAGCGGTGATAACCACTTGATCGCCTTTTGGGCTTAAACGGGTTGAGGTGGCAAACTCCATTGGGTCATTCACCCAATGTTCACGGCGATGTGGAAAATCACTACTTAAATCAACATCAACAACTGATTCTTGATTGCTAGCAAGGTCAAAAAGCTTGATGTCAGCCCCTTGTTGAAACACGACTTTACCTTGATGTAATTTTGCATCCCTAATTTGCCAATCTGTATATTGACTGTGCTGCTTAATATCGTCGCCCGTTAATGACATTGACCAGATATTGTCATTGCCCGAAGCATCACTGATAAAAAACACTCTTTGTTGCCATAACATTGGCTGACGAACTGACCCCGGGTGCTGTAAGGTTAACTGTTTGGCTTCGTTATCACTGCCTAATTGATAACGCCAAATCTCTCCTTTGGCACCACCACGATACACTTTGGCATTGTCGCCACTGGCTTGAAGACCAAATTGGGTAAAGTAAACATATTCGCCTTTGGCATCAATGGTGCCCTCTATCGCATCCGCAAGCGGTAAATCGGTCACCACTAACGAGTCTGGGTTAATGGTCTTCAATACCCAGTAATTCGCCGGACCAAAAGCGTTATCGGTTGAATAAACAATATCCCCTGTCGCCGTCCAGCCTTGTAGGCGCACTCGGGAGTTTTCAAAACTGACTCTTTTTGCCACGCCGCCGGCCATAGGCATGACATAAACTTCTGTCGCACCTTCATAATTGGCGGTATAAGCTAAGCGCTGACCATCGTGTGAAATACTCGCCTCGGTTTCTTCTGCCGCTTGAGTCGTTAAACGGCTAGCAATTTTACTGTTGAGCTGGGTTTTCCATAAATCCCCCTCAGCGGTAAACACTAAGGTATTGTCATGTAATGCTGGGGCGCGGTAATAGCCATTATTGGCGTAGGCCACCGTTGAAAATGCACTAACACAACCCAGTGCAACCATGTAGCTTAATACTGAACGACGAAGTTTCATCACGAGCCATTTTCCCTTTTATATTGTTATTGGCAGTAAAGTTACCAGAATGTGATATTTTTGAAAGCGTCAAAGTGTAACCAATGACAACGGTTATGTTTGTCATCTTGATATCCTGACGGTACCGACAAGTTTAATGGCAAATAAAAAGACCAAGCCGAGGCTTGGTCTTTTTCAACTTAATATACTAATTTAACGTGCGGTGAGTTGCTGTTTAATTAACTGATAATCACTATTTAACGGGTGTTTAGGATCATTAAGTTCAGGAAATCTTTGCTCCATGCTTAACAAATAACGCTCGGCTTGAGGCCATTGCTGCGAGGCAACTAACTGATTCAGTGTCTCCATCGCTTTTTCGGCCGTATCAAGCGTGATCAACTCTGCTTGTTTTGAAAATGACTGTTTCGACTCAAACGTCATGCTGTCACGGCTTGACGGCTTCAGATCTGACATCAACGATTTTGACGTTGAATTATCACTTTGTTGCTTTTGCTGCTCAGCCGCTAACTGGGTATTGTTTTGACTGCTTTGTGCTGACATTGCTGCGGGCTGCATTTCAGACGGATTAACCGCAGTGGCCGCGCGCAAGTTGCTATCAGCCTGAATGATGTCATCAGCACTGGCATTGCGTGTAGCGGGTAATGGCGCTTGCATCAAAGACATTGGCGTGTGGGGTTCATCAGGTACCGCCATTTGAGCAGGATCAGAATGTTGTTGCATTGGCATCATCATATACAAGCCGGCCACAATCACAACCGATGCCGCTGTCGATAATTGCCAGCGATACTGCTGCCAACCTTTTAGCTCAACAACAGTGGTACTGCCAGCCTTAGCCTGGATATTTTCCGTTTTAGCACGCTGAAGTTCGGCTTGCGCCATTGCTAAAACAGCTTCATCTAATTGTGCCGATGGCTCTTCTTTTACACCATGATGGTATAGCGTTGAAATCTCATCCCGCAAGGCTAAGAAGGCTTCATCATTATCTTTAACCATCTTTATGCCTCCTGAGTTTTTTGGCTGATACATAACTTAATGCTTTGGTAAGCATATCGAATACGACTCTTTGTCGCTTCTAATGTCACTTTAGCAATATCGCTAATGGCTGCGGCGGTTAATCCTAACTCAACATTCAGCAAAAAAGCTTCTTTTTGCACCGCAGGTAATAAATCAATACATCCTTGCAGCATCTTGGCTTGCTGCTGTTGCTGCAATTGTTGGTCTGGCTCAACGTCACTGGCGGCATTAAAGCTGTCCATGGTTTGGTCTTCACCTAAAGCCTGAGTGTCATCTAATGGCTTTACTGCACGAATATGATCAATGATCAGGTTGTGAGCAATTTTGTATAACCAAGTGGTGAATTTTGCACTCACTTGATACGTTGCCACGGCTTTGATCACCTTGCCCCAAACCTCTTGGTATAAATCTTCGGCTAATGTGTTATCACGTAATTGACGAACAAAGTAACGATATAAAGGGCCTTTATGCTTTTTGTATAGCTGTTCAAAAGCACTGAGATCGCCCGCTTGATATGCCAGCATTAACTGCTCATCGGTTGTCGATACACCATTATCGATTTCGGTTGCAACGGCTGCACTTGTATCAGGTTGTAGTGTCATCCACTTTCTCTTTAAATCAATGTGTTGAATTAGGTGGCAATCATTGTCGCTCGCCTTTAATTATCGGTTCAGGCATAGGATAAGCTTCTGCTGCCGCTTTGTGGGGATATTGACGCTCGTCAGCATCATCATAAAAGCCACCACTTTGCGGGGTTCCTTGTGCAACTAATAACTGAGTAGAGCGCATTAATTGTAAAAACTCATGCCGATAACCAAAAGGGTCATCTGCCATTGCCCCTGCGGCTAAGCTAATTAACTTATCATAATCAATATTATGTACATAATGATTATGATTAATCAGTTGACCAAAACCGGCAACTGCAGCGGCAAACCGAAAATCATCACTCGCCTGCTGTAAATTTTTATACTCAGTATTGGCTAAAATGGCCTGGCTAATAAGCTGGCTTTTCGATGCGGCTAATTGCCCACCATTGAAAGGCTTATATCGAAGCGATAAAAAAGCAATTTCATCGCTATCAAACGACTGACGATGAGATAAAGCCCCTGGGCGCTTGCCCATTTCAGTCGATTTATAACGTAATGGTGGTTGGGATAATTGTGAATTGTCGTTATACCGTAACTCATACAATGCAGTGACGCTTTGGCCTGCACCAATTTCAGCGGCATCAATTTTATCGTTATTAAAATCTTGACGCTGTAACTGGCGACTTTCATAACCAATTAAGCGATATTCCGCCACAATAGCAGGATTAAATTCGATTTGAATTTTTACATCAGCGGCAATGATATCCAACGTTTGCGATAATTGATCATAAAGTACTTTTCGAGCCTCATTCAGGGTATCAATATACGCATACTGGCCGTGGGCTTTTGCCGCCAGCTCTGCAAGCAGTCCATCATTAAATTGTGCAGTTGAAGCCCCCAGTCCAAAGCCGAGTGTTGTTAACCCTATACCACTTAGCCTTTGTTGGGCTACATAGTTGACCAATTCAGTTTGATTGGTCATGCCAAGATTAAAATCACCATCGGTTGCCAACAAAACCTGATTAACCCCATGATCAATAAAATGTTTTTTTGCTAACTCATATGCTAACGCAAGCCCTTTGCCCCCATTGGTTCCGCCACCAGCGTCGAGGCTATTTAATCCTTGCCTTATTTGCGATAAAGCATTGCCGTTCACACCATCTAATACTTGGCGAACGCCATCGGCATAAACCACTATCGATACTTTATCTTGGGCATTTAATCCTGAACTAAGCAACAATAGCGCTTGTTTTAATAATGGTAATTTGTCGGCCGATGACATAGAACCAGACACATCAATCAAAAACACCAGGTTTCGGGCCTTAATTTGATCAGGCATTAATTGGTAACCTTGCACACCAATGCGAAGCAGTTTTGTATCCTGATTATAGGGTGATGGGGCTAACTCAGTGTGAAGGCTAAAAGGGGCCTCATTGGCATTAGGGATCGGGTAATCGTAATCGAAGTAATTCACTAACTCTTCAACTCGAATGCTATTTTTTTGCGGCAAAAGACCCAGGTTTATTTGTTGCCTAAGCGTGGTATAACTTGCTGTATCCACATCAATGGAAAAAGTAGAAACGGGCGTTTCAGCCGTGACCATATTGCCATTTTGAACATAACGAATAAAACGTCCCTGGTTTTGCGTTGGCGCATCCGTTGTTATCATCGAGCGAGTTAAGCCATGCTTTGATAATGGCTCAGCGGATACCACTGCAGCATCGACTTCAAAACTGTCTTGGGTAAGTGTTTCCGTGGTTTCATTGGCAGATAAACGTGTTTTATGCGCGTCTTCGTTGGCGGTTTGATGCTTACAAGCTGTTAAAACCAACGCCAAAATAATCAGTCCTAAACGACGATAAGCCGTGAGCAACACAGGTTGCTTCAAAGCATGAGAATGATGTTGCATAAATAACCCTTTATTGAAGACGTTTTAGCTTACAAACGATGTCAATTTAAAAAAGGGTTATAAAATGGCAATTATTATTCTGATTTAAATATTTTATCAAACGCGGGTTTAATTAAGGCTTTTTCATCCTCATCTAAATTACGATTATGCTCGTCGATAAAAGCCTGTATAAAGCTGGGCTTACTCATAACAGCATCAATACTGTCAATCAACTGTCTACCCGTTGGCGTTTTAGAACATGCCATATAACCATAGCTAGGTTGTAATACGCCTTTGATAGGAATGGCATAATGCTCAAATTCCAAACCGATTTTTTGTTTAATAAAACCCACTTCAGCTGAATATTCCAAAATTCCCACGACCCTATCTTTGGCTAACATCTCTAATAGTTTATTAGTTGAGTTCATACCACTACGAAAATAAAAGTACTCAGGATGTTCTGCAATAATCGGGTTAAGGTTATCACCATAGGAGCGGGCAGTAACCACACCAACATTACCTTTCATACTTGGCGGAAGATGTTTAAAGTCAATAATATTAGGGAATAAATGGAGATTCTTTTTTAATACGATAAATCTTAACGGTGGGTAAACAGTAATAGGTTTCTGACTAAAATATGACACCTGCTCACGTTCTGCAGATTTAAATTTATTATACATACAAGCATTGCCTAGCTTGTTTAAGTCACTCCACGAGCGGCTATAACTGGCTTGCTGCTGAGTAAAGTTAAATAAGTTATCTCTGTGGTCGAGTAGAACAGCAAACATACCTAGTGGTTGTGCTTTAGTTAAATCACTTTGGTTACTGTCGGTTTCAGCTAATAAAATGCCTTCTAATGGCGCAATGCCGATCGTTTAAGGGCACTTGACCGATCTTGAAGATGAATGATAATCCCTACCAGTATTCTGGTGGGGAT
>NZ_JAPJEE010000005.1:0-16887 GCF_030731885.1 Shewanella sp. ULN5
CACGATCAGTGCTCTATATACCTAGCCGCTATCCACTTAAATATAAACAGTAATGCTTATCCGAATAGCATTATTCTAATGGCGCGGCTTTTACTGGCATGCATAAGATAAAAGCACCGAGAAAGAGTGAGCACACTAAAGATGTCAATTGATTCGATTCGGCCATTTTCAAAACTGAAATAGTGGCTCTTTTCATCGCAGAATAGATCACATAATACTCCTACTAAAAACGGTAATGCTTATCCTTTTGTAAAAATTGCAGTCCTTTCACGAACAACGCCATTCAAACTTAACTTAGTTTGAATGCTCAAAAATCATTATTAACTCATCCCCTAATAATGATTTATCTTCCACTGATGCAAATTCCTGATGAATGCTAATCAACGCCTGCTGAAAAGAAGCCTGACTCATGGCTTTATCAATGGCATTTATCAATTGCAAACCATAGTCGGTTTTAGAGCAAACCATATAGCCTGGTGAAGGCTTACTCACGCCTTTAATTGGAATGCTCTTAATTTCATAGCCAACCCGATGTTCACTAATATAAGCATTCACGGTATCGGCATACTCTATGAAGCCGTCAATGCGATTAAGTGAAAGCATTTCAAGCAATTTTTCTACCGAATTGGGACCATCACGAAAAAACAGCAATTGCTTTTTATTGGCAATTTGTGCGTCGAGCACACCATAAGAGCGGTTTTTAGCGAGCGCATAACGCATTTGTTGTGACGCTTGAATGGATGAAATATCAAAATCGGTCGAATAATGCTTAGCATCTTCACTGCGTACAATTAATCTCAATGGCGGGTATAAGGTAATAGGATACTGGCTAAAATAGCCCATTTCTTCACGGGCTGGTGTTTTGACCTTGTTATACATACATGCATTTTCAAGCTTGGGCATTTCCATCCACCCGCGGGTCATACTCATTTCTTGAAAGGTAAAGGTTAAATCTTGCTGGCTATTTTGTGTCAATAAATCAAGCACGGCCATAGGCTTCATTTGCGTCACATCAATCGAATTGTTAGAAAACTCACCTAATAGAACAGCTTCAAGTTCTGCACTGTTTGCCACAAAAGGCAAAATAGAGATGACTCCTCCTATAATTAGACTGTTAAATGTCGTCATTTTCCGAAACCTTTATCAAGATATTTATTTTTTGATTATTCATGCTCTAAATAATAGTCGACTCATTCTAATCACACACATTATTGAACAAATAACTTAACCTTTCAGAATAACGTACCGTTTACAACGTAATAATGCACTAAATTTATATCTTATAACTAAATAAAATCTAAATTGGTGCACGTTAACTCTAAAAGCGGTTAATTATTATCCATCTCAGTATCCGAATATCTAAACTAAGTGTTAGCCTCACAAAACACTAAACCGCAGCGCAACCCCCTCCAACATGATATTATCTGTCACCTTTTTATCGCCTTATTATTGATGCGATTTCCCCTGTGCTATACAGCATAGAAAATACGCTAAATATACCAATTGAATAAGTACATTAAGGAGTAAACCATGCAAGCTCTTGTTGCTGTTGTTATGGGTTCTAAAAGTGATTGGCCAACAATGGAAGCCGCTGCAGAAATTATGGATAAACTGCAAGTGCCTTATCACGTTGAAGTGGTTTCAGCTCATCGCACTCCAGACAAACTAATGGACTTTGCCAGTACCGCTGCCGACAAAGGCTATAAAGTGATTATTGGTGGCGCAGGTGGCGCGGCTCATTTACCTGGCATGATTGCCTCTAAAACACGTTTACCGGTTTTAGGCGTTCCAGTGCAAAGTAAAGCGTTATCTGGCATGGATAGCTTGTTGTCGATTGTACAAATGCCTAAAGGTATTGCTGTAGGTACTTTGGCGATTGGTACTGCTGGGGCATTTAACGCCGGATTACTTGCAAGCCAAATTTTAGCAACATCAGATACTCAGTTAGCGGCCCGAATTGACGCTTTCCGTGACGAGCAAACTCGTTCAATTTTAGATAATCCAGATCCGAGAGAAGACTAATGAGCCAGCAACATACGGTTTGGGTATTAGGTAATGGCCAATTAGGTGCCATGCTGAGCCACGCAGGGCAACCTTTAGCGATTGACGTTCGTCCTGTCGATATTATGACCCCAAACGGTGATATTTTACCGATTGAAAGTTCACATGTGATCACCGCCGAACGTGAGCAATGGCCAGAATCAAGAACCAGTTTACAACTGAGCCAGCATCCTCACTTTATTAATGGTCCAGTGTTTGGCCGACTAGCCGATCGCTTTACCCAAAAAAGCCTACTGGATGAACTGTCAGTTGCGACAGCGCCTTGGCAATTGGTCAATGACTCAATCAGTGCTGATGAGCTGCACCAAGCATATGGTGATCGAGTATTGTTGAAGCGCCGCACCGGCGGTTATGACGGTAAAGGTCAGCATTGGCTAAAACAAGCGCAATCGACCAGTATCCCAAATGATTGGCGTAACCAAGCTATTGCTGAGCAAGCGATTAATTTTGACGAAGAAGTCTCATTGGTCGGTGTGCGAACTCAAGATGGTCGCTGCTTATTTTACCCGCTAACGCTTAACTTGCATCAAGATGGTATTTTAATGGCTTCTGTTGCGCCATTAAGCAGATTAAATCACCTTCAAGCTGAAGCTGAAGCCATGCTTGCAACCATTATGAATGGTCTTGATTACGTTGGCGTGATGGCGATGGAATGTTTTCGCGTTGGCGAACACCTGTTGGTCAATGAATTAGCACCGCGAGTTCATAACTCTGGCCATTGGACCCAAGCTGGATGTCATATTAATCAGTTTGAATTGCATTTACGCGCGTTATGTAATCTGCCAATCCACACACCACAAGTAAACTTTCAATGTGTCATGGTGAACTTAATTGGTGTCGAAAAAGATGACCGTTGGTTAAGCCTGCAAAATGCGGAATTATTTTGGTATAACAAAGAAGTCCGTCCTGGACGTAAAGTGGGCCATTTAAATCTATCGGTACACGATACCGACGCGTTAAATGCAACCATTAAACAATTAAAATCTTGGATGCCTAGCCAATATCAAGCGCCTCTCGATTGGGTTTTAGCTGAATTTGCTTAAACTTTTTCAGCAGATACATCATGTTTAAGCACTAATAAAAAAGGAGCCATCGGCTCCTTTTTTATTCGTGCTTAAACATTAAATTAAACACAAATTCGACCAAGCACGCGTTCTAGTTTATCTGAGGTTTTACTTTGCGCATTAGCACCTTGTGTCGCTACCCTCAAGCCATGGGAAACATCTTGGCTTAAACGAGAAATTTCATTCGCTCTTTGGTTAATGCTTTCGGTAGAAGATTGTTGCCCTTGAATGCTGTAAGTCATATTGCTAGCCACATTGTCGAGTAAACTGTACGCCTCTTCAATATCTTTAAATGCCTTTGTCACTCGCTGGCATTGTTCAACACTTTGCTGGCTAATTCGCTGACTTTCGCCGATGCCTGTTACCGCATTTTGGGCTTTATGTTGCAGTTGCTCAACAATGGTTTGGATTTCTACCGTTGATTCTTGAGTACGATGTGCCAAAGCTCTGACTTCATCTGCTACAACCGCAAAGCCTCTTCCTTGCTCTCCCGCTCTCGCCGCTTCAATTGCTGCGTTAAGTGCAAGTAAATTAGTTTGTTCGGCAATGCTTTTAATCACCTCTAACACATTACCAATTTTTAAGCTGTCATTGTTAAGCAAGCTTAAATCATTAACCATGCTCTCAATTCCGTTGGCAAAATCTGTCATCGCAGCTTGATTATCGATAGCGTCTTTATTGCCAATTTGCAGCAGTTGATGCACTTCTGCTGAGGTAGATTTTAATTCATCGGCATTACTGGATAACTCATTTGCTGTATGAGCAATCTCTTGTAGCGATAAAGTTATTTGGGCATTTTCTTGAACACTTTTATCAACTGAATTTTCAGCATGATGCATTTGTTCGGTTAGTACCTTGGCTTCTTGTTTAAAGGTTTTGGCATCGATACGAATTTCATCAAGGACCACTTTTAATCCTTCAATAAACTGACTTAATTCGTTAGTAATAGTGGCAAGCTCATCGGTTTGATGATCTTTAAGTGGCGCCTCTGGGGCTTTTTCAGTATTCACCACCAACTGCAAATATTGATGTAATCTAGCCAGGCGAGACTGTAAGTGATGCTGGATGCTCCACAGACCCACCAGCCACTGACAAACCACTAGACCGATGATTAATCCAATAACCGTTGTTTTACTGATATTGCTATCCAACATACTGACTAACAGTAAAAAGGGAACAACAATAACTAAAATTGGGACTAACAATTTACGGTGAATCGATTTTTCGAAAGAAGTCTGCATTATAATATCCGATCGTATTGTTATTATTGTTGAATTCGACACCGTCTGTAAAAACAAGATTTTACAAATCGGTTACATTGTATCGACACATTAGCGGTAATTTAAAGTAATAAAATTCGATTCAAAAAAATACCACCTTATCTGGTGGTATTATGGCTTGTTGATCGCACTGAGGTGGCCCTAACCAAAAAATAAGCGCCACAACCAAGAAGAATCAAGGTCATCTTTACAGGTATTATATTGCTGAGCATAACGCTTAGCACGGTTATCGACTTTTTGAGCCACAGGCACTAACCACTTTTTGGCTTTATATGAGCCGCGCTTATAGCCGCCCCAACCTTCGTGATAGTTCAAATACTGATTTTTCGCATCCCATTTAGACACGCCATTGACTTTATTGGTTTTATAAATAAACCACCCCATAAAATCCATTGCATCATCAAAATCACTGCGACTAGACCAGGAGTTACCCGTTTCTCTTACATAATCATCCCATGTTTGCGTTTTTGCCTGAGCATAACCATAGGCATCGCTTGCCCGTCCCGTGGGAATAAACCCTAAAAAGTATTCCATCGGTGGAGCGGCATTATGCTTAAAAGAACTTTCTTGATACATCATGGCTAAAGGCACATGAACAGGCACGCCCCATTTTTCTCGGGTATTTACCGCTGCTTTATACCAAGAGCGGTTTTCTTTGAAGATGGAGCAAAGGTTTTCGGGTTCAGCAGGTGGAGGGGTTGCACAACCGGACAATACAATGGTGCAGCATAAACTCATAATGTACAGAAACGGTTTCATAACACCTCAATAGCCAATAAAAACAAAAAGTAAGTGTCACATCAATAAACGCATAATGCAATTTAAGGTAGAGGATCTATTTCACATTGATGCGATTCTTGTTGAAATACCACTGGCTGCCAAAAGTCACTGTTACGCCCAACATAGATTTTGTCAGTAAACATTTGTGCACCAATATGGTAACGCTGATCGGCCTCGACATTGACTGTCAGTATTTTTGTGCCGCGCGCAGAAAGTGAGACTTTCAATTCTGGTGAATTAATAAGCTCAACCACTGTGAATTTATGTTCACCCACAGGCAATACATAATTAGGCCTAGAAATAACCGGAACACCATCAAGGTGAGTTACCACGATGCGATAAAGGTATTTTCCAGGATCAGGTTTAAGATAAGCTGATACTGTGCCACATTGATTAGCATTGTCCGATGATGCACAACCCGATATTAAGCCAATAATCACAATTAAGGTGAGTAACACCTTTGCAGAACAAGTATGACCTAAAGTTTTGTCATTCATTCAACAGACAACCATTAATTAGGCTTTGCAGCCGCTGTATAATTCAGGAGAAGCCACTTCGTTAAAGTATTCTTGTAAAAACACATCAAAGTTTGGCATTGATTCCATTTCAATCTGATGTTGCTTGTTAAGTGATAACTCAGCTTCATCTTTATACTGTTGTTCAGTTTCTGGACTTAAGGGGTATGTTGTTAAAAACTCATGGTAGTTATTAGCTAGCTGGCTTACCCATACTCCGTGATCAACGTCTTTGGTGATTATTTCATTCAACACACGGCCTGATAATGTCAGGCTTGGGTCATCAATAGCTGCAGCCCAATGGTTTAAAGCATTTTGATAACCATGTTCATGCTCACCATCTAACAATATCGCTAAACGTGATAAGTCAGCAAACATATGTTTAAGCCATGCCTGTAAACTAATGTCGTCGCCATTTTGCTTTAACATTAATCCCGGTCTACGTCCTTCAAGTACAACGGCTTTTAGATTAGCAGCAATTTCTTTTTCGCCGTGCTCATCGGTTAATGCCGAAGGTGATAACAAACAATAAAGTAAAAACAGATCCAAAAAGCGCACTTGAGTGGCATCAATGCCTACTGGGCTAAATGGATTAACATCTAAAGCACGCACTTCAATATATTCCACTCCGGCTCGCATCAACGCTTGTGAAGGTTTTTCACCGGCTTTAGTGACACGTTTGGCACGGATTGGTGAGTAAAACTCATTTTCAATCTGCAAAATATTGTTATTTAACTGGCGATATTCACCATCGACTTTAACGCCGATTTTTTCAAACTTTTTAGAGGGCATTCTAATTGCAGCTTGAACCCCATCAAGATACTCAGGTAAAGAGTTATAACTGATATTGAGCGTATCTTGCTCTTTATTGGTATAGCCCAAATCACTCATTCGTAGTGATGTGGCGTAAGGTAAATAAAGGGTTCCTTTGCCGGTTTTTTCAAAGTCAAAGTCAATCGTTTGATCTTTGACAAACGAAGAACATAACGCAGGTGATGAACCGAACAAATAAGGCAGCACCCAAACTAATCGGCGATAATTGCGGATCAATCCGAAGTAAGATTCTGAGATAAACTCACAACGGCTTAATGAATCTGAACGCATCTGAGGGTTGTTTGATAATTTGCTATCAAACAAACGCTGCCATAACTCAGCTGAGACAGAAAAATTAAAATGCACCCCTGAAATAATCTGCATTAACGCACCATAACGGTGAGTTAAGCCTTTTCGATAAAGGGTTTTCATCAGGCCATTGTTGGAGGTGCCATATTGTGCAAGCGGAATATTTTTCACATCGCCGACATAACAAGGCATGCTAACGGGCCAAAGTTTCTGGCCATTTAAATTACGAACGGTGTAAGCATGGGTTTGGGTTAACCCTTCCAGTAAAGTATCAATGTTGTTATTAACAGGCGTAATAAACTCAAGAAGTGCTTCGCTGTAATCGGTAGTGATCCTTGAATGTGTTAACGCAGAACCTAACGCTTGAGGATGCAAATCTTGCGCAAGCCGACCACTATCGTCAATACGCAATGCTTCACGTTCTATGCCACGTAACATACCAAGTAAGGCTGTTCGCCCTTCACTGTCGCCTAGTTGGTCGACGATTTCATTGAAAGATTTCAATATACTATTCTCTACTGATGGATTCGCATGATTAACAGCTAGACCCGATAATACCCGAGATTATTACCAAATTGGCAAAAAAACTGTAAACAAAAACGGCAACAGAGATTCTGCCACCGTTTTAACTGACTTCTTAATACTTATATTGGGTTAAATAGGTTCAATTCAACCCAATGATTTAATGAATTAATTTATTACTTGAATTGGGTAACCTAATGGAGCCAACTGCTCTTGGATAACGTCTTTATCACCCACAACCAATATCACCATAGTATTGATATCCAATAGCGATTTAGCAAGTGAGTTTAATTCAGTCGTCGTAATAGAATTAATTATCTCAGTTTGTTGTTGGGTAAATTGAGGATCTAATTGATATCGCTGAATCCGGCGAATAAACCCTGCTTTTTGATATGGAGTTTCAAAATCTAACGCTTGGCCTTGAGTGATAGAATTACGTAAAAAAGCTAACTCCTCATCATTCATTCCCGCTTGTTGATAGGCTTGAATTTCTTTAATAAATTCTGCAATTGCAGCACCAGTAACATCGGTTCTTACGCTTGCAGAGGCAATAAATTCACCCGTGTCTTCTTGGCCACTGAACTGAGTTCTTGCGCCATAGGTATAACCTTTATCTTCGCGTAAATTAAGGTTTATGCGGCTATTAAAAGCCCCCCCTAGAGGATAATTCATCAAGTTAGCCTTAAAATACTCACCCGTGCCATCGTAGGACAAAGCACGTTTCCCGATATTAATTTCCGACTGCGCTGCATCCGGTTTATCGATAATGTAAATAGTCGCTGGTGCCGCATAAAGACGTTTGTTGATGGGGGATAACGCCGTTGCCTTTCCACCCCACTGACTTAATCCGCTTAGCATTGGCATCACATTATCTTTCGCTAAATCAGACACCATCACCATTTGTGCACTTCCAGCAGTATATTGTTGCTGATAAAAGGCTTTAACGTCTTCAAGGGTTAACGCTGAGAGTGATTCAACGGTTCCCAGCTGACTACTGCCCATCGCAGTGTTTTTACCGTACAACAAAGCAGAAAAACCATTACTCGCTAGATAACTCGGATTGGTCATAGCCTGCTGTAAGCTTTGTAATTGTTGCTGTTTCACCCTTTCAAAATCAGCGCTATTAAAGCCTGGGGTAAATAAACGCTCTTGTAAAATAGCCAATGTTGCAGCAAGGTTTTTAGACAAACTAGAGACTTGAACATAAGACTGTGAGCCTCCAGCACCAAAACTAATGCTAGAGCCTAACATCTCGAGTTTATGGGCTAACTCTTCTGTGCTGTGTTTCGTGCTAGATTCCCCCATCATGGCCGCGGTTAGCTGAGCTAAACCGGCTTTTTCCACTGGCACTGCACGGTGTCCACCTTCAAGGTAAATCACAAGTTCAGCGGTAGGCGTTTCTTTACTTTCTGTGCCCATTACCTCTATGCCATTACTCAATGATGACGTCCAAAGAGTGGGAACAGTTAATACTGGAGCTTTACCTGGCGGAGGCATTTTTGCCCGTTCAAAACTTGACACTACAGGCTTAATATCGGTCAAGCCTGTGACGGCCTCAGCAGCTACAGGTAAGAGTACGGGTGAAAAGTTATCAGCCTTAGCAACAAGTTGTGATTGCCCTTCAGGCACCACACTCATCACCACTTTAGGTTTGTCTTTGATATACTGCTTAAACACTCGCATCACATCATCTTTAGTCACACTGTTATAGCGTGCTAAATCCTGTGCGACCATATTAGGGTTACCGTAAAACGTTTGATTAGCCGCTAGGGTAGACACCTTGCCTCTCACGCTTTGTAAACCAAAAATAGTGTCGGCCTCAAACTGAACTTTCACTTTTTCAAGATCCTCGTCAGTGACGCCGCGTTGTTCAAATTCAGCGATGGACTCGTCAATTTTGGCTTCAAGTAAATCTAACTTGCCGCCTGTTGCCGGGTTTGCCAGAGCATATAAAGTAAATTGACACGCCAATTCCTGACAGGGATGGCCAACTGAAGCCTGAACCGCATAGCCTTCTTTTACGAGGTTTTTATATAACAAAGACGTTGGCCCACCACCAATGATATTGGCCAGTAAATCGAGGGCTGCTTCATCAGGGTGACCGGCATAAACCGTTGGCATACCAATATATAGCAAAGGTAAATGTACTTTGTCTTCCATTGATAGATAGCGGGTTTTATCTAATGTTACTGGCGTTTTAGCGGCTGAATCAACTTGAGGACCAGATGGGATTTCCCCAAAGTACTTATTCACCCATGACAATGTTTGTGACTCATCAAAATCACCACCTATGGTTAAAGTGGCGTTATTCGGACCATACCATCGCTCGAAAAAGTGTTTCACATCATCTAACGTTGCACGATCAAGATCTTCAGGCCAACCAATCACCGGCCAAGAGTAAGGATGTCCTTCGGGATAAAGCGCCTGTGCAAAGCGTTCACCTAAACGGCCGTAAGGCCGGTTATCGATCCGTTGAGCACGTTCATTTTTAACCGTTTCACGTTGTACCTCAAATTTTTCAGACGTTAATGCAGGTAAAAAGAAGCCCATTCTGTCTGATTCTAACCACAACATTTTCTCTAACTGATTACTGGGTACAGTTTCAAAATAATTGGTTCTATCTGAGTTTGTTGTACCGTTTAATGTGCCACCAGCTTCGGTGACCACTTTAAAGTGTTGCTCATCACCAACATGTTGTGAGCCTTGAAACATCATGTGTTCAAATAAGTGAGCAAAGCCACTTCGTCCAGCGAGCTCACGAGCAGACCCTACATGATAAGTCACATCAACGTGCACTAATGGATCTGATCTATCTTGATGTAAAATGACGGTCAGCCCATTGGCTAAACGATATTTCTTATACGGAATGCCGATTTCGCTGTCACTAACTGAAACCGTTTCAATTAAACTCACACCCGCTGGCAAGCTTGCTTGTGCTGTGGTGACATCAATAGCATCATTTGCGCTTTCAATGGCGCACCCTGATATTGCCGCACTGACTGCGACAGCAAGTATCCACTTTTTCAAAACACTCTCCTTGAGTTTATAAATAAGATCATTAGGGATTAAATGGTAGCCATAAAAGCAAATACAATCAGACTATAGCGAACCGTTTTACCTAATAAAATAATCAATGTTGAAGGCACGACCGGTAATTTAAGCCAACCAGCAATTAAGCACAGAATATCGCCAACAAGGGGTAACCAAGATAATAATAATGCCCACACGCCAAATCGTTCAAACCAACGCAATGAAC
Source organism: Shewanella sp. ULN5 (assembly GCF_030731885.1). Taxonomy (NCBI): domain Bacteria; kingdom Pseudomonadati; phylum Pseudomonadota; class Gammaproteobacteria; order Alteromonadales; family Shewanellaceae; genus Shewanella; species Shewanella sp. ULN5. Next base: position 10,601 of record NZ_JAPJEE010000005.1, read on the forward strand.
GTTGGTAATGTTGGTTATTAAAATCTTCAGGCGATTTAGCAAACCGTCCTATTCGACCTAAATAATAACTGGTTAAAGCGCCAAGAGTATTACCAATACTTGCTACGACCAACAAAGGTAGCCAAGGTTCACTGTTGTGTTGTAATAAACCAATAAGTAAAACTTCTGATCCACCTGGTAACAAGGTTGCAGCTAAAAAGGCTCCAGAAAACATAACCCACAATTCAGACAAAACCTATCCCCATGATTTAATTTTATTTTTATTGAATGCATCGCATTATGAACAAAGTAACTATTTAGTTAAATCTAGTTATTATATTAACATCGTTATATATAATTATAAGTTATATCAAATTAACGTTGTTTGTCTGTATTTGCCTATCTAGAATGCCATTAAATTTGCTTCATCTATCTAAATAAACTAGTTTGCACAAACCGCTGAAGACGGATAAGTTAACTGCTATTAGCATGTATATCACCCGCATACTGCTTAATCACATAATAACAATGAGATTTCCCGATGATTTTAGACACATTTAAACGTATTCCTTTCTGGCAGAAAGTATTAGCCGGCTTCATTTTAGGTACCCTTGTTGGTGTCGCGTTGGGCAGTTCTGCCGTGGTTTTGAAACCCTTAGGTGATTTATTCATCAGCGCAATAAAAATGCTGGTTGCCCCCTTAGTATTTTGTGCCATCGTCGTCAGTATTACCTCTTTAGGTGGCCAAACAAATTTAACTCGTTTAAGCATGAAAACCTTAGGTTTATTTATGTTTACCGGAACAGTAGCATCATTTATTGGGCTTGCTGTGGGCAGTTTAATCGACATGGGAGGCTCACTTGAATTAGCCACCAGCGAGGTTCGAGAACGTGATATTCCAGGCTTTACCCAAGTCTTACTGAATATGATCCCTGTTAACCCGTTTGCATCTTTGGCGGAAGGTAAAGTATTGCAAATTATTGTATTTGCAGCCTTGGTGGGAATTGCAATCAATGCCGTGGGCGAAAAAGCAGAACCACTGAAAAAAGTGATGGAGGCCAGCTCTGAAGTCATGTTCCAACTCACTCGCATGGTACTTAAACTGACCCCTATTGGTGTTTTCGGCTTAATGGCATGGGTTGTTGGCGAATATGGCTTAAGCACTTTGTTACCGCTAGGTAAATTTATCATTGCCATTTACATAGCCGCTTTAATCCATATCATTTTTGTTTATGGTGGTTTAGTGAAATTTGCCGCAGGCCTCAGTCCGATAAAATTTTTCCGTAAAGCGATGCCTGCACAACTGGTAGCATTTAGTACAGCCTCGAGTTTCGGCACCTTACCCGCCAGTACCCGTTGTAGTGAATCTATGGGAGTGTCAAAACGTTATAGTGCTTTTGTATTGCCATTAGGTGCGACAATGAATATGGATGGTTGTGGCGGAATTTACCCTGCGATTGCCGCTATCTTTATTGCACAAATCTACGGCATCCCCCTAGATATGACTGATTACATGCTGATTGCCGTAACCGCAACAGTTGCCTCAGTGGGTACAGCTGGCGTACCAGGCAGTGCCATGGTGATGTTAACCGTCACCTTAGGCGTGATTGGTTTACCATTAGAAGGAATTGCGTTTATTGCGGCAATCGATCGCATTATCGACATGATCCGCACCGCAACCAATGTTACGGGTGATATGATGACCGCGGTGGTGATAGGTAAAAGTGAAGGTCAATTAGATGTCGCCCAGTTTAATGCTGAAGACGGTATCGCTGAGCAACAGCCCAATTAAATAACAGCCAAATAATTAAGCGAGTAAGGAGCGCCTAACTCGCTTTTTTGTATCGATAAAAAATAAATGCTGATTAAAAGCTTGTAGTAACTCATTGTCAGACGTTATCGGCGTCGCAAGAGATATCATTATCGTGTTAGTCAGAAGATACTTAACATCTAATGGCTAGTGGCTAGTGGCTAGGTATATTGCACATCCGCTATATAATCGTAATCATTGACGATATTAACTAAGCTGAACGCTGGTTAATTATGATCTAATAACCAAGATCGTGAGACATATCTTCGTGGCAATAGAACTCATCGAAATGATAACCACCTACTGAAGTAGCTTGATTACGCGCTGAAAAAATAATACCCACAAAGATAAAGCCTTAAAATAAAGCAAGAAACAAACTTAAATTGAATAGGCAATAAAAAAGCCAATGCAATCGCATTGGCTTTTGTTGCCTGCCATATATCACTAAATGGCAGAGTGTTTATTTTAAAATTATCCTAATACCGCAAGTAATACGCCAGCGGCGACTGCACTGCCTAATACTCCTGCAACGTTAGGTCCCATTGCATGCATTAACAAGAAGTTTTGATGATTAGCTTCAAGGCCGACTTTATTGACTACTCGTGCCGCCATAGGCACTGCCGATACACCCGCCGCGCCAATAAGTGGGTTCACCTTACCACCAGATAACTTACACATTAACTTAGCCATTAATACCCCTGCTGCAGTACCAATTGAAAAGGCTACCGCACCCAGTACTAAAATCCCTAAGGTTTCGATACGTAAAAACTCGCCCGCAGACAATTTTGAGCCGACAGCCAGACCTAAAAAGATGGTCACTATATTAATTAGCTCATTTTGGGCTGTTTTAGACAGGCGATCTACTACACCTGACTCACGCATTAAGTTACCTAAACAGAACATACCCACTAAAGGCGTTGCTGCAGGTAAAAACAAAATGGTTAATCCAACGACCATCAACGGAAAAATAATCTTCTCACGTTTACTCACTTCACGTAGCTGTTCCATTTTGATACTACGTTCAGCCGGTGTAGTTAACAGTTTCATAATCGGGGGCTGAATTAATGGTACTAATGCCATATATGAATATGCCGCTACCGCAATAGCGCCTAAGAGATCAGGTGCTAGCTTTGAGGCTAAGAAAATAGCAGTAGGTCCATCGGCGCCACCAATAATCGCAATAGCCGCAGCATCTGTCATACTAAATTCAAAACCTGGCACCAAGTTAAGTGCAATTGCCCCTAATAACGTTGCAAAGATACCGAATTGAGCCGCAGCACCCAGTAATAAAGTTTTTGGGTTTGCTATCAATGCACCAAAGTCAGTTAATGCGCCAACACCCATGAAAATAAGCAGCGGAAAAATACCCGTTTCAATTCCCACGTGATACGCATACCAAAGTAAACCACCCTCTTCGGTAAAACCTGCGTTAGGAATGTTGGCTAAAATTGCACCAAAACCGATTGGTAATAATAATAACGGCTCAAAACCACGTGCGATGGCGAGATATAACAATAAACAGCCAACCCCCATCATTAACAACTGGCCCGCTTCAAAATGTGCAATGCCTGTTTCAGCCCAAAAGGCCATTAATCCTTCCATAATGCCCTCTTACGCCAAATCAAGTAATGTTGAACCTACGGTCACGCTGTCACCCTGCTTAACAGCAAGATTTGTTACAACGCCATCTTCATTGGCTCTCACTTCGGTTTCCATTTTCATCGCTTCAAGAATGATAACCACTTCACCAGCTTTAACTGCTTGGCCATTAGCAACTAACACTTTGAAAATATTGCCTGATAATGGTGCCGTCATCGTTGACTTGACCACACCAGAAGAGACTACAGCAGATTGAGTCGCTACGGGTGCTGACTGCGCAGTTGATGGAATGATTTGGGTAATATCGCCACCTTGACTGACTTCAACCACATAGCTTTTTCCTTCAACATTAACCGTGTAAGTTTCAGGACCTTTATCAGTAGCCTTGACCACTAAATCATCCGCTGAGGGTACTGGCTCAAATGCATCTGGATTACCACGGTTTTTCAAAAACTGTAGGCCAATTTGGTTAAACAAGGCGTAAGTCATAACGTCATCGTCAGTTTCTGCGGCAAGTTTAAAACCAAGCTCTTTCGCTTTATCGGCTAACTCGATTCGTAGCTTATCCAATTCTGGTTCGATGAGATCTGCAGGGCGGCAAGTAATCGCTTGTGCACCATTAAGCACTCTAGCTTGTAACTCTGCATTTACCGGCGCTGGTGTGGCACCATATTCGCCTTTTAACACCCCTTCGGTTTCTTTAGTCATCGACTTGTAACGCTCGCCCATCAGCACGTTAATTACCGATTGCGAACCAACAATTTGTGATGTGGGTGTCACTAAAGGTAAGAAACCTAAATCTTCACGAACGCGAGGTATCTCTTCAAGAACAGCATCCATCTTATCGGCAGCGCCTTGCTCTTTAAGTTGGTTTTCCATGTTAGTTAACATGCCGCCAGGTACCTGCGCACGTAGGATCCGTGAATCAATGCCTTTTAATGCTCCTTCAAAGCGAACATATTTTTTACGCACTTCACGGAAGTAGGCTGCAATTTCTTCTAACAACACCATATCGTAGTTTGTAGCACGTTCTGTGCCCTCTACCATAGCAACAAGCGTCTCTGTTGCGCTGTGACCGTAAGTTTGGCTCATGGATGAGATAGCGGTATCTAATACATCAACACCGGCCTCAATCGCTTTTTGGTAGGTTGCTGTACTTAAACCGGTTGTCGCATGGCAATGCATTGAAATCATTAAATCGGTCTGCGATTTTAAGCGGCTGATAAGTTCAAACGCTTCCATTGGCTTGAGCAAACCCGCCATGTCTTTGATACATAATGAATCAGCACCCATGTCTTCAAGGCGTTTGGCCATATCAACCCAGGTATCTAGGGTATGCACTGGGCTAGTCGTGTAAGAAATCGTCCCTTGAGCATGGCCACCAACACGCTTAACAGCCTTTACCGCAGTTTCTAGATTGCGAACATCGTTCATTGCATCAAAAATGCGGAATACATCTACGCCATTGGTGTGCGCTCGCTCAACAAAACGTGTAACGACATCATCGGCATAGTGACGGTAGCCTAATAAATTCTGACCACGCAGCAACATCTGTTGTGGTGTGTTTGGCATCACTTTTTTAAGTTCACGGATACGATCCCATGGATCTTCACCTAAATAACGAATACATGCATCAAAAGTGGCACCGCCCCATGACTCTAAAGACCAGTAACCGACTTTATCAAGTAATGGCGCTATGGGTAACATGTCATCAATACGTAAGCGTGTTGCAAGTAAAGATTGGTGGGCATCACGCAGGGCGACATCGGTTAAAGCTAACGGCTTGCTCATAAAAACTCCCAAAAATAAAACTTACGCACGGTATTGGTGGATAGCTGAAGTAATAGCTGCAACTAACTTAGGATCTAATTGATTAGTGGCTATTGGACTTGGCGGTACATCAGGCTTAGCAACAACTTCTGGTGCTGGACAAAACTTTGCGACAATGGCAATTCCCACAATAAGTACACTCAAGAAAATGAATACTAAACCCATCCCCATTATCATTATGCCAAGAGCATCAACTAATTGTTCGCTGATCGATGTCATACTTCCTCACTGAAATTAAACGTTAAAAAGAGTCTCGTTATCAAAATTACTGAATGGGGTTATATCTAAAAAAGTACATTAAATCGCAGCTTCATTGAGCACTGGCTAATCACAAGAATAAATATTCAATAAAAGTTGCTTTTTATTTATGAACATTAGGACATCTAATTTAGAAGAAAAGCCGTTCAAGACTGATTTACGTTACAAAATATAAACAATGTATACCAAGAATACCATCCATTTGTAAAATGGTCTTACCAAAAATAGTTATCACAAATCAAAACAAATGATTAATTCTTACTTTTATCCCCAATAAATTATTAATTCCTTACCTAATGACTCAAAAACTTAACCACAGCCAACTGTTTCACAAATGTTAACCACACTGAGCTGAAAATGCATTGGTTTGAGTCACGAAAAAACTTACTAGAGACAAAGCTGCATAAAAATTTACATTGATTCACAAAAACAGCACAAACTGGAAGTTTAAACACGCTAAAGCTCATCAGTCGCCAAGGCAATGACAAGTAAGGCACCGAATAAGACACATCTATGAGGGAGATCGAAATGAAGTTGCTATTTGGAACGACATACCACTAAGGTATTTGAATACAAGAAATCACAAAGATATCTATATTGGCATAGTTATGTTGGCCATCAAAATCACGGTTCTGAATAACGCCTCTCATCCGCTGAGTTTAAATACACATTTTATTGGCACACATTAGATATTTAAAAAGCAAAAAAAAACCTGCATTAAATGCAGGTTTTTTAATATGGTGCGCGTGGGAGGATTCGAACCTCCGACCGCCTGGTTCGTAGCCAGGTACTCTATCCAGCTGAGCTACAC
>NZ_JAPJEE010000005.1:16987-196462 GCF_030731885.1 Shewanella sp. ULN5
GTGCGCGTGGGAGGATTCGAACCTCCGACCGCCTGGTTCGTAGCCAGGTACTCTATCCAGCTGAGCTACACGCGCAATATTATCAAGTAAGAAATGGCGGAGAAGGAGGGATTCGAACCCTCGATGGGAGTTAAAGCCCATACTCCCTTAGCAGGGGAGCGCCTTCGGCCACTCGGCCACCTCTCCGTTTTCTTGGCGCACATATTACTGTCTGCCGGAAATAAGTCAAACCCTTTTTAGGAAACCGATTGTCATTTGAACTGTTTTTAATCACATTGCGGAGTTAAACGGCATATAAGGCTGAAAACTCTGTTCTAATAGGTGAATAAATATAGTGAATAAAACGACCTTGAAAGCTGAAAACAAAAAAGCCAGCAAAAGCTGGCTTAATCATTTTGATAAATTTAATCAACAATAGATTAGAAATTACCACCTTCAGACGAGTCTGATTTTTCAGATTGAATTCTTTGGTAGATCTCTTCACGGTGAACAGATACTTCCTTGGGTGCGTTAACACCAATACGTACTTGGTTGCCTTTAACACCTAATACAGTAACAGTGACTTCATCACCTATCATCAATGTTTCGCCGACACGGCGAGTCAAAATTAGCATTCGGTTGCTCCTTTAGTTCACACTGCATAACACGCTTTGTCCGTAATATGCGTTTATTATAAGGTCTGCTCAGTAAAAGTCATAGTACCTTCAATTCGAAGTTTGACGATTAAGCGCACACAATTCAAAAAGTAACAATTAGCTTAAAACCAAATAAAAGTCACCTAACAGCACCATTCAAAAATGATTTTGGTAACGAGTCGTTTATAAACTGGTTAAACACGATAATACTAAAAAGTAATTCGTCCAACATAAGCTAACGAAAAATGCGCTGTGAAACAGACCAGCAACAAAACTTTGTTTACTATGCCAAAAGTGCTTAACACACTCAAGCCCTAAAGCATAATAACCACTTTAAGGCCTGAATAACCAGCAACAAAAGTCAAACAGATGTAACGTTGCTCGATTATTATTTACAATTAGCTTAAACGTTGTTCTAACCAAGGTTGTACAAGCGCTAATGCCGCATCAAGATTTTCAGGTTGTGTACCGCCAGCTTGAGCCATATCTGGACGTCCACCGCCTTTACCACCAACCTGCTGAGCAACCATAGCCACTAACTCGCCGGCTTTAATTTGCTTAGTTAAATCATTGCTGACGCCAGCAATTAAATTAACTTTACCTTCACTGGCAATACCCAACACAATAACCGCAGATTTTAGCTTTTGTTTAAGCTCATCTTGCAACCCACGTAATGAGCCAGCATCAACGCCCTCAAGCTTTTTCACTAACACTTTAATGCCATTAATCTCAATAGCATCACCAGCGAGATCTGCACTGGCTGCGGCAGCCAGTTTATCTTTGATTTGCGATAAATCTTTCTCTAACTGCTTCACTTTATCCAACTGAGCTTTTAACTTTGTGATAACAGATGCACTATCAGATTTTAGCAATGAAGCCGCTTCTTCAATTTGAGCCTGTTGTTCTGCGATATAGGCCATTGCCGCAGCGCCAGTGACCGCTTCGATGCGACGAACACCTGCAGCAATACCACCTTCAGAAGTTACCTTGAACAAACCAATGTCACCTGTACGGCCAACATGTGTTCCACCACACAGCTCTATTGAGAAGTCGCCCATGGTTACAACACGTACCTGAGCGTCATACTTCTCACCAAATAACGCCATAGCGCCTTTTTCTTTGGCCTCATCAATCGCCATTTCAGCGGTTTTAAGCTCATGGTTACGACGAATTTGAACGTTTACTAATTCTTCAACTGCTTTTAACTCAGCAGGTTTAACCGCTTCAAAATGTGCGAAATCGAAACGCAGTCTTTCAGGGTTAACTAACGAGCCTTTTTGGCTAACGTGTTCACCTAGCACTTGACGCAAAGCGGCATGCAGTAGATGCGTTACAGAATGGTTTAGTTCGGTACGATGACGTAATTTTTTATCAACTTGAGCAGTAAGCACTTGGCCAACTTTAATGTCACCAGAAATAACTTCGCCTTCGTGTCCTGTGGCAGGACCAAACTTTTGCGTATCAGCCACTTTAAACACAACGCCTTCAGCAATTAATTGACCTTGGTCGCCGACTTGACCACCTGATTCGGCATAAAATGGCGTGTTGTCTAATACAACCACACCCGTTTGGCCTTGGGTTAATTGTTCAACGGCTTTACCGTCTAGGTACAGTGCTTTGACAGCTGCATTACCGACAAGCTCTGCATAACCACAGAAAGTCGTTTCGGTATCAATAATCAAGTTACTGTTATAGTCAGTGCCAAAATTACCTGCAGCTTGTGCACGCTTGCGCTGCTGAGCCATTGCCGCTTCAAAACCCGCCTCATCCACTTGAATATCACGCTCACGACAAACGTCTGCGGTTAAATCAACAGGGAAGCCATAAGTGTCGTATAGCTTAAAGGCGGTTTCTCCGTCTAATGTTTTAGCGGTTAACTCGTTTAAAGCTGAGTCTAAGATTTGTAGTCCGCGCTCAAGTGTACGAGCAAATTGCTCTTCTTCCGCTTTCAAGGCTTTTTCGACAATAGCTTGCATTTGACCAAGCTCTTTTGCTGCATCACCCATTACTGAAATCAGTGTAGGTACGAGTTTATAGAAGAAAGATTCGTTTGCTCCTAGCTTATTGCCATGACGTACAGCGCGGCGAATGATTCGACGTAAAACGTAACCTCGACCTTCATTCGATGGCATAACACCATCGGCAATAAGGAAAGCACATGAACGGATATGGTCAGCGATAACGCGTAAAGACTTATTCTCTAAATCGGTAACACCAATGATTTCTGCCGTTTTAGCTATTAGGGTTTTAAAAATATCAATTTCATAGTTTGAATGGACGCCTTGCATAATTGCGGCAATACGTTCAATACCCATACCGGTATCAACAGAAGGTTTTGGCAGAGGCTGCATTTCACCATCAGCTTGACGGTTATATTGCATAAAGACGATGTTCCAAATCTCAATGAAACGATCGCCATCTTCTTCAGGTGTGCCAGGACGACCACCCCAGATATGATCGCCGTGATCATAAAAAACCTCAGTACATGGACCGCAGGGACCGGTATCACCCATTTGCCAGAAATTATCAGAGGCAAAAGCTGCACCTTTATTATCCCCAATTCGGATAATGTTCTCTGCCGCTACACCTATTTTTTTATTCCAGATTTCAAATGCTTCATCATCTGTTTCATAAATAGTCACGCATAGACGTTCAGTAGGCAGTTTCAAGGTTACGGTTAAGAATTCCCATGCAAAACGAATGGCTTCTTCTTTAAAATAATCACCAAAGCTGAAGTTACCGAGCATTTCAAAAAAAGTATGGTGACGCGCGGTATAACCCACATTGTCTAAATCGTTATGTTTACCACCGGCACGAACACAGCGTTGTGAGGTAGTTGCACGAGTATAGCTACGTTTATCCATGCCCAAGAACACATCTTTGAACTGGTTCATACCCGCATTGGTAAATAACAGTGTTGGATCATTAGCTGGAACGAGCGAACTACTATCTTCTACCTGATGTCCGTTATCTTCAAAATACTTTAAAAAAGCACTTCTTAACTCTGCTGTGGTCTGAAACATGGAATTGTCCTGAAATAGAGTATACAAAAGTTGTCAGCCTGCAATACAGGCCACTAAATGTGGGTATTATATACTGAATTTACTTTAATATGCGAGATGAGAGAATGGATTAAGGTATCCATAAAAAGCGATAATATTTATCACTTGATTTGAGCTAATTTGACTTGAATTAGTATTGGTCAAATTATGTTTATACAGAGATTAGTCGAGTTTATGAGCCATAGTCTATGAGGCATAGTGTTCGCACTACGTATGATGACACTGGACGCCCTAAAGTTACAAGTGACTTTAAAATCAAATGAAGTGTTAATACTGAAGGGATGAGCCATATATTGTTGGCGTGTTAAGCGGACTTTATCAAGGGAATAGTCGCGGCGCGCAAGGTGCGCTACCGCGATAGATTTTACAAACCAGCTTAGAATACTTCGCCTGTTTCTAAATCGATATTTTCATCAACATCAGTGGCAGAACTTGCACCAGTGCCTGAACTTAACAACATAGTACGTAATGTTTGTTCAATTTCCTGCGCTACTGCTGGGTTTTCTTTAAGGTATTTACCGGCATTAGCACGGCCCTGACCTATTTTGTCACCCTTATAGCTATACCAAGCGCCCGCTTTATCAACTAACTTATGAGCAACGCCTAAATCAACAAGTTCACCTGTACGGTTAATACCCTGACCATACATAATTTGGAACTCAGCCTGTTTAAATGGTGCGGCAATTTTATTTTTAACCACTTTAACGCGAGTTTCGTTACCGACAACTTCATCACCATCTTTAATCGCACCAGTACGGCGAATATCAAGACGCACAGAAGCATAAAACTTAAGCGCGTTACCACCTGTAGTAGTTTCTGGGTTACCAAACATGACACCGATTTTCATACGGATTTGGTTAATAAAGATAAGTAAGGTGTTTGACTGCTTCAAGTTACCAGCAAGTTTACGCATCGCTTGGCTCATCATACGAGCCGCTAAGCCCATATGTGAATCACCAATTTCGCCTTCAATTTCGGCTTTTGGTGTTAATGCCGCTACCGAGTCAACAATGATCACATCAACTGCACCACTACGAGTTAATGCATCACAAATTTCTAATGCTTGTTCACCAGTATCAGGCTGTGAACATAATAAGTTATCAATATCAACACCAAGCTTTTTGGCATAAATTGGGTCCAATGCGTGCTCCGCATCGATAAAGGCACATGTTTTACCTTCACGTTGTGCAGCAGCAATGACCTCTAAGGTTAGTGTTGTTTTACCAGATGATTCTGGACCGTATATTTCAACGATACGCCCCATTGGTAATCCACCAGCACCTAACGCGATGTCTAATGAAAGTGAACCGGTAGAGATAGTTTCAACATCCATTGTGCGATCTTCGCCCAACTTCATGATCGAACCTTTACCGAATTGTTTTTCAATTTGACTTAACACTGCGGCAAGTGCTTTCTCTTTATTTGGATCAGCTTTCATTTTAAACCCCTTCCAGACAATAACTGCAAAATTGGCAATTAATGGATAATATGCTTTTGGTAAATGTGTTGTTAACCGACATTATTAACATCGGCCAGCTCAATATGTTGTCAAGTATACTGTATAGTCATACAGTATCAAGCCCTGAGGTTAAATTTTTTTATTAACAAATAAAATCAGTTAATTAGTAAATTAATGGCGATAATAGGTATTTGTATTTTTCTAATCTTGGCAAATTTTGGTAAGATTAGCCGCATTAAAGTAGCATGATAATTCACAGCTAGATTAGATGAATTACGACAAGTAAACATAAGAGTATGACATAACCAATGACCGCAATTGATAACCTTGATTTAGAAAAGCATACCCCAATGATGCGTCAATACCTGACCATGAAAGCGGCTCATTCAGACATGTTGTTGTTCTATCGTATGGGCGACTTTTATGAGCTTTTTTATGAGGATGCAAAAAAAGCATCAGAAATGCTTGGCATTTCATTAACTGCACGTGGGAAAAGTGGTGGAGACCCAATCCCAATGGCAGGCATTCCGTACCATGCAGTTGAAGGTTATCTGGCTAAGTTAGTGCAAATTGGCCAATCGGTTGCGATTTGTGAGCAAATTGGCGATCCTGCAACCTCAAAAGGCCCGGTTGATCGTCAAGTTGTTCGAATTGTCACCCCAGGCACCCTGACCGATGAAGCTTTACTGCAAGAACGCCAAGACAATTTATTAGCTGCACTGTATCAAGGAAAAGTTGGCTATGGATTTGCCACATTAGATATCTCATCTGGTCGTTTCGTTATTTCTGAACTCGCATCAAGAGAAGCTTTAGAAGCAGAAATCCAACGTACCCGCCCTGCTGAGTTACTTTACAGTGAAGATTTCACTGATATGTTGTTAATCAATCAGTTAAAAGGTATTAGACGTCGACCTGAATGGGAGTTTGATTACGATACTTGCATTAACTTATTATTGAATCAATTCGGTACAAAAGATCTGCATGGTTTTGGTATTAGTGACGCTCGCTTAGCATTGCAAGCAGCTGGCTGCCTTATGCAGTACGTGAAAGATACTCAAAAAACTGCTTTACCCCATATCAATTCTATTGTTCGCTTCAATCAAACTGACTCTATTATTTTAGATGCTGCAACCAGAAGAAACTTAGAGTTAACTCAAAACCTTTCGGGTGGTCGCGAAAATACCCTTTCATGGGTATTAGATAACACAGCAACCCCTATGGGTAGCCGCATGCTTCAGCGTTGGATCCATCAGCCTCTAAGAGATCGCCTTCAAATAACGCAACGCCACAGTGCAGTTAATGAGTTAATTGAACAAGATATTTATCCACTACTGCATGATCAGCTAAAAGCATTAGGTGATATCGAAAGAATTATGGCTCGTCTTGCTTTAAGAAGTGCCCGTCCACGTGATTTTGCCCGCTTGAAACAAGCATTGGCATTACTGCCAGAGATTAAACAAACATTGCAAGTTTGCCAGCAACCACATTTGAGCAATTTAGCGATTCTATTAGGCGAGTTTCCAAACGAACATGAGTTACTTGAACGCGCAATCATCGATAACCCTCCGGTTTTGATCCGTGATGGCGGCGTAATTAGAGATGGATACAATAGTGAACTAGATGAATGGCGTAAGTTAAGTGAAGGTGCCAGTGACTATCTTGTAGAACTTGAAGCTCGCGAGAAGCAGGAAACCGGCATTAACACTCTTAAAGTCGGTTACAACCGAGTACATGGCTATTATATCGAAGTCAGCCGATTACAATCCGATCGAGTCCCCATCCATTATCAGCGTCGCCAAACGTTAAAAGGGACTGAGCGCTACATTACGCCAGAATTAAAAGAGTATGAAGAAAAGGTCTTATCAAGCCAAGGAAAGGCCCTGGCGTTAGAGAAGCGACTTTGGGAAGAGTTGTTTGATTTGCTGTTGCCAAAACTGCAAGATTTGCAGCAGTTTGCTAATGCAGCAGCAGAACTGGACGTGGTCAGCAACTTTGCTGAACGAGCCCAAACGCTTGGCTATCATTGCCCTACAATGACCAATGATATTGGTATTAACATAGAAGCTGGTCGCCACCCTGTTGTAGAAAGAGTCAGTCAAAGTCCATTTATTGCTAACCCCGTTTGTTTATCACCCGCTCGTAAAATGTTGATTGTCACGGGTCCTAACATGGGCGGTAAATCGACATATATGCGCCAAGTTGCATTAATCACGTTAATGGCGCACATTGGCTGTTTCGTTCCTGCTCAAAGTGCTTATATTGGCCATATTGATCGTATATTTACTCGAATAGGAGCTTCAGATGATCTTGCTTCAGGTCGTTCAACGTTCATGGTTGAGATGACCGAAACCGCTAATATTCTCCATAATGCGACTAAACAAAGTTTAGTGTTGATGGATGAAATTGGCCGCGGCACATCCACTTATGATGGACTATCATTGGCATGGTCTGCAGCTGAATACTTAGCTCAAAAAGTGAATGCATTAACCTTGTTTGCCACCCATTATTTTGAATTGACTCAATTACCTGAATTAATTAATGGGGTCATCAATGTGCACCTAGACGCCATCGAACATCAAGATACCATAGCCTTTATGCATGCAGTGCAAGAAGGGGCTGCTAGCAAGAGTTATGGTTTACAAGTCGCCGCCCTTGCTGGTGTACCACAAAATGTCATTAATGCCGCTAAACAGAAATTACGTCAATTAGAAAGCCGTGATGACCACCATGATAGCCATAATAGATTACCCTCTCAAATGACATTATCTATGCCTTCTATAGATTACTCACCAATTGCAGATAAATTAGCTCTGATGAATCCAGATGATTTAACGCCTAAGCAAGCATTAGAATATTTGTATCAATTAAAGCAAATGGTTAAGGTGATATAAGCCATCCACAAAACGTTTATAAGTAAAGTTAACGACTCGCCAGAGAAATGAATGCAAAACTTGATGGGGAAATGAATATACAAGTGACGATAAAGTCTTCATCTTGAATTTAATGTTAGAGTGTTTAGCTTTCGAGAGTCGGTTACAATAAAAATACCTATCTAAGATAGGTATTTTTTTATGCTTAATGATATCAATGGCTTTATGTTAATAAACTCCCACATGATTTAGATTATGAAAATTAAAAAACTCAATACCAACAATGTTAAAGGCTGTTTGAATTAATCTCTAAATAGGGCTTCGACCGATAAACCTTGTTGTCCCAACAAATCTTTTAAACGCTTCAATGCTTCAACCTGAATTTGGCGCACTCTTTCACGAGTTAAGCCGATTTCGGCCCCAACATTTTCTAAAGTTGAAGGCTCATAGCCTAATAAACCAAATCGACGAGCTAAAACTTCACGTTGTTTGGTATTAAGTTCATTTAACCAACCTACGATTGAGTTTGATAAATCTTCATCTTGCACTTGGTGATCGGGACCAACGGAATCATCATCGGCAATGACATCAAGCAAGGCCTTTTCATTGTCGCCACCAAGAGGCATATCAACTGAAGTGATGCGTTCGTTTAATTTCAACATCCGACTAACATCACCCGTGGAGACATCGAGTTTTTCTGCGATTTCTTCCGCCGTAGGTTCGTGGTCCAGTTTTTGTGCCAATTGCCTGGCTGTACGAAGGTATACATTTAACTCTTTCACTACATGAATGGGTAAACGTATAGTACGGGTTTGATTCATGATGGCGCGCTCGATGGTCTGACGGATCCACCAAGTCGCATAAGTTGAAAATCGGAAACCTCTTTCGGGATCAAATTTCTCAACTGCACGGATTAATCCTAAATTACCTTCTTCGATAAGGTCGAGTAGCGCTAAACCACGGTTATTGTATCTTCTAGCAATTTTTACAACCAGGCGAAGATTACTTTCGATCATTCGGTTACGTGATTTTTCGCAACCTTTGAGGGCTTTACGTGAAAAAAAGACTTCTTCTTCTGCGGTTAGCAGCGGAGAAAAACCTATTTCACCTAAATATAATTGAGTGGCATCTAAATTTTTATGTAAGTCTTCTTGGACTTTTTCTTCTATGTCTAATTGTTGAACTAATAGAGTATCAACGTCTTGTGGTTTTTTAGCTTGATCAACAGATTTGTCTGCCATAGCAGCGTTTGTTTTCTGGCTCATAATTGCTCTCCCAAACCCTAATTGTGATGTTATAGATCTACACTTTCTTATCCTCCGTTATTAATGTTGCTAAACAATTACTGCTTAGGTAGATATCTTAATGGGTTAACAGACTTACCATGATAGCGAATTTCAAAATGCAACATCACTTGGTTTGCCCCTGTACTGCCCATTTTTGCAACTGTTTGGCCTGCGCTAACATATTGCTTTTCTTTAACCAGAATTCTGTCGGTGTGAGCATAAGCACTTAAATATTCATCATTATGTTTGATAATCACTAAGTTACCGTATCCACGTAACGCATCTCCTGCGTAAACGACTCTCCCATCTGCGGCAGCTTTGATAATGTCGCCGCGATTTCCCGCAATCTTTATCCCCTGATTGCCTTGCTCGCTAGAAGAAAAATATCCAATAATTTTTCCTTTAACGGGCCAGTACCACTTCTGCACTTTACTGGGTAAATCTGCTATCAGTGAACTTTCAGTTTGGTTAATTTTTTGTTGGGTAGTTGTTACAGAATACGCAGGCTTAGCCTTGTGATCAAGATCTTTTTTCGTTGTCGTTGATTTTACTGTTTGCCTAGGTTTTACAGTGCTTTGTGGTTGATTAACTTTAGAATTTTTACTCGAATCTGCACTGCTATACGGCGGGGTAACTGTACCAACACTTACGCCTGAAGCACTATTTTCATTAACATTTGCCGTACTTTTTGATGACAACTGAGTTAAATTGAGCCTCTGACCTGGGTAAATGGTATAAGGTGCTTTGAGATTATTCAGTCTTGCGACTTCGGCAAAATGACGCCCTGCTCCCCAAGAAATAGAATAAAGGGTGTCACCTTTTTTAACAATATAGTCAGAATGGGATAAAGAACCACGGTGATATTTAGGTTGGTGAGCAGAAGATGAGAGGTTTTCAACAGGTGCTGGTCTATGTGCCTGAAAGCTGCAACCAGACAAAGCGATAATTACAATGAAGAGTCGCAGCCAAACCATATACATCAAATTAAATCCTATCACTGCAGTCAAAAAAGGTTAAGCGAGATCGCCATTAATTAATGGCACAAATTTTACGGCTTCGATGACCTGAGATTCGTATTCATCACCATGACGCGTTATTTTTAACAGTTGTTGATGATCATCCCCTACAGGGATAATCAAAACACCATTGTCGCTTAATTGCTCTAATAAAGCTTGCGGTACAGTGACGGCTGCCGCTGTCACCATAATGCCATCAAATGGACCACGATTGCTCCACCCCTTCCATCCATCTCCATACTTGAAAGAGACATTATGTAAGTCGAGCTTTTTGAGCCGCTGCCTGGCTTGAATTTGCAATGACTTAATCCGCTCAATTGTGCACAGTTCTGGCACTAATTGCGCTAAAACCGCTGCTTGATAACCTGACCCCGTACCAATTTCGAGTACACGTTGTGGTTTGGTTTGCATCAAAAGTTCAGTCATTCTTGCCACAATATATGGCTGAGAAATGGTTTGTCCCTGCCCGATGGGTAACGCCGTATTTTCATAAGCTTTATGCGCCAAGGCACCATCAAGAAATAATTCTCGTGGTGTATTTGCTACCGCGTCTAATACGGTTTGATCCCTGATACCTACTTCAGTCAATTTTTTTGTTAAATTGACTGCTCGTGCAGATGAAACACCTGTCATATTTTAGTTACCCAATCCGCTAGCGTTGAAAGTTGATTATATGCTGTTAAATCAACTGTTAACGGTGTGATAGAGACAAAACCCGCAGCGATTGCGCCAAAGTCTGTACCTTCGCCCGCATCTTGTTCAACACCCACTGGCCCTAACCAATAAATATCTTTACCTGCAGGATCAGTTGTTTTAACCATTCCTTCAGCTTTATGACGCGCACCAAGACGAGTCACTTTAATACCTTTAATTTGATCAAGTGGCAGATCTGGCACATTGACATTTAAAATCTGGTTTGACTCTATAGGGTGCCTCAACAGGCTTTTCACTATTCTTACCGCATACTCTGCAGCACTGTCATAATGCTGCAGTTTTTTCCCAGCTAATGAAATTGCAATTGCCGGTAGCCCTAAAAATCGACCTTCCATAGCTGCGGCTATAGTGCCTGAATATAAAGTATCATCTCCCATATTGGCGCCAGCATTGATACCAGACACCACAATTTCAGGCTCAGCAACACAAAGCTGGCGAATGGCTAAATGCACACAATCTGTTGGTGTACCATTAACCGAAATATAGCCGTTATCTAAGCTATTAATTCTTAATGGATTAGTCAAGGTTAAAGAATTACTTGCTCCTGAACAATTACGATCTGGAGCAACGGTCAACACGTTCGCAAAGGCTTTTAATGCATCAGTTAATGCAATGATCCCTGGTGCATTAACACCATCATCATTACTCACAAGAATATTAATCATTTGAGTGGTTGATCCTTTGGGTAGTAAGTTATTACTCGGACGCTTGAGATTGTTGTTCAGCCACCATAGCTTTCCAATTCATTTCTTGTACATCCTGATAATCCACTAGCTCACGCAGCACTGATGTGGCATAGCTACCAGCGGGTAACATGAACTCTATAACGCAAACATCTTCGTTGACTTGCCATTTCATTGCTTGCGGCTTAAGTAACAATAAACGCCGCTCTTGGCTCAAACCTGCATTTTCAAGTCCGCTTAGGTCTTCTTTATATTCACTCAGAGCCAATGCTTCCATTTCTGCAGCATTGGTCAATGCCAATGGTAAGCCTCTTCCCCATAGCGGTGCAGAAAAACCAATATCTTCTTCGGCTAATCGGTTTAGTAATAACTCATCCCATTGCTCTGCAACAAAATAACTTTTACTGCCCGCGAGCATGACACAGTCGCCAGCTATGGGAGTTAATTGATGATGGGCAAGACGGTAAGACACTACCTGATTAAAGATATGCGAGCGAACCGCAGATAAATACATACTTTTCTTGGCTCGGTCATGAACTTTACGAGCACCTGAAAGCATCTGCCTGCCTTGCATCAAGTTTTTACCATTATGGCCAAAACGTTGCTCACCAAAATAATTGGGCACTCCAACACTAGCAATTTGATTAAATCGCTGCTGCAATGCTTCAATATTGGTCACATTACGCAATGTTAGCGTAAATCGATTACCTATAAGTGCACCAATACGCAATTTTTTACCATGACGATGGCTGGATAAAATCGTTAATTTATCGCTATTAAGCTGCTGCCAATCTGGTGTTTCTTTACCTGGAATACGGATACCAAACCATTGCTCAGTTTGTGCATTTTTATCTTTTTGGCCTGCATATGTCACTTCTTTAGGATGTACTTTAGCAAATTTTGCTAAAGTTTCAGCAACATGGCCTGTATTTAAACCATCTTTTCGAATATGAAGCATATGATGCTCCCCCTCACCTGTCGGCGAAAAGGGTAATATTTCTTCAACAATGAAATCACTGTTATAAGTGCGTAAATCGGCGGTACTTGTTGGCTTTGAATGTAAATAATGTAATTCAGATATCATGGATAAGCGCTCTATTTTTGTAGCATTAACACGACAGACTCGACGGCGATACCTTCTTTTCGGCCGGTAAAGCCTAATTTTTCTGTGGTTGTCGCTTTAACATTAATGTCTTCAATTGAGGTGTTTAAGTCCACGGCAAGGCATTGGCGAATTGCGTCAATATGCGGTGCCATTTTAGGTGCCTGAGCAATCACTGTGACATCTAAATTGCCGATGCAATAACCTTTCTGCAGCGCTAAATCATAACAGTGACGCAGTAAGACACGGCTATCGGCACCTGCAAATTGAGCATCAGTATCAGGAAAATGTTTACCTATGTCACCAAGTGCCATCGCACCCAGTATCGCATCACTTATAGCATGCAGAACAACATCTCCATCAGAATGGGCAATGAGTCCAGTCTCATAGGGGACTGTCACTCCACCTAAAATAAGGGGTTTATCAGAGCCAAACTTATGCACATCGAAACCATGGCCTATTCGCATTTTCATTGGATAACCTTATTTATTTCAATATTGTTTGTTGAGTTAGAAACAGCTGAGCTAGCTCTAAATCGTCAGGATGAGTCACTTTTATATTATCAACACGTCCTGTTACTAATCCTGGACACATTCCTGCCCATTCCATTGCACTGGCTTCATCGGTAATGGTGGCTTTAGCTTGCAACGCTTGCTTAAGATTGTCCTTAAGCGCTGACGCTGGAAAAAGCTGAGGTGTTAATGCATGCCAAAGCTGGTTACGCTCAACAGTTTGTTCAATGGTGCCATTGGCATTACCACGTTTCATTGTATCTCTAACGGGTGCTGCTAATATCGCCCCTTGAGGAAACTCATTAAGTGCACAAATCAGTTTGTCGATATCGTTATGGGTCACACAGGGACGAGCAGCATCATGTACTAAGGCCCACGCATCATTATCTACAATTTGAAGCGCCGCCAGCACAGAATCTGCACGCTCAGAACCACCGATGACTTGTGTCAGTTTCGGATGCGCTGCCTGCGATAATTGCGTAAATAAATCATCTTCAGGGTGTAATGCCACAATCACTTGTGAAATGGCTGGATGAGTTAATAAACGATCTAGGGTATGAGACAAAATAGTCTTTTTTCCTATCGTTAAATATTGTTTGGGGATGGCTGCGCCCATTCGACTGCCAATACCCGCAGCAGGAACGATAGCGACAATGTTACGAATAGCTGCTGTCATTTGATTAATGGCCAAAACGATTTCGATCTCGTAATTCTGCTCCGACAACACGATAAAAAGTTTCCCCTTCTTTAACGAGGCCTAACTCGTTTCGGGCTCGCTCTTCTATCGCTTCGGTGCCACTTTTTAGATCGATGATTTCTTCTTTAAGAATTTGATTTCGGGCAATCAATTTGGCATTGCTTTCTTGCTGAGCTTGAATTTGAGTTTGCAGCAGAAAATATTCAGATAAATTATTTTCGCCCATCCACAATCTGTATTGGAGTAACGCTAACAGGAACGTTAAAGCGAATAAAAGTTTCTTCATAGTAGCTAAGCAAATTATCCGAAATGATGAATAAGCTTATGATACAACAAAAAAGGCCACCGAGTGGTGGCCTTTTTAATCAGCAAAGCAAAATATTATGCTTGCCCTTTAACTTCTTTAAGACCGTTGTAAGGTGCTTTTGAACCTAACGCTTCTTCGATGCGTAATAACTGGTTGTACTTAGCAACACGGTCACTGCGGCTTAATGAGCCAGTCTTGATTTGGCCTGCAGCAGTACCTACCGCTAAATCAGCAATAGTTGAGTCTTCGGTTTCACCACTACGGTGAGAGATAACGGCTGTAAAACCTGCATCTTTAGCCATTTTAATTGCAGCCAAAGTTTCGGTTAACGAACCAATTTGGTTAAATTTAATCAGGATAGAGTTGGCAATACCGTTATCAATACCACGCTTAAGGATTTTTGTATTGGTTACAAATAAATCGTCACCCACTAATTGAATTCTATCACCAAGTAATTTGGTCTGGTGAGCAAAACCGTCCCAGTCAGATTCATCTAAACCATCTTCAATAGAAACAATTGGGTACTGGTTAACAAGATCTTCTAAGAAGTAGTTAAACTCTTCAGAAGTAAATTGCTTACCTTCACCTTTAAGATCGTAAATACCTTCTTCCTTGTTATAAAACTCAGATGCTGCACAATCTAAAGCTAGGGTGATGTCTTTACCTAATTCGTAGCCAGCGTTAGCAACAGCAATTTTAATTGCTGCAAGCGCTGCAGCATTTGATTCTAGGTTTGGTGCAAAACCACCTTCATCACCCACTGCTGTAGAGTGGCCTTGAGACTTAAGCACTTTGGCTAAACTATGGAATACTTCAGCACCCATACGTAAGCCTTCACGGAAAGTCGCTGCGCCAACAGGCTGGATCATAAACTCTTGTATGTCTACTGAGTTATCAGCATGCTCGCCGCCATTAATGATGTTCATCATAGGTAAAGGCATTGAATACACACCAGGCGTGCCGTTTAAGTCAGCAATGTGTGCATATAAAGGGACTTTTTTAGATGCTGCTGCAGCTTTTGCCGCCGCTAAAGACACTGCAAGAATGGCGTTTGCACCAAAGTTAGCTTTGTTTTCTGTGCCATCTAAATCGATCATGATTTGATCAAGTTCAGCTTGCGCTAATGCATCTTTACCGATTAATGCTTTTGCGATAGGACCGTTGACTGCAGCAACGGCTTTTAATACGCCCTTACCTAAATAACGTGATTTATCACCATCACGTAATTCTAATGCTTCACGGCTACCGGTTGATGCACCTGATGGTGCAGCTGCCATACCAATAAATCCGCCTTCTAAGTGCACTTCGGCTTCAACTGTTGGGTTACCGCGTGAATCCATGATTTCGCGACCGATGACGTTAATAATGTTAGCCATAATTCCCTCGTAAATAATGTCAGTAATACTGAAAGTTTAAAATCAAATAAAAAATTAACACCAATAAAAACCCATTTATAAGCTTTTTCTAGACTTTTTATTGGTATTAACTTTCATTTTTGTAATTTAAATCCACAACAGCTAGGATAAATCGAATTGAACCTGACAGCAACTATCAATTTATCTACAAGTCGATCTAGCGCAAGTTGTGATTAAGTTTATTCAGACTCAGTAACAAAAAAGCCGCTGACATCATAGTCAGCGGCTTGATTAATTAGTTTAAATCTCTTTTCTGATAAGCTAAAGAAGCAGAAATAAAGCCTTCAAATAGTGGATGACCGTCGCGAGGTGTTGAAGTAAATTCTGGGTGGAATTGACCTGCAACAAACCAAGGATGATTTGGCAGTTCAATCATTTCAACCAATTTACGATCAGAAGATAAACCACTAAATACTAAACCCGCTTTTTCTAAACGTTCAACGTAGTTGTTGTTGACTTCATAACGGTGACGGTGACGTTCAATACACGTGGCACCTTTGTATGCAGTTGCCGCTTTAGAACCATCAAGTAAATGACAAAGCTGTGCACCTAAACGCATAGTACCGCCTAAATCTGACGCTTCATGACGTTGTTCAACATCACCATCTTCATTAATCCATTCAGTGATTAAACCGACTACTGGATATTGGGTATCTTTGTTGAATTCAGTTGAATGTGCGCCGTCAAGATTAGCCACGTTGCGGGCAAACTCAATAAGAGCAACCTGCATACCGAGACAAATACCAAAATATGGTAGGTTATTTTCACGAGCAAATTTTGCCGCTAAAATCTTACCCTCAACACCACGCTCACCAAAACCGCCTGGTACTAAAATACCATCAAGTCCCTGAAGCACTTCTTCGCCTTTAGCTTCAACCGTTTGTGAATCAATATATTTAATATTAACGTTAACACGGGTTTTCAAACCTGCATGTTTCAACGCTTCATTAACTGATTTATACGCATCAGGTAGTTCAATATATTTACCCACCATACCAATGGTGACTTCGCCATTTGGATTAGCTTCTTGATAAATTACATTTTCCCACTCAGATAAATCAGCATCCGCACAATCAATGTTGAAACGCTTGATAACTAAATCATCTAAACCTTGTGAACGTAATAGTGCTGGGATTTTATAAATACTGTCTACGTCTTTTAACGAGATAACCGCACGTTCTTCAACATTACAGAACAATGAAATTTTAGCTTTTTCATTCGCAGGAACCGCGCGATCACCACGACAAACTAACACATCTGGCGCAATACCAATTGAGCGTAGTTCTTTAACAGAATGCTGAGTCGGCTTGGTTTTAATCTCACCTGCAGCACCTAAGAATGGCACTAAAGTTAAATGAATAAATAGGGTACGTTCACGTCCTAGTTCAGCACCTAATTGACGGATAGACTCTAGGAATGGTAGTGATTCGATATCACCCACTGTGCCGCCAATCTCAACGATAGCAACATCGTGACCTTCGCCACCTGCAATCACTTTTTCTTTAATCGCATTGGTAATATGAGGAATAACCTGAATGGTTGCCCCTAAATAATCACCACGACGTTCTTTACGTAATACTTCTTCGTAAATAGAACCGGTAGTAAAGTTATTACGACGGTTCATTTTAGTACGAATAAAACGCTCGTAATGACCTAAGTCTAAGTCAGTCTCAGCACCATCTTCAGTCACGAACACTTCACCGTGCTGAGTTGGGCTCATGGTACCCGGATCAACGTTGATGTATGGGTCCAGTTTCATAATGGTTACATTGAGGCCACGAGCCTCTAAAATTGCTGCTAACGATGCTGCTGCAATGCCTTTACCTAGTGATGAAACAACGCCACCAGTAACGAAGATATACCTTGTAGTCATGCTGAACCTGAGAAAATGTGTTGGAAAATACGTGCTTGTAAGAAAGCACTAGGACGGGGCGATAGTATACCAAAGTGATGTCGATTCGACAAACCAAAACAGCGATAATTTCGCCTATATACGCTTTGCCAATTAATTAGGTCATGTATTTAGTCTGAAAGTGAGGCTTTCTCTTGGCGTTTTACTTGATCCCAATAGCAATCTAGTTGCTCAAGGTTATGGTCTTCAAATTGTTTACCGCTTTGCTGCACACAATTTTCAACGCCTCTAAAACGTCGTTCAAATTTATGATTCGCCTGACGTAATGCTTGCTCAGGATCCACATTTAAATGACGAGCGAGGTTAACAACTGCAAACAATAAATCACCCATTTCATCGACCACTTTAGGTTGGTAATGCTGAGGATCTGACTCGACTAATTTTGCTTCAACGAGTACTTCATCGACTTCCTCATAAATTTTGGCCACGACAGGCTCAAGCTCTGGCCAATCAAATCCAACTTTTGCCACTCTTTTTTGAATTTTAATTGCCCGCTTTAATGCTGGTAAAGCTTGAGGAATATCATCGAGTAAAGATAACTGCAGCTTATCAGCACGCTCTTGTGCCTTAATGGCTTCCCAACTCTGCTTTACCTGGTTGGCGGTATGCTCAGGTGACGCAATAAATTGCGAATTAAACACATGCGGATGTCGACGAATAAGCTTGGCGCAGATCCGCTCAACGACTGTTGCGAAATCAAACTTGCCCTGTTCATTGGCGAGCTGGCAATAAAATACCACTTGAAATAATAAGTCGCCAAGTTCATCTGGCAGCTCATCCCATGCGGTTCGCTCAATTGCATCGGCAACCTCATAGGCTTCTTCGATGGTAAAAGGCACAATAGTTTGAAAATCTTGCGCTAAATCCCACGGACAACCATCTAGGGGATCACGTAATTTTTGCATGATATCTAGCAAAGGCTGAATCTGCGTATTGTGCTTTGTATCCATAATTGCCTAAGTCAATTTAGCTAACAATGTAAAAGGGGGAATTACAAACGTCGCGATTCAATCACGCCATCAACCTGTGAAAGTTTAGATAACACCCGAGATAAATCATCAACATTATATAACTCAAGCTCTAACTCGACGGTTGCCGTTTGAGATTTAACATCTGACGTTGAACTCATAGCCATAACGTTTGATTTTTCAGCGGCGAGAACCGTGGTTAAATCGCGTAATAAACCACTGCGATCATGGGCAACCACTTTCACCCGGATACGATAACCGCCAGAGTAATTCTCCCCCCAAACCACCTCAACTGCACGTTCAGGGTGAGCGCGCATCAATTCTTTGACTTGCTCACAATCACTGCGATGTACTGAAATACCACGCCCCATTGTAATATAGCCAAAAATTTCATCGCCAGGGACGGGTTGGCAACAACGAGCAATGTGGCTGAGTAAATTGCCGACGCCATTGACTTCAACTTGCCCTTTACCTGGCTTTTTAGGGCGATGAACGGCTTTCTTTAGAATGTCTTCAACCAAATCTTCTTCAGATGCAGGCGCAGCACGCAACTTACTTTCAATAAAGTTAACAACCTGATTTAAGCGTAAATCGCCCCCGCCAATAGCAGCAAGCATGTCATCCATACCGTTTAGATTAAAACGCTCTACCGCAATATTGGCATCTTTCAATTTCAAGCCCGCACGCTGCAATTCTGTTTCCAGCATTTCTTTACCTGCGATAATGTTCTTATCGCGGTCTTGCTGTTTAAACCAATGCTGAATTTTTGAACGGGAACGAGAAGACTTGATATAGCCTAAATTCGGGTTTAACCAATCACGTTTAGGATTAGCTATTTTTGAGGTGATAATTTCAATGCGCTCGCCGGTTTCAACCTGGTAAGTAAATGGCACAATTCTGCCATCAACCTTGGCGCCAATACATCTGTGCCCTACTTGAGAGTGAATATAGTAAGCAAAATCTAATACCGTTGAGCCGAGCGGTAAATCGACCACCTCGCCGCTAGGGGTAAAAACATATACGCGATCTTCAAACACCTGACTACGCACTTCATCAACCAAGTTACCACTTTCGGCAACGTCTTCTTGCCATTGCAAAATTTTACGTAACCAATTGATTTTTTCTTCGTAGCCGCTTTGCTTAACGGTATTGGCACCCTC
Source organism: Shewanella sp. ULN5 (assembly GCF_030731885.1). Lineage (NCBI taxonomy): Bacteria > Pseudomonadati > Pseudomonadota > Gammaproteobacteria > Alteromonadales > Shewanellaceae > Shewanella > Shewanella sp. ULN5. The sequence continues at coordinate 36,786 of NZ_JAPJEE010000005.1, forward strand.
TTTATATTTCCAATGGGCGGCGACACCTAATTCGGCATCCTGGTGCATTGCTTCAGTTCGAATTTGAATTTCAACGGTTTTACCTTCCGGCCCGACAACGACAGTATGAATAGATTGATAACCGTTGGGTTTTGGATTGGCTACATAATCATCAAACTCACGCGGAATGTGATGCCATAAATCATGCACCACCCCCAAAGCGCCATAACAGTCCTGCAGCCTGTCGGTCACAATTCGCACTGCACGCACATCAAATAGCTCGTCAAACTTGAGGTCTTTACCTTTCATTTTGCGCCAAATACTGTAGATATGTTTAGGTCTACCGTAAACTTTGGCACGTATCTGATCATCATCTAAACGCTGTTGAAGTTGAGTGACAAATTTGTCGATATAGACTTCACGGTCCATCCGTTTGCCATCTAATTGTTTGGCAATATCTTTGTAAACGCTTGGATGAAGGTAGCGAAAAGAGATATCTTCTAGCTCCCATTTTAATTGACCTATCCCTAAACGGTTAGCCAATGGTGCATAAATATCTGCAATTTCCCTTGCCAGTAACACGCGGGTTTCTTCATCGGCATTTTTGACAGCGCGCAACGAGCACACTCGTTCGGCCAGCTTAATCACCACTGCCCGAACATCTTCAACCATGGCCAATAACATTTTACGAATATTATCAATTTGAGGCTCGGCGCTGCGGCTATCGGTGACTTTCAAGGCTCCAATGGCATTCATGGTTACGACACTGGCTACTAATTTGGCTAATGAATCTCCGTAAACCTCATCTATCTTATCTTCGCTAATCTGCCCTGTTTCTAAAATGACAAATAACAATGCCGCTTGCAGCGTTTCTAGATCCATATTTAATGGCGCTAAAATTTCAATCATTTCGCGGGCACGAGTCAGCAATTGCGTATGTGCAAACTTATCTTTAATAGGCAATGCTTCCATTTTCCTGAGCATATCTAGGAGCATTTGTGCATCATTTGCATCTTCGATGTACCTTGCTACCCAATCTTCAAGATTGAAATCATCTGTATTGAAATGCGCTTCGCGAACTGAAACCATGTTTTTTCCTTACCCATTGCCATTTACCAAAACAGCAATGTTATGAACTTTTTGCCAAACGGACCATTAAGTGAAAAGGCTTAATCTGCAAATAAAAATGGCAGCAACCCAAGGTAACATTCACTTTTAACGGTCAACAGCACCAAATGTTAGAGAGACTATATTGAGCGTAACGGTTTTATTTATCAATTCAATAAAATGTAAATGACTATGTTTAAGACACATTCAGTTCAAATAATGCCATTGCTTCAATATGATGCGTTTGTGGAAACATATCGACCATACCAATCTTACTTAATTGGTATCCTTGATCAATTAGCACTTTACTGTCACGAGCCAAACTGGCGGGATTACAAGAAACATAAACCACCTTTTTAGGGCGCATTTTTTTAAGCCATTGTAAGCTTTCAAAAGCACCTGCTCTCGCGGGGTCTAAAAGTAGCTTATCAATTTTGCCTAACCATTTTTCATGGGTAAGATCTGCGCTCAAATCGGCATGGTGAAATGATAAGTTGTCTAACTGATTTAACGCCGCATTGTTTTTTGCCTGCTGAACCATATCAGGTACACCTTCCACACCAATCACTTTTGCCGCACTTGACGCTAGCGGGAGTGAGAAATTACCTACGCCACAAAATAAATCAAGCACCCGCTCATCTGCCTGAGGGTCGAGCCAACTCACTGCCTGTGTGACCATATCATGATTAATAGGACCATTGACCTGAACAAAATTACCAGGAGTAAATTCACAGCGAACCGTTTGTTGCGGATGGTTTTCAGCGGCTAATGAATAAAAAGGGAGTGTCACCTTTTGCTTACCTGCCTCGGTTAACAATTGAGGATGCAATTGGGTCAGTTGATTGTCATTGTCTTGCAGCAATAAACAGATGTCATGGGTGGCAGCAAACTCTGTCAACCAACGGATATCTGAAGCGGGTAAGATTTTCGTCACACGCAATACAGCAAATAAGCCATTTTCAGCTTGGCTTAACTCTAAATGACCTAAATTTGATTTTGACTTCAATTGATTCAAATTCGCAGCAAAAGGCGTGATCAAATCCGATAATGGTTTTGCCAGCACATTACACTGGGTAATTGAGACAATTTTACTTGAAGCCGTTTGCCTAAAACCTAACTGCAAGTGGTTAGTGTTTTTATCAAAAACCGTCGCTAAACGGGCTCTGCGACGATAATGCCATGCTTCACCTGTAATGGCTGGTGCCACTATTTCATCAGCAACCAAATCTCGGCCTAGTTTGCTCATTAAATCAATTAATGCATTTTGTTTATGCTCGCGTTGCGCCGCGACATCTAAATGTTGTAAATCACATCCCCCACATTCAACATAATGAGGACAGTTTGGTTCACGACGTTGCGCTGATGCTTGATCTATTTTAATCAACTTGGCCTTGGCATAATTTTTCTTTTGCTCGGTTAATTGCACAGTCACCTTTTCATCAGGTAATCCACCGGCAACAAACACCACTTTCCCTTGATATTGGGCCATACCTGCGCCTAAATGATCCAGTTGAGTGATTTCAAGACTAAGCTTTGAAGATAATTGCTTAGATTTGTTTGGTTTAGCTTTAAAAAATTGTGCCATTTCGGCCTCTAAAAATGAATAAAACACTAGTCAAGAGTGCGCAATTTCTGGCAGTCTAGACTGAATATCAACAATATTTTGTAGGAACGTAAGCCCAAAACATGAAAAGTACCGAAAATATGACTAAATACAGCCTACGTTCATGGGTACTGGTACTGGCATTGGCTCCTACCGTTGTGGTGGGTATTCTACTTGGAAGTTACTTCACCATAAACCGCTTTTATGAACTTGAAGAAACGCTTATGGAAAAAGGTAGCAGTATTATAGAACCTTTAGCATTAGCCAGCGAGTTTGGGATTGTCACTCAGGATCGCATTTCAACAAAAAAACTGCTCTCCGCTTCACAGATGAAAAACTCTTCTCTGGTATTGTCTTTAGCCATTTTTGATAGTCAAAATCAATTATTCGTCACCTCTCATTATCACAAAGACTTTGAGATAATGCGTACGCAGTTGCCATTATCTGAATTAAATGCAACCGAGTTTAGTACCCTGGATGATATTTTAATTATCCGCAGCCCAATTATTGCAAATACAGATCTTGATCCGCTGGCATTTATCAAAAATGACTCGAGCAATTATTCCGTCGAAAGCGGCTTTCAACAAAACCACCTTGCAGGGCAAAGCATCGCTAAGCCTATTTATAATAGTAAGCAAGAACAAGTACTGGGTTACATTGCCATTCTTGTCAATAAAGAAAATGCTCTACTTGAACAGCATCGTGCTGCGATTGCCGCTTTCATTATTGTATTGATTGGAGTTCAATTTAATTTATTTTTTACCTTTCGCTTAGTCAAACATGTTAACCATCCAATCACTGAAATGGTCCGTGTGGTTGCCAAAATTCGAGAAGGCAAACTTGATACCCGCCTAGACGGCAATTTAATTGGTGAGCTGGATTTATTAAAACGCGGTATCAACGCGATGGCGGGCTCATTAAGTGAGTATCACGATGAAATGCAGCAAAATATTGATCAAGCGACATCTGATTTACGCGAAACCTTAGAACAAATTGAAATTCAAAACGTGGAATTGGACTTAGCCAAAAAACGAGCATTAGAAGCCAGTCGCATCAAGTCCGAGTTTTTGGCCAATATGTCTCACGAATTACGAACGCCACTTAATGGCGTTATCGGCTTTGCAAGACAACTCATCAAAACCCCACTGCATTCTAGCCAGCTAGATTACATCAAAACAATTGAACGAAGCGCCAGTAATTTATTGGGGATCATCAATGACATTCTGGACTTCTCCAAACTTGAAGCCGGTAAAATGGCCTTTGAGAAAATGCCTTTCGCATTGAGAGAGACCTTAGCTGACACATTAAATATTGTTTCGGGAAGTGCGCGTGAAAAAGGCTTAGAACTGGTAATAGATATTGACTCTAATGTTCCTGAGAGCGTTAGTGGTGATGCGATGCGAGTGAATCAAATTATCACCAATCTAGTTGGTAATGCGATTAAGTTTACCGATAAAGGTAGCGTGATTCTCAAGATTACCCTGGTGGGGTCAACAGAAGATAATGTCACTTTAAGGTGTGAAGTTATCGACACAGGTATTGGTATTGACGAAAGCCAGCAAGAGTATTTGTTCCAGGCATTTGGTCAGGCAGACTCCTCCATTTCTCGCCGCTTTGGTGGTACGGGTCTTGGTTTAGTTATCACTAAACGTCTAATTAACCAAATGGGTGGACAAATAGGTTTCACATCAAGTCCCAATAAAGGGTCTAACTTCTGGTTTATTTTACCACTGAGTATCAGCCAGTTTGAAATTGGTGAAGTGCTGCCAATGGATGTGCTGTCGGGTAAATCAATACTATTGTTCGAGCCTCGCGAATTAACCCGTGATGTGTTGAATCAACGTTTAGAAGCATGGCATTTAAAACTGACTAGTGTCGGTCAATTAGATCATCTCAATACAACGTTTGAACAGCCCAACATCCATTTTGATTATATATTAATGAGTTGCCATGGCTTTAGCGATCCTGAGCAAATAACTGTCACGTTAAAACAAGCTAAACAACACACTAACTGCCTTATCTTATTACACGATTGTATTGATCAAGAGGTGATTGTGAATCACTTCAAGCCTAATACCGATTTATTGCTCTCTGTACCAATTAGTGATACTCAGTTGGCAAGACACCTAATTTATCCTCCGACACCTGAAACGTTACAGCAGCTAATGCCTTTAGCTGTAAAAGATAACAATGAACGACTAAATGTTTCAGTGTTAGCAGTAGATGATAATGTCGCAAATTTAAAGTTAATTGATTCTTTACTACAGGAGTTAGTATTTAGCGTCACCACAGCCAAAAGTGGTGAAGAAGCGATCAAATTAGCTAAGTGTAAAAGCTTCGAATTAATTTTCATGGACATTCAAATGCCTGGTATTGATGGCATTACTGCGTCTCAAAAAATTCGTCATGAATCGATGAATCGCCACACTCCGATAATTGCTGTAACCGCACATGCTATTGCTGAGGAGCGGGCAAATATTCTGGCATCGGGAATGGATGGTTTTTTACCAAAACCAATTGATGAATCATCATTAAAGAAAGTGATTAATCGCTGGGTAGCTAAACCCAAATTCACCCATTTTGATCTTCACACACTCAATTGGGACTTGTGCTTGCGACAAGCAAATCAAAAACCAAATCTGGCACTTGAGATGCTTAAAATGATGGTTAATTCCATTCCAGATACCATAAACACCATAGAATCCGCTATGCAAAACCAAGATCAGCAGGCCATGCTTCAAGCGGTGCATAAATTACATGGTGCAAGTTGTTATTGTGGAGTGCCTACCACGCAAAAGCTTTGCCAAGAGATAGAGTCTGCGTTGAAACATAAAACCCAAACCAGTGAACTAGAACCGGAAATACTTGAGTTACTTGATGAGCTAACTAAGGTAGAATCAGCAGCAACACAAGTATTAGAACAGTTATCAATGGACATCAAGCATGACTAACAAACCTGGATTTTTTAAACGTTTAAAGGCGTTATCTTTACCTCAAAAGCAATTATTTGCTGTAGCCTTATGCCAGCGTATGTTGCCAAATTATGAATTATTCTCTGAAGTATGTGAGTTTGGTCAACCCATGGTGTTATCAACAGCATTAGAGCTATTGTGGCAAAGCCAATATGATAAAAAAACCAAATACAATGTTGATGTGCACCTACAACGTATAGAGGAAAACACACCCGATCCTGCTGATTTTGAAGCATATGGAGTGTACCCCGCAATGGACGCCGCTGTAGCAATATCAACGCTTATGAGTGCCATTTCTGCTAAGATGGAAGATGATATTATTAATATCAGCAAACTGTCTTCAAGCACTGTCGCTAATTATATTGAAGCAATAAGCGACGAGAGCCTAATGGACGAAGCCTTAGATGACTTTGTTTTTGCTCACCCAGTGATGCAAGAAGAAAAAGAACTGCAAGATATGCTGTTAGATATTATTGAAGCGAATCCAGACATTAATCCAGAGTTAGTTAAAGGCTTAAGAAAAGACATTATTGAAGCTGGCGTATCTAATATTGGTATTAGTATGCAATAGTCGTTAACAAGACGATTATAGAAACAAATACCACTAAAAAACACATCAAAATTAACAGCCTGAAATTCCTTAGGCTGTTTTTTTATGCCCTTTACCGCCATTCAATCCAGCAAAAGAAAAACTATCATTCTGAGGCTTTAGCTTATTGAGTATCTACAGTGGAGTCCTTAGAAATATCGCTTACTCAAGATCTTCATACACAAACATCTAGGGGCTGTTGATCTTTGCTGGTGGAATTTTGTTCGAGATAAAAACGAATTAAGCGCGGCGAGTGGAGTGAAGCCTAGCAATCTAAGCAAAGTTCACTCAACAAAGCGTAATTCGTTTTTAGCCGAATCCTTCGGACAGCGTTTGTTGGCCATTTTTACTTCGTTATCGGCTTATTATGTAGAATAACTACACAGCAAAGCCTCTGCCTTATATAAATGGCCAACAATTCGCTGCAAAAACAACCTTGAAAGATCAACAGCCCCTAGTGACTCAGTTTGAAAACACTTCAGCATAAATTCGATAATACCTCTTCAGAAAATGACAGTTCATTTGATATGTTATTCAGCAAACTAAGTCAAAAATAACAATACAGCCTTAGCATTGTGTTAGGCATAAAAGCTTACAGTCTAGTGACTAAAGACTAAGTGATTAAAGACTAAGCGATAAAAATCTAACTGTATTAAGCCCAATTGATGACTTTTAGCCATAGTCTAATTGCATCACAACAATCAGAAGTAGTAATGTGGCAACACTATCATTTTGCTAAGGAATTTCTGAGGATGTCGAGTGTATTTACGCCCCTATTTGCGGTATTCGCCATCATGTTACTAGGTGGTTTAGTCCAAAAATTAAAAATATTGCCTGTCGATACGGATCTTATCCTTAATCAATTTGTCTACTATGTCGCTTTCCCCGCTATTTTATTGATTGTTTTAGCCGAAACTCGAATAGAAGATATTATTCAATGGGGATTTATAGCGGGTTTTAGCCTAGCAATGATTATTACCTATGTGATTGTCATTTTTGTGTCTTTATGGAAAACCCCAAAAAACCAAGCAATCTCTGCTATGCGAGCCCTAAACTCAACATTCGGCAATACTGCATTTATTGGCATTCCATTATTAAGCATTATGTTTCCAAATAACAAAATGGCACTAGTCGCTGCAGCGATTGCAAGTTTACTCTCTGTCATTATGTTTGCATTTGCACTGGTATCGATAGAGCTAGCCATTAAAAATAAGCAGACTTCTCAACCCGCAATTTTGATTATGGCATCAGCATTAGCTAAAAACCCGATTGTTGTAGGCAGCTTAATTGGCATTACTTTATCAGCTTGCCATATCGAACTGCCTGATAGTATTTCATTAATGTTTCATCAACTGGGTAACACCTCTAGCCCTTGTGCATTATTCGCTATCGGTATGGTGCTGGTAAAAGCCCTACGCCAGCAAAGTGGTAATAAGCCATTCTCGGCTAGCCTTGTTGCCGAGCTAAATGCAATCAACTTGCTAAAACTGATAGTTCAACCACTCATTGCATTCGGATTGCTCCATATCTTCGGTGTTGCAAAAGAGCTAATCGCCATGGGTGTAATTTTAGCAGCATTACCCACTGCAGCGAGCGTGTACTTACTTGCAGACCGTTATAAAGTGCACGCCAATGTCAGTGCCCAAGCTATTCTCTACGGTACCTTAGTGACGTTTTTCAGTTTGCCGATTATTGAAACGCTACTAAAATCCTATGGTTAAATATCACTCACTAACAGATTAACAAACAACCAAAGATAATTTTCCATCAACCACTTTACTGTATAAAAAATCAGTATATACTGTTTATCAATACAGTAGTTTGGTAGTTTCATTGACAGGAATTCATTATGCTTTGCCAACTCAGCATCAACAATTTTGCTATCGTGCGTTTTTTAGAATTAGATTTTAAAGCCGGTATGACCACCATCACGGGTGAAACAGGTGCCGGTAAATCTATTGCTATTGATGCACTTGGTTTGTGTTTAGGTAATCGCAGTGATGCCAATACGGTTCGACCTGGCGCCAATAAAACAGAAGTCAGTGCTAGATTCACCTTACACGATGTTCCTCAAGCTAAGCGTTGGTTGGAAGATAACGATTTGGATAACGAAGATGATTGTATTCTTCGTAGAACCATTAACAGTGATGGCCGCTCCCGTGCCTATATAAATGGCAATCCTGTGCCAATTACCCAGCTAAAAGCCATTGGTCAATTGCTCATCGGTATTCATGGCCAGCATGCCCACCATGCAATGCTCAAAAGTGAACATCAACTGACGTTGCTCGATAGCTATGCCAATCATAAATTATTAATCGATACTGTGCAGGCAAGTTACCAGCGAACAAAACAAGCTGAAAACGATTTAAAAATTTTAGAACTTGCACAACATGAGCGTATTTCTCGCAAGCAATTACTGCAATATCAAGTTGAAGAATTAGATGAATTTAACTTAGGCGAAGGAGAGTTTGACGAAATTGAGCAAGAACATAAACGTCTTGCAAATGGCACTGAGCTTATCGAGTCATGTCAGGCTAGTTTAGCGTTATTGTCTGAAGACGATGAAGTCAATATTGAGTCATTGCTAAACAAAGTCATTCATTTAGCCGATAACTTACAAACGGTAGACGATAAACTTGCTCCTGTAGCCAATATGCTCAATGAAGCATTAATCAGAATACAAGAAAGCTCGGGTGAAATTGAAGACTACTTAAGCCGTTTAGAGTTAGACCCAGAGCATTTTGCATATTTAGAAAAACGCTTATCAAGTGCTATGCAACTGGCGCGCAAACATCATGTTAGCCCAGAAGACTTATCGGCACATCACGCACAACTAAAAGCTGAATTACTTGAACTATCTGATGATGAAACAAAATTAGATGAAGTCAGACAAGCTTTAGTGACCCATCGCGAAGCCTATCTAGTGCATGCACAAAAACTCAGCCAAAGTCGGACTCGCTATGCAAAAGAGCTTGATAAACTCGTGACACAATCTATTCATGAACTCAATATGCCTAAGGGACAATTTAAGATTGCAGTCAACTTTAATCCCGAGATGAACAATAGCTTAGGCTGTGATCAAGTTGAATTTTTAGTGACCACTAACCCAGGCCAGCCTTTGCAACCCATTGCCAAAGTGGCATCTGGAGGTGAGCTGTCAAGAATAGGTTTAGGCGTTCAAGTTATTACCGCTAAAAAAGTATCAACTCCAACACTTATATTTGATGAGGTTGATGTCGGTATTTCTGGCCCAACCGCAGCAGTGGTAGGCAGAATGCTCAGAAGCTTAGGTGAATCAACCCAAGTATTTTGTGTTACCCATTTACCACAAGTCGCCGGTAACGGCCATCAACACATGTTTGTTAACAAGTTTAATAAAGCCGGGCAGACTGAAACCACAATGAAAAACCTTGATAAAGAACAACGAATTAATGAGCTAGCACGCTTATTAGGCGGAGATGCCATCACAGAAAACACCCTAGCAAATGCTAGGGAATTATTGCAATAGCACAGTAATCGGGATACCTTTAAAAATCAGGATTATTTGTAAAATAATGGTTAACTACATCAAGGAAGAACAATGCTAAAAAAAATGGCAAAAATAATCGGTTATAGTGTACTTTCGTTAACCTTTGTTTTTGTAGTTTTATTTGCAAGTGCACTTTACATTAATTCACAGGATCGTTTTTTGTCTGTGAATAGCCAACAGCTAGAAAAGTGGGCTCAATTAGCCGAAAAGGACGTTGAACAAGTCAGTGAGGCGGATAATGCGTTCAAATTTTCTCAGCAGATAGTTGGCACTCAGTTAGCTCCGATAACGCTACCTTTAACCGAGGATGACAATCTTGTATTAAGACAATACAAACAAGCTTGTTATCAATCTTCGATAGAGCAATGCCAAACTTTTATTGCTAAAAACCTTTCACAAATTCAATTAATGGTACAAAACCATGCTGAGTTAATTGCTCAATATCATCAATTGATGACTTTGCCAGTCTGGCATGAAAATATTGATGTTAGCGTTGAAAGGCCACAACTGAACATTGCCGCATTATTTGAAATACAGCAAATTACAGAGATTAATGCGCTGCTTTCGTCTCGGCCTGATAGCCCAAGTATCATTAATGACTTCCTCAATGATGACTATCGTTTTTGGCATAATGTTTTTCACTCCTCTTCATACCTAATTACTTTTAACCTTGCGGGTAATATGATGAAAAGTAATTTAGAGCGCGGTGTGAAATTCCTTTCAGTCGAAGATGCAGACAAAGGAACTTATCCGATATCCTGGACACTCGATAATGAGTTATCAGCAGAAAGTATCCAACGAGTGTTTGCTGGTGAATACATTTTCGGCAAAACAGTGATGAACACTTTACGTGAAAATTCATACCAGCTGACGGATGTGGAATTTTATTCACAATGGATTTTGGGGCATTTTTTCAAAATTAATGACAGTTTGAATATAAATTCCGAAGTATTGTTAGCACAATATCAGAAAGTGATGTTAGAAAAACAAAGTTTGGATAATAAGATAAGTAAGACAGATATTAACGCAAAATTTAAGACAATTGATGATGAGTTAATGCAAAAATTTGCCTATTGCCAAATGGATTCAACTATTGAACAACTATGGGCACTAAAATATAACCCGATTGGCAAAATGCTAAGCTGCTCTCCACCCTATATAGACAAATATTTTGATATTGTTCAGGACATTAAAAAGCTTCAACAGCAATCCACAAATCTACGAGTCAGTTTGAAGTAAATCATTGTAATAATGGTGTTATTATCCGAAGGTATAAGCTGCTATTTGCAAACAGATAGCAGCAAAAATGCCCGCCAGAACATCGTCAATCATAATACCAAAACCACCATGCACCTTGGCATCTAGCCAGCGAATTGGCCAAGGTTTGATGATGTCAAAAAATCTAAAAAAGATAAAACCGACAATCAACCATGTTAAACCAGCAGGAGCTGCAATCATGGTAATAAGTAAACCTGCCACTTCATCCCAAACAATCGCACCATGGTCATGCACTTGCATATCTTTGGCTGCTTTGTCACAAATATAGACGCCAATAATCACACTGAACACAGTTAACGCCAGATAGACAGGCAAACTCAGCTGACACATTAACAAATAAAGCGGAACGGCCGCGAGAGTACCAAATGTACCAGGCGCTTTAGCCGCTAAACCGCTACCAAAGCCTAATGCAAGAAAGTGGATCGGGTGAGAAAGGCGTAAACGCTTTACGGCGGGATCTTGTGATAGTAAATTCATGAGAAATGCTCAAAACCTTTGAATTCAGGTGTAAAAGGCTGACCATCTAAGGTAAATTTAATTTTATTACCTGAGCAAATTTGGCCAATTTTAACAAACTTTACACCCGCATGAAGTAATGCTGTATCAATTGCCCCACGTTGTGCTTCAGGAACAGTGAAAAGTAACTCGTAGTCTTCACCACCAGTAAGTGCATAGGCTAAAGCCTGCTCGGCACCGACACTCTCGGTGAGAGAACTGGATAATGGGATTGCATTGGCATCGATCACCGCACCGACATTAGAGGCCTTGAGGATATGAGAAAGATCGGAAACTAAACCATCCGATAAATCAATGGCACTTGAAGCTAATCCTCTTAAAGCCTGCCCGGCTAACACACGCGGTGTCGGGTAATAATGGCGGTTTAGTAAATACTCTTTGTGTTCGGGTTTTATAACCTGTTTGTTTCTGAGCATATCAAGACCTAAGGCCGAGTCACCTAAGCTGCCAGTCACAAATACCCAGTCACCAATTTTGGCTCCACTGCGCTTTAGCGCCTTACCTTTAGGGACTTGGCCATTAATGGTGACATTAATACAACGAGGACCGCGAGTCGTGTCACCACCAACCAATGCCACACCATAGTATTCCGCAGCTTCAAATAGTCCGCTACTGAAGTCAGCAAGCCATTGTTGGTTAACATCCGGTAATGACAGCGCAAGAGTCATCCAAGCAGGCTCTGCTCCCATAGCTGCAAGGTCTGAAAGATTTACCGCAAGAGATTTATAACCCAGTGCATGCGCAGGCATATCTGCAAAGAAATGAACCCCTTCAACTAAAGTGTCACATGAAATGGCAATCACTTTACCATCAGCAGGTTGAACCAAAGCACAGTCATCGCCAATGCCGAGCATGACATCGCGACGTTTTTGGCCTTTATTCTTAAAAAATTGTTCGATAAGTTGGAATTCTTTCACGCTAACTCCGGTGCGGATCCCCGCCCAACTAACTTTGATGCATTTTGATACAAATAAAAACGGTATCCGAAGATACCGTTTCTAGCATTACTTGTTTTTAACGATCTTATCTAATAAACCGTTAACGAACTTATGACTATCATCAGCACCGAAGGCTTTCGCAAGTTCGATACCTTCATTAATGGCAACCTTAAAAGGGACATCTTTTTTGAAAGTCAGTTCAAATGTTGCTAAGCGTACGATGGCTTTTTCTACTGGTGACACTTCACTAAAATCACGATCTAAGTGTGGTTTTAATAACTCATCAATTTGAGCTACTTTAGCGGTTACACCTGCTAATAACTCACGAAAATAAGCAACATCGACACCGTCTAAACTTTGTTCTGTTAAGAATTCATGTTCAACATCAGCAACATTGTTGTCTGTCAGTTGCCATGAATAAATAGCTTGAACGGCTAAACGGCGTGCCTTACGGCGCTCTGAAGGCTTCATTAAATTTCCTACTATACCAACTGTTGTTCTAACTCTTGCAGTACGTTAACCATTTCTAACAGGCTTAATGCAGCTTCGCCGCCCTTATTGCCTGCTTTTGTACCCGAGCGCTCGATAGCTTGCTCAATGGTATCTGTTGTTAACACACCAAAAGAAACGGGGATGTCATACTCTAATGCTACTTGAGCAAGTCCCTTGTTACATTCACCGGCAACCATGTCAAAGTGAGGCGTACCACCACGAATAACTGCACCTAATGAAATAATACCGTCAAATTTACCACTTGCTGCAACACGACGGGCAGCTAATGGTAATTCCACTGCGCCAGGTACACGCACAACAGTAATGTTGTCATCTTGAACCTGACCAAAACGTTTTAAAGTATCAATTGCGCCACTGAGCAGGCTTTCAACAACAAAGCTATTGAAACGCGATACTACGATCGCCACTTTGGCATTTTTCGCTTCGATATTACCTTGAACTATGTTCATTTTTATCTTACCTAATTTAGCTAAAGCACCCAGCTTGGGCGAAAGAGGCGGTATGATAACACAGCCGACCACTCTGAGCGCAATGCAATTATTGAAATTGTTAAACTGAAAGGGTTAATTTTTACTCTGAAACATATTCAGTCACTTGCAGACCAAAGCCTGATAATGAGTGATATTGCTTAGGTGAACTCAACAAACGCATGGATGTCACGCCTAAACTAGACAAAATTTGCGAGCCTACACCCACGCGACGAGAAGTTCCCTGCCATTGCGCTGGAGCAGTTGCTTCACCATTATCTTGCGCTTCAAATGACTTCACTTTGGCTAAAATATGGCTCGTATGCTCTTGGTTGCCCAATAACACTAACACCCCACCTTCTTGCGCAATGCGCGCCATGGCTTTTTCTAATGGCCAACTACGCTTTTGATCGCGCTCTGAATGTAATAAATCATTGAAGGTATTTTGTAAGTGAACTCGCACCAAACTATTAGCAGTGACTTCACCTTTTATCAATGCATAGTGCAGTTGATTATCAATGGTGTCTCTGAATGTGACCATATCAAAATCACCAAAACGAGTCGGTAATTTACACTTAGCTTCCCGTACTACGGTCGTTTCTTTATTGTTACGATATTCGATTAGATCAGCAATTGTGCCGATTTTAATACCGTGCTTTTCACTGAAAACTTCTAAATCTGGACAGCGTGCCATAGTGCCATCTTCATTTAAAATTTCAACAATCACGCCCGATGGTTCAAAGCCTGCAAGACGAGCCAGATCGCAACCCGCTTCGGTATGCCCAGCACGAATTAACACGCCACCGTCCTGAGCCATTAATGGAAATATATGCCCTGGTTGCACTAAATCAGCTGCTTTGGCATTTTTTGCCACTGCGGCTTGCACGGTTACCGCTCTATCGTGGGCAGATATACCTGTGGTAACACCTTCTGCGGCTTCAATTGAAACGGTAAAATTCGTCGAAAACTGAGCGTTATTATTGGTGACCATTAAAGGGAGATTTAGTTGTTGGCAACGGGCTTTTGTCATGGTTTGACAAATTAATCCACGACCATAAGTTGCCATAAAATTAATCGCTTCTGGTGTGACACACTCAGCAGCCATGATCAAGTCACCTTCATTCTCTCTATCTTCATCATCCATTAAAATAACCATTTTACCTTGGCGGATATCTTCGATGATTTCTTCTATGCTATGTAAAGCCATGTGGGAACCTTTAATCGTTATTAATTATGATTGCTTGTGGGGTCGAACTTTAGGTTTACGTTTATCTGTTTTAACCTGTTTATTTCATAAATCCGGCATTAGCTAACATTGCCATTGTTACGCCAGATTTAGGATGATGCTCTGCTTGCGGCTGCATTAACCTTTCAAGGTATCGAGCGATCAAATCAACTTCAATATTAACGCTATCACCCGCTTTCAAATTGATCAGTGTAGTTTCGCTGGCGGTGTGCGGAACGATTGTTAATCTAAATGAGTTCGCTTTCACTTCGTTTACGGTCAAACTTACGCCATCTATAGTTATCGAACCTTTATGAGCTATGTATTTAGCTAACGTCGCGGGAGCTGTTAACCAAAACTCTATGGCCTGACCGCGATGCTCGCACACATCAACTTTGGCAATACCATCAACATGACCGCTGACCATATGACCACCTAAACGGGTCGTCGCGGTAACCGCTTTCTCTAAATTGACTTTTTGTCCAACCTTGTAATTTGCAAAACCGGTTAATGCCACGGTTTCTGCAGAGACATCGGCAACATAGCCGTCAGCCAAACATTGCACCACGGTTAAACAAACACCATTAGTAGCGATGCTGTCACCTAATTTAACATCAGATAAATCAAGTTTACCGCTAGCCACGGTCAAACGAATATCATTACCTTTACGTTCAATTTTTCGTAACGAGCCTAGGGCTTCAATAATGCCAGTAAACATAATGACTCACTTATATAGAAAATGCTCAACACTGCTGAACATGTATAATTAACTATTTTAGCCTAAACGGAATATCAATCGTGTGTCTTGGCCGACATTTCGCTTATCTTTTAAGACTATTTTAGGGATCATGTCCATCGTCTGATAATTGGGCAGCAACAACATATCTCGTCCTTCACTCCCCATTATTTTATCTGCTTGGTATAACACAAGCTCATCCGCTAAATTTTGTTCAATAAAACTACCTGAAAGCGTTGCACCCGCTTCAATCATAACACTATTACAACTAACGCCGAGATGCTGTAATAACTCAGTTAAGCAAACGCGCCCTTGCGAGTTAGCATTAACTCTTAGCAAGCTGACATGTTGGGCAAATGAGCATTTTACCTCATCAGAATAATCACGCGTGGAGACCAACAAAATCGGACTTTGAATGTTAAATAACTTAAACGATGAGGTTAGGCGGGCCTTTGAATCCAACACAACCCTTAATGGCTGATGTAGAGATGAGGGTAACAGTGAGCTTTTCAAGCTACCTAATTGCTCATAACGGACATTTAGGCTGGGATCATCGGCTAATATCGTTTCTACACCAGTAATAAGTGCGCAATGACGGGCGCGCATTTTTTGTACATCATCACGGGCAGTAGCGCCCGTTATCCACTTGGATTCACCATTGTTAAGCGCTGTTTTGCCGTCTAAACTGGCTGCAACTTTTACAGTTACCCAGGGAAATCCGGTTCTCATGCGTTTCATGAAGCCGAGGTTCAACTCAAATGCTTCAGATTCTAATAAACCTACGTCAACTTGAATGCCAGCATCTCGCAACATGTTAATACCGTTACCCGCCACTTGGGGATTTGCATCTTTAACAGCAATAACAACCCGAGCAACTTTAGCATTAATCACCCCTAATGCGCAGGGCGGCGTACGGCCATAATGACTGCAAGGTTCCAAGGTAACATAAGCCGTTGCACCTTCGGTTTTGTGACCATTAGCAGCAGCATGGGCTAACGCGTTAACTTCAGCATGACCTTGACCAGCCACTTGATGATAACCTTCACCAATAATCTGACCGTTTTGCACCAAAACACAACCTACACAAGGATTGGGGCGGGTGGTGTACAGTCCTTTGCGAGCCAATTGAATAGCTCGACTCATCATTTGGGTATCAAAAACACTCACGTAAGCCATACACAAAATACTCAGTGGATTTTACACATTTACTTTTGTAACTTAGCGATAGCCTCGCCAAATTGAGAGACATCTTCAAAAGCACGATAAACCGATGCAAAACGAATATAAGCCACTTTATCTAGGCTCATTAATTGTTCCATCATCAAGTTACCAATCATTTCAGAATCAATTTCACGCTCACCTGTCGCGCGTAAAGTGGATTTAATTTTGGTAATCGCCTGTTCTATCTCATCCATCGACACGGGGCGTTTTTCAACCGCTCGGAGCATGCCACCACGTAATTTTTCTTCGTCAAATGGCTGACGACTGCCATCACGTTTTATCACTCTGGGCATAACCAGTTCAGCCCCTTCAAACGTGGTGAAACGCTCATGGCATTCAGTGCATTCGCGACGACGGCGAACTTGGTGACCATCTGCCACCAAACGCGAATCGATAACTTTAGTGTCTGTCGCGCTACAAAAAGGACAATGCATTGAACCTCCACAAAATAAAATGGCCGCTAAAATTAGCGGCCATTAAAGTTTATCCTATTTGTTCATCAAGGTTAAGCTAACCTTTGGCTCAGCTTACACTCTGAACATAGAATCAAGTCTAAAACAGAATTACCCGTAAACTGGGAATTTGGCACATAAAGCCAATACTTGGCCTTTAACGCGCTCAATGACAGCTTGATTTTGGGCATCATCTAAAATGTCACAAATCCAACCCGTTAACTCTTTCGCTTCAGCCTCTTTGAAACCACGACGCGTGATTGCAGGTGAACCGATACGGATACCTGAAGTCACAAATGGTGAACGCGGATCATTTGGCACTGAGTTTTTGTTCACAGTAATGTTAGCGCTACCTAATGCGGCATCAGCTTCTTTACCGGTCAATTCACGACCGATTAAATCAACTAGCATCAAGTGGTTTTCTGTACCGCCAGACACAATTTTGTATCCGCGAGCTAAAAACACTTCAACCATCGCTTTAGCATTTTTAACAACTTGCTGCTGATACACTTTAAACTCAGGCTCTAATGCTTCTTTAAAGGCTACCGCTTTACCGGCGATAACATGCATTAATGGACCACCTTGGCCGCCAGGAAATACCGCTGAGTTTAATTTCTTATATAAATCTTCATCATCAGCTGCAGAGATAATGATACCGCCACGTGGGCCAGCTAAAGTTTTATGGGTTGTTGACGTCACAACGTGTGCGTGTGGAACTGGGTTTGGATAAACGCCAGCAGCGATTAAGCCCGCAACGTGAGCCATATCAACAAAGAAGTATGCGCCAATTTTATCAGCAATTTCGCGCATTCTAGCCCAATCAACAACACCAGAATAAGCCGAGAAACCACCGATCATCATTTTAGGCTTATGTTCAACCGCCAAACGTTCCATTTCATCGTAGTCAATTTGACCAGACTCATCGATACCGTAAGGAATGATATTATATAACTTACCAGAAAAGTTAACTGGAGAGCCGTGTGTTAAATGACCACCGTGTGCAAGGTTCATCCCTAATACAGTATCACCTGGCTTCAATAGCGCCATGAAAACAGCACTGTTTGCTTGCGAACCTGAATGAGGCTGAACGTTGGCATAGGTTGCACCAAATAATGCTTTAGCACGTTCAATTGCTAAGGTTTCAACAACGTCAACATACTCACACCCACCGTAGTAACGCTTACCAGGATAACCTTCAGCATACTTATTGGTTAACTGAGAACCTTGTGCTTCCATTACACGTGGACTGGTGTAGTTTTCAGATGCAATTAATTCGATGTGCTCTTCTTGGCGACAAGTTTCATCTTCAATGGCTTTAAATAATTCTGGATCGTAATCCGCAATATTCATCGCTTTCTTAAGCATGGTGACTCCAACGATAGGTTTTATAGTAGTAGGGTTGCGCGGTATTCTACTCTGCAAATGCAAACAATCCCAGCCTTACAGCATGAATTTAGTTACTTATGAGCAATAGAAAATCTCATGCGAAAATGAAATAGATGATTTTATTCATAAACTTAATGTTTTTATTGTAAAAAACTTTTGATGATTAGATTCATAGATAGCTTAAAACAGTCACTAAAAACACTGTTCTACTTTTGATACCTAAAAGGGCTAATTCTTAAAAGAAGCCTATACAGAGTAGCTGCATAAAATTCTGTATTTATGCATTATCTAACATATTCTTGCTCATCACTATCACCGCCTATTACTTAATTCCCCCTGAAACCTTGATACATAGACTTAGTGCTCAAGGTTTCATAATGATAAAAAACACCCATTTACATCGAAGCGATAAAATCCGATTTAAGTTAGATTCAGATTCCATTAGAATCACACCTATTCAGTGTTCATCAAATAATGGGATCCCATGGCTCAATTTGTATACAGCATGCTTAGAGTGGGCAAAATTGTTCCGCCTAAAAAGCAAATTTTAAAAGACATTTCGTTAAGTTTTTTCCCTGGTGCAAAAATTGGAGTATTAGGCTTAAACGGTTCAGGTAAATCAACATTACTGCGCATTATGGCCGGTATTGATACTGAAATTGAGGGTGAAGCTCGCCCTATGCCAGGACTAAAGATTGGTTACCTACCTCAAGAGCCAAAACTCAATCCAAATCAAACCGTGCGTGAAGCCATAGAAGAAGCGGTAAGTGATGCGAAAAACGCTTTGACCCGTTTAGATGCTGTATATGCCGCTTATGCTGAGCCTGATGCCGACTTTGACGCATTAGCTAAAGAGCAAGGTGAATTAGAAGCCATTATTCAAGCGCAGGATGCCCATAATTTAGAACACATTCTTGAACGTGCGGCCAATGCATTACGTTTACCTGACTGGGATGAAAAAATCGAAGTTTTATCCGGTGGTGAACGTCGACGTGTTGCTATTTGTCGCCTATTACTTGAAAAGCCAGAAATGCTATTACTTGATGAGCCAACCAACCACTTGGATGCTGAATCAGTAGCATGGCTTGAGCATTTTTTACAGGAATATAATGGCACAGTTGTGGCGATTACCCATGACCGTTACTTCCTAGACAATGCCGCGGGTTGGATTTTAGAACTTGACCGTGGCGAGGGTATTCCATGGGAAGGTAACTACTCTTCTTGGTTAGAGCAAAAAGATGCGCGTTTACAACAAGAATCGGCAACTGAAAGCGCACGCCAGAAGACCATTGCCAAAGAATTAGAGTGGGTTCGCCAAGGGGCAAAAGGTCGTCAATCTAAAGGTAAAGCCCGTATGGCTCGCTTTGAAGAGTTGAACACCAATGACTATCAAAAGCGTAATGAAACCAATGAATTATTCATTCCACCAGGACCACGCTTAGGCGACAAAGTTATCGAAGTCAATAACTTAACCAAATCCTATGGCGATAGAGTGTTAATTGATAATTTATCATTTACCGTGCCTAAAGGGGCGATTGTTGGCATTATTGGCGCTAACGGCGCCGGTAAATCAACCTTATTCAGAATGATTTCAGGCACTGAGCAACCAGATAGCGGCAGTATTTCGATTGGTGAATCGGTACAAATTGCCTCTGTTGAGCAGTTCCGTGACTCAATGAATGATAAAAATACCGTTTGGCAAGAAATCTCTGGCGGCCAAGACATTATGAAAGTCGGCAATATGGAAATACCTAGCCGTGCTTATGTTGGCCGCTTTAACTTCCGTGGTGGCGATCAACAAAAAATTATTGGTACGCTGTCAGGTGGTGAACGTAACCGAGTTCACCTTTCTAAGCTGCTTCAAGCTGGCGGTAACGTATTACTCCTCGATGAACCCACCAACGATTTAGATGTAGAAACCCTGCGCGCACTCGAAGAAGCTCTGCTTGAGTTCCCTGGATGTGCCATGGTGATTTCGCATGACCGTTGGTTCTTAGACCGTATCGCGACTCACATCTTAGATTACCGTGACGAAGGTAAAGTTAACTTCTATGAAGGCAACTTTACAGAATATTCAACCTGGTTAAAAAATACCTATGGTGCGGATATCGTCGAACCTCATCGTTTAAAATACAAGCGAATGACTAAGTAATCATACTGTTAATAAAACGGGAGCTTCGGCTCCTGTTTTTGTTTGTCTTGCCACAAACTGATTGCACGCTCAAAATATCATTAAATTTATATTCAAAAGCTTCAATTTTATTATCAATAGCGTGTTTTTAACACGAATGACCTTAATACCATGGTTTAAAAACGTTATTCCCCCTGACATGCCATTGGTTATTGATAAGTTGTTAATGGTTAGCGGTTAGCGGTTAGCGGTTAGCGGTTAGCGGTTAGCGGTTAGCGGTTAAGTTTGGTAAAAATATGACATGTTAACCAGCCCTTATATCTTTGCTAATTGAAATCGGCATTTTTAGCTGCAGCAAAGCGGTTGCAACGACCATTGCAATTAAGCTCACACCACTTCCTCCCTCCTCCACAGTGTAACGAATAAATAACCGTACAATTAAACCAATAAAAATCAACAACACATTAAAGCACAAGTAAAACCATTCACATATTTGCATCATCATTATGTTTAGAAACAAAAAAATCGCTGAGTTTTACACACCTTTACGCTCCAATGATAAAAAATGAATACAATAGCCCCACTAAACTCCCACTCGTGTTTTGGCTAATACTCTTATTGAGATCGCTTTTTTATGAAAAAAATTATCATCCTTATTATTTTACTGACCGCTGCAATTACCGGGATGGTGCTTAGCAAAGATAAGCCACAACCTAAAGAAAAACCGGCTTCAAGAACGATCCCTGTAATCACTGCCAAAGTGGATAATCATCCATTAGCTCAATCCATTACACTTGTCGGTAAATTAAAAGCCAAACAATCGGTGTTTCTTGCTCCGCAAATCAGTGGAAAAATAGATCAAATTAACGTCAAATCGAATCAATATGTCAGCCAAGGACAAGTACTAATCACCATAGAAAATGCCAAAGCCACTGCCAATATGGCAGAGGCCAAAGCATACTACGCCGATGAATTACGCATCCAAGATGAATTCGGACGACTCATCGACGTCAACGCCATAACGCAAACAGAAATTGAAGCACAAAAAGCCAAAGTAGATATCGCTTCAGCAAGATTAGCGGCTGCCAGTGCTGATTTACATTATCACAGCCTAATAGCACCGTTTTCAGGAAACGTTGGCTTAATAAACTTTAGTAAAGGCAAAACGGTTAATACTGGTGAGTCGTTACTGACATTGGATGATTTAAGCCAGCTATACCTAGATCTGAATATTCCTGAACATTATCTGTCGTTATTGACTACGGGGATGACAATCAATGCGACCAGTCGAGCTTGGGCTGATAAGACATTTTCAGGCAAGGTGACCGCGATTGATCCAAGAGTGAATGAAGACACATTAAACTTAACCGTGCGCGCCTCTTTTGCAAATGCAAACAACCAACTAAAACCCGGCATGATGATGTCTGCAACGCTGGTTTTCCCTAGCGTGTCATCGCCAATGGTGCCTGTTCAAGCTTTGGAGTATTCAGGTACTAAGCGATACGTTTACGTAGTCGACCAAGACAATATCGCTAGAAAAACCGAAGTTGAACTTGGCGCAAGAATAGACAATGAAGTACTTATCAATGCAGGTTTAAATATCGGCGATAATATTGTGGTGCAAGGTTTAGTCAATATGCGAGATGGCATAACAGTGAATGACTTATCCGACGCCGCTAATCTCTCATCACCTCAACCTCAGGAGCAACGCTAATGTGGTTAAGTGATACCGCGGTAAAACGCCCTGTTGTTGCCATTGTGCTGAGTATTTTATTGTGTGTATTTGGCCTAGTGTCATTCTCTAAATTATCAGTCCGAGAAATGCCCGACGTAGAAAACCCTGTAGTCACTGTGATGACGACCTATAGCGGTGCGTCGGCAACGATTATGGAAAGCCAAGTTACCAAAGCTATTGAGGATGAATTAACCGGGATCAGCGGCATTGACGAGCTGACATCAACTACCCGTAACGGTATGTCGCGAATTTCTATCGCATTTAAATTAGGCTGGAATTTAACCGAAGGTATCAGCGATGTGCGAGATGCGGTTGCCAAAGCCCAACGAAGGTTACCCGACGAAGTTGATGACCCCATAGTATCTAAAGATAATGGCACTGGTGAGCCATCTATTTATGTCAATCTTAGCTCAAGCAAAATGGATCGTACTCAGTTAACCGATTACGCCCAGCGTGTACTCGAAGATAAATTCAGCTTAATCACGGGCGTGAGTTCTGTCAGCATTTCAGGCGGCTTGTACAAGGTGATGTATGTTCAATTACAACCGCAATTAATGGCCGGTCGTAATGTTACCACCAGCGATATTATCAATGCCCTAAGAGCGGAAAATGTCGAAACACCCGGCGGTGAGGTGCGTAATGACACCACAGTTATGACCGTCAGAACCAAGCGCCTTTACAATACTGCTGCCGATTTTGATTATTTAGTGGTAAGAAATAGCAATGATGGTACGCCAATTTACCTTAAAGATGTGGCACAAGTTTTTGTTGGCGCAGAAAATGAAAACTCGACCTTTAAAAGTGACGGCGTGGTTAACCTTAGCTTGGGGATAATTCCGCAATCCGATGCTAACCCATTGGATGTGGCTAAAAATGTTCACCAACAGGTTGAAAGTGTTCAGCAATTTTTACCTGAGGGTACCCAATTAGTTGTCGATTATGATGCGAACGTATTCATTGAACGTTCGATTAATGAAGTTTACAACACACTATTTATCACCGGCGTTTTAGTTGTGCTGGTGCTGTATATCTTTATCGGTCAAGTCAGGGCGACATTAATTCCTGCGGTGACGGTACCTGTCTCACTTATTGCCGCATTTATGGCAGCCTACAGCTTAGGTTACTCAATCAATTTATTAACCTTAATGGCACTTATTCTGGCGATTGGCTTAGTCGTTGATGATGCCATTGTAGTTGTGGAAAACATATTCCATCATTTAGAAAAAGGAGAGCCTCCGTTACTCGCCGCCTACAAGGGCACTCAAGAAGTGAGCTTTGCCGTAGTGTCAACCACACTAGTACTGGTGATGGTGTTTTTACCTATTTCATTTATGGATGGCATGGTAGGACTCTTATTTACCGAGTTTTCAGTCATGCTGGCAATGTCAGTGATCTTCTCTTCGTTAATTGCATTAACGCTTACCCCTGTACTCAGCAGCAAACTGTTAAAAGCCAATGTAAAACCTAACGCCTTTAACCAATGGGTTGATATCCGCTTTCATCGCTTAGAGCAGCTTTATCGAAAAGGCGTGACATGGGCGATAAACTGGCGAGTTGCCGCACCTTTCGTCATTATCGCCTGTTTGGGTGGAAGTTACTTATTAATGCAACAGGTTCCTTCACAACTGGCACCACAAGAAGACCGTGGCGTACTGTTTGCCTTTATTAAAGGGGCTGAAGGAACAAGTTACAACCGCATGATCGCCAATATGGATATTGTTGAACAAAGGCTAATGCCATTGCTAGGACAAGGCACCATTAAATCATTCAGCGTACAGGCTCCCGCATTTGGCGGTCGAGCTGGCGACCAAACCGGTTTTGTCATCATTCAATTAGAAGATTGGGAACACAGAGACACTAATGTTAAACAGGCATTAGCACTTATTTCATCATCACTGAAAGATATCCCTGATGTAATGGTACGTCCTATGATGCCAGGCTTTAGAGGCCAATCGAGTGAGCCGGTTCAATTTGTGTTAGGAGGCTCTGACTATCAAGAATTATTTAAGTGGGCACAGATTCTTCAACAGGAAGCTGACGATAGCCCCATCTTAGAAGGCGCTGATTTAGACTATGCCGAAACCACCCCTGAGTTAGTGGTTACTATCGATAAACAAATCGCCGCTCAGCTGGGTTTAAGTGTAGCAAGCATTTCAGATACCCTTGAAGTCATGTTAGGCGGACGCAGTGCAACCACCTTTATTGACCGAGGAGAAGAGTACGACGTTTACCTTAGAGGTGATGAAAACAGTTTTAACAGTGTGTCCGACCTTAGTAAGATTTATTTACGTTCAAATAAAGGCGAGCTCATCACCTTAGATACTGTCACCAATATCGAGGAGGTCGCCTCACCGCAAAAGCTAAGCCATACCAATAAGCAAAAATCGATTACGCTAAAAGCCAATTTAGGCGAAGGGTACACTTTAGGTGAAGGGTTGGCTTTTCTTGATCAACGAGCCATCTCACTACTACCCGATGATATTTCCATTGCTTACACGGGTGAGTCTAAAGACTTCAAAGAAAACCAAAGCGGCGTCATGATTGTTTTTGGCCTGGCCTTATTGGTCGCTTACTTAGTATTAGCCGGACAATTTGAAAGCTTTATCAATCCTTTGGTCGTCATGCTAACGGTGCCGATGGGTATTTTGGGTGGCTTTATTGGTTTAACACTCACCAGCCAAGGGATCAATATTTACAGTCAAATAGGGATGATCATGCTGATCGGTATGGTGACCAAAAATGGTATTTTGATTGTTGAATTTGCTAATCAGCTAAGAGATAGAGGGCTAAGTTTAAATCAAGCGATTATTGATGCATCAGCACGCCGATTACGTCCTATTTTGATGACAGCGTTTACAACCTTAATAGGCGCTTTGCCGCTCATCCTATCAACAGGTGCAGGCAGTGAAAGCAGAATTGCCGTAGGCACCGTGATATTTTTTGGTATGGCCTTCGCAACGTTAGTCACTCTGTTTGTTATTCCTGCAATGTATCGACTGATTTCGGCTTCAACCAAATCACCAGGATACGTTGCCGCTCAATTAGATGAAGCGATAGCAAAACAGCAAAAGTCCAACAACGAGTGTGTTAACATGCCCTAACCCAGCGACCTTTACTCACACCTTGTAGGTTAATAAATGTATAAAATTGCCGTATTTGTGGATGTTCAAAATATTTATTACACCTGTAAACAGGCTTTTAATCGTAGCTTTAATTACCGTGAATTGTATAAGCAATTAGAAGAGCGTGGTGAAATTGTCCACGCTATCGCCTATGCCATAGCCCCTAATGATGATGGTCAGGTTAAATTTCAGGATGCGTTAAAGCATATTGGTTTTACCGTAAAAACCAAGCCGTATATTCAACGCAGCGATGGTTCAGCTAAAGGCGACTGGGACGTTGGAATTACCATCGATATGTTAGAACTTTCCGCAGACATCAATGAAGTGATTTTACTCTCTGGTGATGGGGATTTTGATTTACTGATACAAGCCATAAATCGTAAGTATGATTGTTTAACCCATGTGATTAGTGTGGTGCGATTAACCGCAAAATCATTAACCGATCAATGTCAATTGCACACGCCTATTGATAATAATTTGCTGCGTTAGCACGTGTATTAGCAATGGTTTTATATAGCGTTTTTGTTAACTAGCGCAACTGATTATGTATTATTTGCATCACTCGTCATTGCTAACGATACTCTGGTTAACGCTAATTTTTACGCCAATTGTGAAGCTAATGGTGACCTACGTTAGTCGACATATTGGCTACGGTTATAATCTATCGTTAAGGTATTTCCCCCTTTACTTTCACCTTAAATCACCAAACAGATTTATGTTTAAAAATAACGTAGTTTGAGCTCTAGCGACTGAAACTTAATCTTCATTTATCCCTAGATGAATTAAACCTAACTTGATCATATGACATAAAAAATGGCCTTGTAACGTCAGTAATCAGGCCATTGTCATATTAGTATTTATCGTTAAACTCAACGCTGGATAGCTCACAATACAAACGACGTTTTAATCACGGCTTAAATATCGCTAGAAGCAATTAGTTTGCACTATGAGTCACTAACGTTGGTTTTAATAAGTTATCGTGTACTGGACAGCGATGACAGACAGCATCAAGAAAATCTTGTTTTTGCTGCTCATCTAAATCAGCATCAATGGTGGCAATTAAATCGATTTGTTTAAATCCAACAGGATCATCCGTTTGCAGCCCTGAAAGCCCTGCGGTATTGAGTACTGCTTTCACTTGCACATCAAATTGACGAATATGGATTTTTTTGTCACGAGCCACCATTTTAGCTATGGCAGAAATGCACCCCGCTAACGAGAACAAAAAAGTTTCCAACGGATTTGCGCCTTCATTGCCAGCCGTTGGCTGATCAATAATTAACGTATGCTCGCGAATTTGCGCAGTCACTTTCCAACTTTCACCCATGGTTGTGTTAACTTCAACAATTTTATCAGCCATTATTGCTCCATTTATAACAACATTCATTAGAAAAATCTTATGGATAAATTATACCGCTGAAATGCTTTTATTTGCAATGCTAACTTAAACTTGCAAAATCAACTGGGATAAATTCACTGAAATAAATCTCAAAATCCTCTACACTGCCCATCGCTTATTTTAAATCGTATTTAAACACTGACAGTTAGGAACATCATGCAAAAGCCAAGTAATAGTAACGCATTTATATGGAGTGAATCAGCCCACTTTGCGGTGCAAATTTACTATGAAGATACTGATTTTTCAGGCGTGGTATACCACCCTAATTTTCTGAAATATTTTGAACGAGCGCGCGAACACGTTATTGGTGCAGATGTTTTACAAACACTATGGAATCAACAAGGTTTAGGGTTTGCGGTCTATAAGAGTGACATGATTTGCCATGATGGTGTGGAATTCGCAGATATCATCGACGTGAGAACGCAATTTTGTTTCGAAAGTAAATATCGCACTATTTGGAAACAAGAAATTTGGCGGCCCAATGCCACGAAAGCCGCTGTAACCGCACATATTGAAATGGTGTGTATGAACAACAAAAGACAACTAACGGCAATGCCAGCACAATTAATAGCCTTGCTGAATCAAACCATGCCCAAATAACGCACATAATCATCACAGCAACAATGACACCGTTTATCCCTGAGATAATTTGGGGTAGACCTGAGCGAACTCAGTTGCATCGCAGGGTTTTGAAAAATACTCCCCTTGAATTCTGTCAGCACCAAATTCAGCGAGGATTTGTAACGTACTGAGGGTTTCTACCCCCTCTACTGTCACATCAAAGCCTAACTCTTTGGCTAAAACAATGGTCATTTTCACAATACTTTGTGCTTGTTTTTCTTGCTGGAATCCCTGTAAAAAGGCTTTATCAATCTTCACTTCGTTTACTGGTAAGTGACGCAAATAAGCAAGTGAAGAGTGCCCGGTACCAAAGTCATCAATGGCCACTTTTACCCCAAGCATTTGTAATTGCTCTATAGTATTGATGACCTGTTCATAGGAGGCCATTAATGCACTTTCAGTAATTTCAATCATTAAACATTCAGCGGGAACTAAATAGCGTGTTAATAGATTAGAAATATCGGCGACTATGGGCTTACCATGCAGATCATCACTTGAAAGATTAACTGCAACCTTGACATAAATACCTTGTTCACGCCATTTTGCCTGCTGAGAAATGACTTTTTCTAACACCCAACCACTGATTAAACTGATCATACCGGTATGTTCAGCCAAAGGGATAAATTCATCCGGAGATATTTCGCCTAACCCCTCATGATGCCAACGGATCAATGCTTCCACCTCAACACACTTTCCGCTTTTTATATCCAGCTTGGGCTGATATACCATAAACAATTGATCTTGTTTTAAGCCTTTTGGCAGGCTGTTAATAATTAGCAGTTCGCGATATTGCTTTTTATCATCATCTTTGTCGTAGTAAGCGATACCTTTTTGATCTGATTTCGCTTTTTTCAATGCTAAATCTAATCTGCGCAGCATAATACTCACGTCTGCATGATGCTCAGTTAACGTTAATGCACCTAATTGTACCGTCACACTGATGGGTTGTTGTTCTATTTCGAACGGTTGCTGTAATTCATCCTTTATTGCAAGCAGCTGCTCATGATCGATTACTTCAGGAAAAAATAACAAAAACTCATTACCATTCATTCTGGCAACAAACTGAGCTTTTCTCGATAACGAATTAACCCGCTGTGAAAACGCTTTTAATAACGCGTCACCAAATACGAAGCCGAAAAGATCATTTACAAAACGAAACTGCTTAATATCAATTAATAAAATCATCCCATGTTGGATAGGCATTCGACTTAATATTTTACGTTTAAAACCAACCCGATTGGATAATCCAGTTAACTTATCGCGTTCAACATTAAAGGGAATGGATTTTTGTAAATTGATTAAAGCGGTGATAAAAGGGGTAAATACTTGGGGGATAGAACCAAAGTCGACGGGTGATATTGTTTGTATTTGACGCTCTAAGATATGTGTTAGCTGCTGTAAATAGCGTTTTTGGCGCCAGCAATAAACCCCAGCGGCAATCAACATGACACCGAGGAATATGGCTAAAATCGTCACACAAAACAAATACATTGTCTGCGTCATTAAAAGTGCCTATTCACAGTTTGGCCTTTCGGAAAAATAAGTATCACTATCAAGCTTAATAACACTTATTGGTAGCTTTCCTTAATCGAATGATATAAATCAGTAAATACATCACTGCCTAAATCTTCTGGTGTTACAGGTAATCCGCGTCCAACAAAAACATCAAGGCGCTGTGCTAATTCTTCACCTGCACGTAACTCACCAGTGTAAAACGCCGCTGCACGGATAAAATCTAAATAGGTAACCTGTTCTGGTAAATAATGGAAATCAGCCCAACGCTCAACAACTTCGGTTACTTCTGCAGCAAAATCCCAACTTTTTAATACCGCACGACCAATAGGACCTTGCATTTTTCGCACTAAACCGCGAAGTTGATCTATGCTGGTGAACAGTTCCGGATGCACCTCAGCTTCAGATAATACTGGTAGCGCGCCAATGTTATGCACTAAACCAGCTAACGTTAAAGTTTCGCGATCTAATTTTTTACTTGGGTTTCGCTTGTTGTAAATTTCTAACATGGCACAAGCAGACGCCGTTACTTCAATGGATGTTTGCCATACTTCATCCATCACTTCCCACACCATTTCATTGGTAGAAATAAATAACTGCTCCATTGCTACAGAGGTCGTAATACTTTTAATTTGCACTAAACCAATACGATTTACTGCCGCTGAAATATTCTCAGCTTTATTGCCTCTTGAGTATAGTGCGCTATTGGCGACTTTAATAATTCGCGCAGAAATTGCCGCATCTTGGCCAATAATGTCACCCACTTGTTTCAAACTAGAGTCAGGGCGCGAAACCACTTCTTGTACTCGCATCGCCACTTCAGGCAATGTCGGTAATACAAGGGCATCGGCCTTTAGTTTTTTTAATAAGCTGACCAATAGTTGATGTTCTGTAGACATGCTGTCTCCATCAAAAGTGAAAAACATAATGATAGAATTGTATACTGAATAAAGCACGTTATGCGAGCTAAGCAGAAGAAAATCAGCATAATTTCAAAACATATTACAAAAGCACGGTTAATTACTCCGGATCTCCGCTATAAATAGACAGCAATACCAAGTTAAAAAATCAAAAAGAGATTCACCTCACAAAAAGAAAGGTCTTACTTGCTCTGCTATTATAACTTCAGTACGATCGCGCCCCCGCAACCTGCGCGCTTTATTTTATCGTTAGATTGAGAGTAATTATGTTTAAACCAGAGCTATTGTCTCCTGCTGGAACCCTAAAAAACATGCGTTATGCCTTTGCTTATGGTGCTGACGCTGTATATGCAGGCCAACCTCGCTACAGTTTGCGAGTCAGAAATAATGACTTCAAAATGGAAAACTTAGCCAACGGCATTCAAGAAGCGCATGATTTAGGCAAAAAGCTCTATGTAGTCAGCAATATTGCGCCTCATAACGCCAAATTAAAAACCTACTTAAAAGACATGGAGCCCGTGGTTGCAATGCAGCCCGATGCATTGATCATGTCTGATCCAGGTTTAATTATGATGGTGCGTGAAGCATTCCCGGATCAAGTGGTACACCTTTCCGTTCAAGCCAATGCCATTAACTGGGCATCAGTAAAATTTTGGCAACAACAGGGCATTAAACGCGTGATCCTATCACGCGAGTTATCCTTAGATGAAATTGAAGAAATTCGTCAACGTTGCCCTGATATTGAGCTAGAAGTGTTTGTTCATGGTGCATTGTGTATGGCTTATTCTGGCCGCTGCTTATTATCAGGTTACATGAACAAACGCGATCCAAACCAGGGAACTTGCACCAATGCTTGTCGTTGGAAATACGATGTTCATGAAGCAAAACAAACTGAAACAGGCGATATTATTGCTGTCAATCCTGCCGTTCAAATTGAAACACCACCCACTTTAGGTGCTGGCGCACCATCAAGTGAAATAGTGCTGTTACAGGAGCCTGGCCGACCTGGCGAATACATGCCAGCATTTGAAGATGAGCATGGTACCTACATTATGAACTCAAAAGATTTACGTGCGATTCAGCATGTTGATCGCTTGACTAAAATGGGTATTGATTCATTAAAAATTGAAGGCCGTACTAAATCGTTTTACTACGTAGCACGTACTGCGCAACTTTATCGCCAGGCCATTGAAGATGCTGCTGCAGGTAAAGATTTTAATCGCACGTTAATGCACAATTTAGAAGGGTTAGCTCATCGCGGCTATACTGAAGGTTTTTTGCGTCGTCATGTACATGATGAATATCAAAACTACGATTATGGTTATTCCATTAGTGACACTCAGCAATTTGTTGGTGAATTTACCGGTAAACGAAATGCTGCTGGTTTGGCTGAAATTGACGTTAAGAATAAGTTTATTGTTGGCGACAGCGTAGAAGTCATGACGCCACAGGGTAATTTTAACCTAACGATTAAACAGTTAATTAATCGCAAAGGTGAAAGTGTTGAGGCTGGATTAGGGTCAGGACATTTTGTGTTCCTAGAACTGCCAGCTGAAGTCAACACAGATAAAGCAATTTTGATGCGTAATCTTCCACAAGGTCAGGATACGCGTAATCCTCATCAGGCAATTTAAACCATGGCTTTACTCATTGATGATAGCTGTATTAACTGTGATATGTGTGAACCTGAGTGTCCTAACTCAGCTATCACTATGGGTGAAGAGATCTATGAAATCGATCCCGATTTGTGTACTGAATGTGTAGGACATTATGACAAACCCACCTGTGTATCTGTATGCCCAATTGACTGTATCGACCCCGATCCTGCTCATGTGGAATCACAGGATGCATTAATGGTGAAATACGGCATCATTACTGGAAAAATTTAGCATAAAATAATGATACAAAAACGGCGCTTAGAAAGCGCCATTTTTATATGCGGTTAATGGATATCAATCTTCAGCGCTAAGTACAATTAACTAAATTCAGTTTATGCAGCCAAAAAAGTATCAAACAGCTGCGTTCCAGTAAACCATAACTATTCCACTCGTAATCAGGTCATGGGAGTGAGAATTGCGCGCTTTCTAAGAAACAGTTATGAAAGGGTAATGGCTCACGATATCAGCGTCTTTGGTGATAGACATCCTGCAACCAGCAGTCGTAAGCCAGCTGGCTATTCAGTAACATAGGGGGGCTAAAAGAGATAACCTGTGCTTATTGGTATTGTTGCAATGTCTGCAGAGTCACCGCTAGCTTCTCTATCGCTAACTTAGCCCCCTTAGGTAATGAGTCAAGCTCAATCCCCAAAAGTAAATTTTTAACTTCCAGCCCTAACTCTGTGTCGCCATCAATCAATAACTTTCGCTGAAAAAACAATGTATCAGGATCCTCTTTACCTGCGGCGACCAAAAGCAATTCGGGGACATTCGCGGTAAAAGTCACATCGGCTTGTTGTTGATGACATAAAATTAATTGGCCATCAAAACTCAATTGAAATTGTAATCCAATATCTGCCACAGAAATGGCAGCCCATTTGCCCTTCAAAAAATCAAGTTCAGCCTGCTCAATTTGCGGCTTCAACATTAAATTCAGAAGCTTGGATAATAGATCTAACTTTAGTTTGTCAGGTACTAAAGCTAATGACTTTTTACTCACCCGGGGGGCTAAATCTAAAACACGCGATGCAAGTTGTTGAGAAATTCCACTCACTTAATTTGTCCTTGAACAGTTGATTCATTTAATCGCGCAAGTTTAGCGATCTTTTATCAACATAAACCTGTCCTAAATCAAATCATGGCGATTGAATCACTTTTACACTCTCCTACTCTAAAAAACACTAGGATAATCCAATGGAGTTGTTGTGCCCTGCGGGCAATTTAGCCTCCCTCAAAGCGGCATTCAATGCCGGAGCCGATGCGGTATATTTGGGACTAAAAGATGACACTAATGCCCGATCTTTTGCTGGTCTTAATTTTTCTGCGGCTCAAATAAAACAAGCAAGCCAATTAGCTAAACAGCAAAACCGTAAACTCTTTCTAACGCTAAATACCTTTGCAAAACCTGGTCATGAAAGTCGTTGGCAACAAGCTATCGATTTAGCTGCTGAGTTGCATCTAGATGCTGTGATTTGTGCAGATATATCGCTTTTAGATTACGCCAGCCGAACCTATCCGGGATTAGCATTGCATTTATCGGTTCAAGCAAGTGCGACCAACGTGGCAGCATTATCCTTTTATAAGCAGCAGTTTAATATTGAACGAGCGGTATTACCCAGAGTGCTTTCGGTTAAACAGGTAAAAGATTTAGCTAAAGTCAGTCCAGTTGATTTAGAGGTTTTTGCCTTTGGTAGTTTGTGTATTATGGCTGAGGGGCGTTGTCAATTATCGAGTTACGTTACCGGACAATCACCCAATACCGGAGGTTCATGCTCGCCCGCTAATCATGTTCGTTGGCAAGATGTTGGCACGGATAAATTAACCCGATTAAATGAAGTGCTAATTGATAAATCTAGCCAAAGTGAGCAATTAGGCTATCCCGTTGTATGCAAGGGTCGTTATCAAACCCACGATGAAATGGCACCAGAATACATGCTCGAATCACCGACCAGTTTAAATACTATGAGCCTAATTCCTGAACTGGCTCAGGCAGGTATTCGTTCGCTCAAAATTGAAGGGCGCCAGCGAAGTCCAGCTTATGTAACTCAGGTCACTCAGGTATGGCGACAAGCCATAGATTGCTATCTGCAGTCTCCTGAAACGTTCGCCGATACGCTGCAAAAAAAACCTCAATGGCATTCAGCTTTAGATAAAGTATCTGAAGGCCAAGTCACGACTTTAGGTGCTTACGAACGCCAATGGCAATAGGTATTTGATATGAATTTATCCCTCGGACCACTCACATACTGCTGGAATAAAACAGTAACGTTTGAATACTATGAAGCCGTGGCAGACACGGCAATAGATACGGTGTACTTAGGTGAAGTGATTTGCAGTCGCCGCCGCGAATTAAAATATAAAGATTATCTTGAATTAGCGAGCTTATTAAACAACAAAGGTAAAAAGGTGATTCTGTCGACTTTAACCTTAATTGAGTCGGCATCAGAATTAGTTGAGCTAAAACGTATCATTGATAATGCTGAATTTGCGATTGAAGCTAATGATATGGCTGCGGTGAACCTCGCTCAGGAAGCTGCAATACCATTCGTAGCCGGCCCCACCTTGAATCTCTACAATCGTGCCAGTCTTGATATCATGCAAAAAATTGGCATGACCAGATTTATAATGCCTTATGAATTATCAAAATATTGGTTGCAGCAAGTGTTGGCTGAAAGCTCAAACACGTTTGAAACTGAAGTGCTCGGTTATGGTTATATCCCTTTGGCACACTCAGCCCGATGTTTTACAGCCAAACACCATCAAAAGCCGAAGTTAGATTGTCAAATTATTTGCCAACAATATCCCAAGGGCATACTAACCCAAACTCAAGAATCGCAACCATTACTGAGGCTCAACGGAATACAAACTCAGTCGGCAGCCAAAGTGAATTTGATTAACCAAATGACCGATATGTCAGCTATAGGAATCAATTATTTTAGAATATCACCATCAGGATTTGAAGATATAGCACTAATCAAACAACTATCTAACCTTGATGAAATAAACTTAACAGGTATCAATATTGAACGCCCTGCCAATGATTGTAATGGCTATTGGTATGGTGAACCAGGAATGAACCTGCAAGACAATGTGACTATTTAATTTTACCTAAACTTAGGTTAATAGGTAAAAATAATGAGAATTGAAGAGTTTACCGCCAAATTGATACTTTGCGCGGTTAACGAGGCGAATTTAAGCGTAAATGGCCAACAACTTGCTTTTATTTAGTAAAAAATAAAAGTAACGGTGAAAACGACTATTTAACATTCATTTTCACCTAAGTTGGCACTATTTATAGCGTTATGATTTTTTTAGCCAAGACAGCAAGGATAATACCCATAACACCAAAGTGATGTCGCTACCCCATTGTGTAAATGCCTGCCACCATAAATCGGGTTTAGGGGATAATGTTGCCGAAGAAGCAATAATGTCCATGTACGTAGCAGTTAAAAATGGCGCAAAAATGAATCCTGCATAAGGTAAAATAAACACACTTAAATTAAGGCACAAACAAATAGTAGCAAGCAATAATGGCAGCTTAACCTCCCGCCACCCTATCTGAATAGCGTAAGCCATAAAGGCAATGCTGGAAAAACACACGAAAATGAATAAGTAGCTTAAACCATGGAGGTGTAAATGATATACGTTTAAAGGAAATAGACCGGTTGCAGCCAAAGCAAGAAAGCTTGCTGAAAAACTGAACCAAAAAGGATATTTAAGCCACCCTTCTGTCACTTGCACAGCAAATAAATTAGCCAAAGCGATACATAAACTACCAAAAAATAGTCCACCGTTTAGCAGGAGTGCTGACTGTGAATGACCATAATATCCCAATTCACTGATACTTTTTTTAAACAGCAAAAAACCATCAACACTAGCATTTGTTGATTCAATGACTATCGAAATGGCTAACCCCAAGAAAAGGCCAAAACACCCCAATAAACCAAAACGTATCGAGAGTTGTTTAATTTTATCTTTGTTTGTCATAACACCAATTTATTATTAGTTACTCAAAGCTAGTTTATGCCACATATAAATAAAAAACTGCGCTCTCTACGACAGAATGTTGATCTATATCGGTTCCATATGGATGTAAAAGGCATATTTATTAACTATTTTAACCTCATTGTTACTGTAAAAATGACAAAAAAATGCATAGACAGTCAACTATGGCAGCTTCAAGTGTAAACACCTTGATATAACAACTACGATCAAGCGAAAAAACACAAGCTTAACACATTGATTACATATTAATTTATCATTACAAATGCCACTTTTTGCTTTACAATATAGTTAATCAAAAATAAGTGATAACTATGCATTTATGTGATTCGTTTTACTTAGACTGAAATTGGCGGTAACCTTGCCGCACAAAATCATGACGAACTTTCAGCAAGCGCCTCATGGACGGATTAGATAATTTATTTGCTGCCAAAATGGGTAGATTTTAAGGTACAGAAACCGTGAACCAACAAAAACCAATACATAACTTAAAAACGATACTGACTTTTATTATCCCGTCTTTAATTGGTCTTTTACTTTTCATCACGCCGGTAACGACTGATAAAGGATTAACCATTCCTATTGCTATCGTTTCTAAAGCATTGCAATCGGCAATGGGTGGCTCAATCCAACTTATTGTTACGGGCATTGTCATTTTTATGGCAATCATTTCAGTATTAGCCGCCATCATCCGCCCCGCTTTTATTCGTAAAAGCCACTTTCTAACAGCGTTACTGAATGTTTCTGGTTTTTGGTTATTAATGCGCGTCGTCGGAGCCATATTTATCACACTGACTTGCTTTAATATTGGCCCTGAAATGATTATTTCAGAGAATACTGGCAGCTTGGTCTATAACGACTTGCTTCCAGTATTATTTTCAGTATTTATCTTTGCCGGTATGCTATTACCACTATTATTGAATTTCGGTTTGCTTGAGTTTTTTGGCACCATGCTAACTAAAATCATGCGCCCTATCTTTAATTTGCCGGGTCGTAGTGCAATTGATTGTATCGCATCTTGGCTTGGTGATGGCAGTGTCGGCATTTTGATGACCAGCCAACAATATGAGACTCGTTTTTACACCCAACGTGAAGCCGCGGTTATTGGCACCACATTTTCAGCTGTATCAATCACCTTTAGTTTGGTCGTCATTTCACAGGTAAGGTTAGAGCACCTATTTGTGCCTTTTTATCTAACAGTCTGTTTTGCTGGTATCATGGCTGCGATAATTGTCCCCAAATTGCCACCATTATCGTGGAAAAAAGACCACTATATTGATAACACACCGCGCCACCCAGATGATGAAATGATCCCTCAAGGACATGGGGTGTTTTCATGGGGATACCATCAAGCGCTAAGCCGTGCATCACAAGCCACCAGCGTTAAGAAAGTTTTTATCGATGGTTTAAAAAATGTCATCGATATGATATTCGGTATTATTCCAGTGGTGATGGCGATTGGCACAATGGCGCTAATTCTCGCTGAATATACGCCAATATTTAACTACTTGGGCATGCCCTTCATTCCGTTACTAGAACTATTACAAATTCCAGAAGCCACTGCAGCGTCGAAAACGATTGTTGTTGGTTTTGCTGATATGTTTATTCCTTCAATTTTAGCTAGCTCAATTGAGTCAGATCTCACACGCTTTGTTATTGCAGCGCTATCTGTCACGCAGCTCATTTATATGAGCGAAGTGGGTGCATTGCTAATTGGCAGTAAAATTCCAGTTAACTTTTTAGAGTTATTTGTGATTTTCATTCTACGTACCGTAGTGACGTTGCCTATTATAGCCTTAATGGGTCATCTCATTTTGTAAAATTTTAATATTAAAAACGAAAAAGGAACCTAAATGGTTCCTTTTTTGTATTTAGAATCAGCACTGATTAGCATTTCATCAATTTAGATCTACACTTAAACTTAACACTCAAAAAGACAATTAAAATAGTAAAAGTGTAAGGATCATTTGTGTGATAAAAGCTAGTTTGTCAGTCTGTTCTTATGGCTTAATTTTGTTTATTTTCGGATTCACTACAGCCGTACAAGCTATGGTGAAATTTGACACGATTGAAGCTGAACATGGCTTATCGATGAATACGGTCAATGATGTTGTTACCGATAAAGATGGTTACCTGTGGATAGCCACACAAGCAGGATTAAACCGATACAATGGCAAAGACATCAAAATCTACCTTAAAGAAGATGATAATGGCCCATCAGGAAATCACATAAGCCATTTATTTTATAGCAAAAAAGGTGAGTTATGGTTAGCAACCATTAATGATGGCCTTAACAAATTCGAACCAAAAACCAAGCATTTTCAATATTACAATTCACCTGAACTCGGTTTACCCACAAGTGGTATTAACGACATAAATGAAGACAACCAAGGTAATCTTTGGCTCGCCACCAATAATGGAGTGTATATCTTCTCGCCATCCGAAAATGTACTTATAGAGCATATCAAAGCGGGAACTAAAGGCTTACTTGATGACAACGTCTCGGGATTATTTCTTGATAAGTATTCAAGACTTTGGCTATATCACGAACGAGGACTGCAACTGTATTTACCCGAAGAACAAAGTTTTAGTGCGTTTACAACTCCCTTTTTATTCGACAAAAAAATACTCAGCATTGCCAATGGCGATAACAATAGTATTTGGCTAGCGACGGATGAGGCGGAATTGCTCCATCTTGATCTATCTGTTGGATTACAGAGCCCTGTCATTACCTCACATCAATCCTTTTTTGCTGACAACTTACAGCATAATAGTATTAGTGATTTATTGTTAGATATTGACGGAAAACTTTGGATTGGCTTTAAACAAGCAGGTCTTGCATCTTACTCTCCATCATCACACCAATTTGAGCATTTTTATCACTCACCAAATAACATTCACAGTGTCAGTAGCGAGTTAATCACTCGGCTATGGATGGATGATGAACGTCAATTATGGATCGGCACACGCGGCGCTGGACTCAGTAAAGCCGATCTCAATAGCCAAGCATTCCATACCATCAATGAACATTCATTTATGACCAGTAATTTGACTGACACAGATATACGAACGATTTATCGAGATAAACAGGACACCCTTTGGATTGGTACCGCACAGGGATTATTTATTGCCGGTGAAGATGAAAACCAAAACATAACCAGATTTACACTTTTTACTCATCCACAATTTGATTCTAAAAGCTTTATCAGTTTTATTAAACAAGACAATAAACGACAACTATGGATTGGTACTCGCGGTAATGGTTTATACATATTGCATCTCGACACACAAAAAATAACCCAATATTTGGCAGACAGTCATAATCAGCAAGCTATCTCAAGTAATGTTCTTTATAGCCTTTTTTTTGATCAGCAACAACAGGCTTGGATTGCGACCAAGGATGCGGGTGTGAATCTGTTTGTATCAGAACAACAGGGATTTACCTCTTGGACGCATGATCCTGACAATCCAAACAGCCTACAAAGTAAAGAAATCAGTAATGTATTGTCTGCCCCACAGGGTGGTTATTGGATATTAACCTACGGCGCCGGCCTAATTCATATGTCCGTTGAAGGTAAGTTTACCCAACTCTCACCTAGCACGATTAAACATTTTCCTAGCAAGCATTTATTCAATGCGTATTGGATTGATGAACAATTATGGATTTCTTCTAGCGATGGCGTTTTTTCATTCAACCCTAAAACCCAAGCGGTTAAATTATTTGATAAACAGCATGGTCTGATCGATAACATTGCCTACCTCATGGTTAAAGATAGTTTAGATCAACTTTGGATTGGTACTTCTGAAGGCCTCAGCGTTATTAATACTCAAGACAATAGCATCCGTAA
This sequence comes from Shewanella sp. ULN5, assembly GCF_030731885.1. Taxonomy (NCBI): domain Bacteria; kingdom Pseudomonadati; phylum Pseudomonadota; class Gammaproteobacteria; order Alteromonadales; family Shewanellaceae; genus Shewanella; species Shewanella sp. ULN5. The sequence goes on from NZ_JAPJEE010000005.1 coordinate 76,242, forward strand.
TTACACCCTTATAGATGGGCTTCAAGACAATGAATTTAACTTTAATGCAGGTTTTGTTGATGACGACAACCGCGTTTACTTAGGCGGGATTAATGGATTTAATATGATTTATCCATTTGACTTACCTGTGACACCTGTACCTAAAAAACCAATAATTGATGAGTTTTACTTGTTAAATAAGTTGCAGCGAATACAAGATGACCATCGCTTTAACCAACCCTTTGATATTAGCTACGCCAAATCCATTCAACTTAACTATCAAGATGCATTATTTTCTTTTCGATTTCACAGTAATAACTTACATCAAGCACAACAAATGAGTTATGAATATCGCATGCAAGGATTACATCAACAATGGTTTGATGATTTAGGTAGCCGTGTTGCGCACTTTTCTGGATTAGTCCCGGGTACCTATCAGTTTCAAGTAAGAGCTAAAAATCATAATAATCAATATAGCCCTATAAGAACATTAGACATTTTCATCGCACCTGCACCATGGCAAACCTGGTGGGCTTATCTAATTTATGGGCTATTTTTTATCACTATTGTCGCTCTATTTATCTGGCTTCAAACACGAAAATATCGCTTAAAAGTGGCCATGATGGAACAAGTGTCTAAAAGTGAACAACGCTTACAGTTAGCATTATGGGGTAGTGGCGATGAGTTTTGGGACTGGGACATTCGTAATAAAAGCGCCCATAGAAGTAATACGTTTTTACAATATCCTCAACCAGAAATAGACCTCATGGATACCCTGGAAAAATGTGTTCACCCAGAAGATTTACAAAGCGTCATAGATAATATGACCCCTTGCTTTAAACAGCAGGTCAATAAGTTCGAGTTAACATATCGTGCAAAAACAGCAGACGACCTATGGGTTTGGGTGCTAAATAGGGGCCAAGTGATCGACCGAGATAATCAAGGCCGCGCCAACCGAATAACAGGCACAATTAAGAATATTCAATCGTTAAAAGAAACAGAGCAAGCACTCACACGGCTTAATTCTGAACTTGAAGATAGCGTAAAATCGCGAACAGAAGAGCTAAAACTGACACAAAATGAGCTTATAGATAAAGAAAAAATGGCCACCTTAGGTGGACTGGTTGCCAGTATCACCCACGAAGTGAATACACCGATAGGGATCAGCGTGACAGCCACCTCACATCTAGCAGACAGGGTCGTTGAATTTAATGAGCGCTATCAAGCTGGAGATGTCTCACATGAAGATTTTGAACTATATCAGACTGAAGTCGCTGATTGCACTAAGCTGGTATTATCAAACCTTAATAGGGCGGCAAAATTAATAAAAAGCTTTAAAGAAGTGTCTGTTGATCAATCTAACGAAGATGTCAGAGACTTCAATTTAAAACAGTACTTGGATGAAATATTTATCGCCCTTAACCCGTTACTGTCTCGTACCAAACACCATTATCGATATGATTGTCCAGATGATATTTTTCTCCATAGCCAACCTGGTGTATTTTACCAAATCATCAGTAATCTATTTAATAATTCGATTATTCATGCTTATCCCGATGGTAAAGTGGGTGAACTTTTTTTAAGCGTAACCCGTGAAAGTGAAGGCTTAAAAATTATTTATTCAGATGATGGTTGCGGTATGTCCGCCGATATAAAAGCACAAATATTCACCCCATTTTTTACCACAAAGCGTGGCCAAGGTGGCAGTGGTTTGGGAATGAACATTCTCTATAATTTAGTGACTCAAGTACTCAAAGGTAAAGTGACTTTAAACACTGAACCTAACCAAGGAGCAAGATTTTGTATCGAACTCCCGGAAGAAATAATCAACCATTAGTAAAAATGATTACTGTTTTATCGACAAAGGTAACGTATGCTAATAGTTAGTAATGCGTTAAATTATTAAGGACTGAACGATGGACGAAAGACGCAAGTTTTCTCGAATTTTATTTGATGCTAATGCTTATCTTGCTCAAGATGATTCGACTTGGCGTACCACAATTCTTGATTTAAGCCTTAATGGCGCACTGGTACAAATACCAGAAAATTTCACCGGCGCGCAAAACAGCCAAATCATATTAGAATTTGTGTTACCCGATTCTGACGTAGAATTAGTCATGCATACAGAGGTAGTTCATAAGACCAGTGAGCATTTAGGCTTGCGTTGTTTGCATATTGATGTTGAAAGTATCAGTCATTTACGCCGAATTATTGAGCTTAACCTTGGTGATGCAGAATTACTGAACCGTGAACTGGAAATGCTTATTCAACCGGAAGAATAAGCATCATCATAAACGCACTTTATAGTGCGTTTAATGCTTCAGATAATTTACTCACCCCAATGACTTCCATGCCTAATGGCGGCTTTTTAGGGGCATTAGCTTTAGGCACTATCGCGCGTTTAAAGCCATGTTTAGCCGCTTCGATTAATCGTTCTTGACCATTAGGTACGGGCCTAATTTCACCCGACAAGCCTACTTCACCAAAAACGACGAGGTCGCTAGGTAATACTTCACCTCGAAAACTCGACACCATTGCCAGCAATAAGGTTAAGTCAGCACTGGTTTCAGTTACTTTAACTCCGCCAACCACATTGACAAAAACATCTTGATCAGACATCAACAAGCCACCATGACGGTGCATGACGGCCAATAACATGGCTAAACGGTTCGCATCCATGCCAACTGCAACTCTTCGTGGGTTAGACATTGCAGAGCTATCAACCAATACTTGTAACTCAACAAGTAATGGACGCGTACCCTCCCACACCACCATGACTAAAGACCCCGAAGCAGCTTCATCGCCTCGAGATAAAAATATCGCAGAAGGGTTAGCCACTTCTTTTAATCCTCGTTCGGTCATCGCAAAAACACCCAGTTCATTAATCGCACCAAAACGATTTTTATGGGACCGAAGTGTTCGATAACGACTGTCGCTATCCCCCTCGAACATCACCGAACAATCAATACAGTGCTCTAATACTTTAGGTCCAGCCAAACTACCATCTTTAGTAACATGACCAACCATAATTACCGCGATGCCATGCTGCTTTGCAAATCGAGTCAAATAGGACGCTGACTCTCGTACCTGCGAGACACTGCCTGGCGAAGATTGAATGTCACTCATGTGCATCACCTGAATCGAGTCGACAACAATCACTTTCGGCTTTTCCTGTAACGCCACATCGCAAATCGCCTCTACACTCGTCTCCGACAACATTCGTAAATTCTGTGTCGGTAACCCCAATCTATGGGCACGCATAGCAACTTGCTGTAAAGACTCTTCACCTGTCACATATAACGCTGGCATGGTTTGCGCAAGTTGACATAAGGTTTGTAGTAAAAGTGTACTTTTACCCGCACCAGGATGACCACCAATTAAAATCGCACTGCCAGGAACAATGCCGCCGCCTAAGACTCTGTCGAGCTCACCAAATGTGCTGGCAATACGCGGCAATTCATTTAAATCAATTTGATCAAGTGTTTGCACTTTTTTGCTGGTCTCGCCAGCATAACCACTAAATTGATGAGTTCGAGTGGCGCTACTCGCCCCTAAACGCACCTCTGTGATTGTGTTCCATTCCTGACAAGCATTACATTGACCTTGCCAGCGAGGGAAATCTTGACCACATTCGTTACATACATATGCTGTTTTATTCTTTGCCATAATGCTCATCAGTAAATATGATTAAAAAAGGTCACAAATGAACGTTATTCCGATCACTGTAAATAAACGCCCACACCATAATTGTTTGCTAAACTTTATCATTGATTGTAAATCAGTATAGAATCCAAATCTGACCAAACAATTGATAAAGCAATATCTTTTCATGCCGATAAGATTAACAGCCAGACTCACTAGAAGCATTAAAAACGATAATAGAAGATGAGCCTAGATAATCACAGCGCGCTAATAGAACAACTCAAACCTTTGCTAATGGAACCTGACTTTCAGGAACTGTTCGAAAGCTTCACGGCGGATGAGTCGAATTCTACCCGTTTTTTACTGAAAATGGAGCTTAATCGTATTTCAGCACCTTGTACGCGTATTATTGATTTACGTGATAAAACCGAGTTGCCCTGCGAAGAAGTTGTGATTGGTAAACAAAGGCATTTTTTAGATGCACCGTCAAAAGAAGCCCTTGAACAAGCCTTACCTATTTATCGTAATAAATACACTTTAGGCGTTTACGAAAATGTGATTAAACAGCACAAAATGCGTAAGCAACAAAAACAAGACTCTCCAACTCAAGATAGCGTTACCAGCATTTCACCTTTTATCGTACCAGGTGTGGTATTAGGCAGTTATTTTAATCGTAGTGAAGAACGAATGAACTACAGTATTAAAATCTCAGCATCACAATCTGGCAGCACAGAAGTATTAGGGGCAAGCCTTGATTTATCCATCGGTGGCGCAAGAGTAAAATTGCCGATAAAGCATAACTTTCAACCAGAAAAGCCATTGCGCGTAAAATTGCTTGATTTGAATGAAGAGTTTTATTTTGAAGATCTACAACAAGGTGTTGATTACCAAATTGTTGATATACAGAATAAAGATGACAACGCAATTTTCAGATTAAAACGAGTGGGTGGCGGCGAAGAACTCGATAAGGTCATTACTCAGCTAATTCAGGGATACAAGTTTCGCTATAAAGTGGATGTTAACGATGTCATTGTTAACGCGACAGGTTTAGGGTTTGAGCGTCATTATTTACCTTTACAGCCCCATTTACCTTTGTATATTTCTATCAAAGAAGGTAAACCACACATTACCCATGCGTTACTCGGTCGCGGAAACCATCCTTTGATGCATTTCTTTCAAGATGAAAGGGATGTCAGCCAACTTACTGGAATGCTGACTAATAATCGTTTAGTGCATCTGATTAAATCGCCCGACATCGTAGAGCATCAAATTATTTTTTGTTTTACTCACGTAGCAAACGGCAAAGTACACTTCTATTCAGCCAGTCAATTTGAGTTAATCCAAAATGGTCACCTAGGACTTTTTTTAGGATTCGGGGCCAAAAAACCAAGCTGGCGTATATTTAAACTAACCAGTCAACGAATTGATCATCAGCAAAATTATAAAACCTCCACCTTACCAGGTGATGATGCTCGCTACGGTGCATTAACAGAGCAACAATTAGCGAGTTTCATCCATATCATTCAAGTCTGTGATTTAACCAACATCGAGGTTAATTCACAGTACCAATCTTGGTTTAATAACCAAGATGTTAACCAACTGAAAGTTTTCGCCCAGCGAAAAATAAATGCCAATAGCATCAAAAAAATATCTATGCCATTTACCGAGCGGCGTCACGAATCTCGTTTTGCTTTCAAAACGTTGGTCACAATTAAGCAAGGTAATAAAACCGCCTCAGGCATTACCCATGACATTTCAAGTCGTGGGTTACAAGTCACCCTAGATGAACCTATGGACTTTACCGCTCCTGCATCGGTCAGTATCAGTTTTCCACGCTTACAGGCTAAAGCGGGTAAAACAAACTTAAATGGCTTGTCATATCAGCTAATACGCACTCGTTCATATAGCAAAGTCCTTCATTTAAGCGCTTTGATTGGCCATGATCCCCACATGGGAGTAGAGTTTTTAAGTAAACTTATCAGCCATAATCAAGACAAACTTGCAAAATTATCAGACAAAGACGGTGAACAAAAAGAACTGGCCGATGGCATGAAAAATCTCATGATGCGAGAGATAGCGAGCGTGCCTTATTTTATCGAGAAACGCAGTAAATCATTTAGTATTTCAGCTATTGGCATTGGGACTAAAGTAGATGAAATCAGTCATCTATTCTCGCAAGATACTGAACAAATCATGCAGTATAACCTCGCACCAATCATGGAGAATGGGGTTTTCAAAGACCGGATCCTTGAGCCCATTAAAGCCATGAAAACGATCTCTGAACTGCAGTTTTTTGAAGTGTTTATCCAAATTACTCGCCATGCTCGCGGCACTATCAATCTTAATTGTAAAGTCGTCTCAGATTTAAGCACTGAAGAGCAACTTGCCTTTATTGATCAAAGCCAACGATTAGGCCGATTTATGGCATTAAGAGTTTATTTTGGTATGGCCGACAAACCTGATATGACCTATATAAGACGAGAATTGGCTTACATCCAAATTCATGCCAACCACAAAGCCAAACAACTTGAAGAACAACTATGGCAAGTTATAGGTTTAGGTGAGTTTGTCGATATCAGTCAAGAAGTGATATTGCGTTTCCCGCAATTAACCCAACTAAAAGAACCAAGTTAATGTGAAAGATGCGAACAACTACTGGGCTTGTGCTAAGTACCAGTTTTTCACTTTAATAAAGTGATCATCACTTGCCTGCTTATGGGTCAACATATCTGCATGGCCATAATCGTATAAATTGCCATGTTCTTTGGCTAGCAAAGTATATTCAGCCTGCTGAAAACCACACTCTGACATCATATCTTGTACATCGGAAGGATTACCCAGTACCGAGTCATTTTTACCGGCAATAAACCATGTTATAGGCCAGATTGTATTTTTAGCGGCTATGGCATAATTAAAATGATCATCATGATCTATCCATTCACCTCTTACCCAGTCAATTGATTGAGAAAGAGATTGGTGACTTTCATTATCCATACCAAATCGATAGCGATATGCATCAAAAAAGCCCTGTTTAGTGGCAACTAATGGTGCTAACCGATTCCAAAAAACATCAACCATCAGCCACTTGCGTAGGGATTTGATTTTAATGGTACGTTTGGTGCCAAAGGTTAAAAATGATGCCACATTAGCTTGTAAATCAGTAAAGCGGATCAAACTACTTGCCATCAATACACCGCCCCAAGAATGGGCACACCAATGTACTTTGGCAGCTAAAGGATGACGTTGTAAAATAAATGACTGTACTAAGGGTAACTGCTCTCTAATCACCTCACCCTGTCCAAGGTCATAATACTTGTCGATTAAAGGTGTGCTCTTGCCCCTTCCAGCGGTATCTAGAACATAAACATCAAAACCTTGTTCAGCAAGATAACAACCTAAACCACGACCTGAATCGCTATAAAAAACCCGTCCATTCGACATAGCACCATGTAACATTAAAATGGGAGTCAATTGCTTATTCATCCCTTTAGCTGGAATAAAGCACACATGTAATTGCCCTTGTCGATAAGGGATAAACAAAGACTGTTGGGTAGGTGATATCAATGTGGCAACTATTCTTATTAAAGGCGTAGATCTAAAACTTAATCATAACTGACATTAATATCAACCATAATAGAGCAAATATCCTAAATAAAGTTTTCAATTTGCTCAAGGAAGACCAATTTGTCAAAGATGGAGGTAAGCGGTAAGGATAAATAAACCTGCTTTACATTACAGTCACATTGGTTTTCCTGTTGATAGGGCACTTATTATTTGTTAGCTGCTGACTTTGAAAACAGTATTCATAGGCTGTAAAAAGAAAGGCAGAATAATAATCCTCCCCAAAAAGAGACTTTTTGGGGGGGATTATTTGAATATATTTGACGTAAAAACATTATCTGAGGGATTAATCAGCAATCAGTATGCTTAGCTCTACCCTTGCAAGCAAAATACTAACGCACGTAAATCTAGTTGACTTACCGCTAAGTTTGCCGCAGCAATGAGTTTCGGTTTAGCATGAAAAGCCACACCTAAATCAGCAGCCTGGATCATAGGGATATCATTCGCACCATCACCGATAGCCACAATTTGTCCTGGTGCTATTTGCCACTTTTGAGCGCACTTACTTATGACATTCGCTTTGTATTGCGCGTCAACCACAGCCCCAGTGACTTGCCCTGTGAGTTTGCCCTCCTCAATGACTAACTCATTAGCAAATGCCGCATCTAGCTTTAATAGATGCATAAGGTGATTCACAAATGGCGTAAAGCCGCCTGAAGCAACAACGACACGCCATTGGTTTGTTTGCAACTCTTCTAAAGCTGCGGTCAAACCGGGCATCAAGGGTAATGTTTTACATAGAGTATCAATAATAGCCGCATCTGCACTAGCAAGCTTACTCACTCTTAAGCGCAAGCTTTGTTCAAAATCCAGCTCACCACGCATAGCACTGGCCGTCACAGCTGCCACTTCTTCGCCTACGCCCGCCAATGCGGCCAACTCATCAATACACTCAATTTGAATTGCAGTGGAATCCATATCCATCACCAATAAGCCCTTTTGATATAGCAATGGTAATGGCTCTCCAATAACTAATAACTCGGCTGCTAACCCTTTTTGTGTAATAGTGTGCGCGAATGCTGTTATCAGCTCATCAAGCGGCTGCTGAGTCGCTATCTCAATGCCAATCAAATCATTGCTGCGCGAAAGTAATGAAAATCCAGCGGTAACAGATAATGATGCTAACCAGATATCGATGTGTTGTTGAACAGATTGCTCAAACACCACTCGAACACGCTTAGAAAATGATGGCGCAATCTGATTAAGATAGTCGGACTCGTTATAACGCTGGCATAATAGGCCGTTATGCTGATATTCGTTTATAGAGGATGACAACAACCACGTTAAAATAGTATCTCCATTCTTATTGACTGCGCTTGCCGTAGGCGATGCTGTGCGAAGATTGTGCATGGGTCTAACCTCTTTGATTACAACTATCTACTGATGAGTTTTTAGATTAATATAATTTCCACACCACAAACCATTGAAAAATGGCAGTCAGGCGCTATTGAAAGCGTTTCATTAAATAGAAAAATGACTAAGGATTAAAGTGATTTTTGTTAAAGGTCTCAAGAAAAGACAAAAAATTAGCAGGATCATTCAAGTCATTCTTGCCATAGGCTTAGTTTTTGGACTAATCAATCTATGGCAAAATAGCTTGAAAAACGGTCAAAAACTGCTGAGTTCACAAACACAGCTAATGGCTAGAACCCTTGCCCAACAGGCAGCTAATGGTGCGGCGCCAGCAATGTTTTTACAAAATGATGAGCAGTTGCAATGGCTAGCGTCCACTTTAGCTGCGGATCCTAAAGTAATGTCGGTTAATATCTACAATTCTCAGGGGGTCAGATTGGCTTTTGCCCAGTCAGTCACAACTGATGATTTAGGTCCTGATTCCGAGGCATTACGTCAATTACTGGCAAGTTATCCGCCGTTAATTGAAAATGTGATGCAACAGGATAATAATTTGGGCTATGTTGAGGTGCGTTTAGATCTCAGTATATTTTTTGATGAAATCAAATATTTACATCAAAAAAATATGGAGTTATTAAAGTGGATGCTAATAACAGCTTGCTTTATCGGCTTTCTCCTGTCGCGAGCATTATCATTCAAACGTGCTGACTTTGATCGTCGTAAAACGCGGATCAAACAGTTTAAGAAGCATTTTGCCGCGCAAGAAACCACTGACCAGGATGAGCCTCAAAAATAACCTACAAAAATGGGCGCTATTAGCGCCCATTTTTATTGAAGCTATAACAATACTAAAGTGTTAATGCTGCATCTAAAGTCATAATGATCATGTCGTTAAAGGTCGTTTGACGCTCTTCAGAAGTGGTTTTTTCACCCGTACGAATATGGTCAGACACTGTGACAACACATAATGCTTTGGCACCGAGCTCGTGCGCAACACCGTATAAACCTGCCGCTTCCATTTCGACGCCTAACACACCCATTCTTTCCATAACGTCAAACATTTCTGGATCTGGTGTATAGAACAAGTCGGCAGAGAAAACGTTACCAACTTGAATTTTAGTGCCGTGTGCTTTAGCTGAATCAACAACTGCACTTAATAGGCTATAGTCGGCAATGGCTGCGAAGTCTTGGTTTTTAAAGCGTAAACGGTTAGCTTGAGAGTCAGTACATGCACCCATACCGATAATTACGTCACGTACTTTTACATCTGTGCTAATTGCGCCACATGTACCAACACGGATTAAGTTTTTAACGCCGTATTCTTTAATTAACTCGTGAGCGTAGATAGAACAAGATGGAATACCCATTCCTGAACCCATAACAGAAATACGCTTACCTTTATACGTACCGGTAAAACCAAGCATGTTACGTACATCAGTCACTTGCTCAACATTTTCTAAAAATGTTTCTGCAATATACTTTGCACGTAATGGATCACCTGGAAAAAGAACTGTTTCTGCAAACGCGCCTTCAACTGCATTAATATGTGGTGTAGCCATGTTATAACCCCTATGTTTCTATTTTATTTGGTACCGCTTAATAATGTTGATAGTTTAACAAACACATTAAACTTTTTATAGAACCGTCGTTCGAAAATGTGACTAATTTAAGAAAGATTCACCATATTCCATCGGTTCTAACTTAAAATAGCTTGCAATTGACTGTCCCATATCGGCGAATGACTTACGACGACCTAATGAACCGGCTTTTAATCCTGCGCCATACGCTAAAACAGGCACGTGTTCGCGAGTATGTTCGGTTCCTTTCCAGGTTGGATCACAACCGTGATCAGCTGTCAGTAAAAGGAAATCGTCTTCAGATAAAATAGCTAGCAACTCAGGTAAACGTGAGTCGAAATATTCTAGTGCTTTGGCATACCCAGCGATATCGCGGCGATGGCCATAGTGAGAATCAAAATCAACAAAGTTGGTGAACACAATGGTATTGTCACCTGCACGTTTAACCTGCTCTAACGTCGCATCAAACAGTTGTTCAAGACCGGTCGCTTTATATTGTTGCGTAATACCGCAATTAGCATAAATATCAGCAATTTTACCGATACTCACCACTTCACCACCGGCAGCTTTTAATTTGTCGAGTACTGTTGGCGCAGGCGGCTGAACAGCGTAATCATGACGATTACCCGTACGAGCAAAGTCAGCTGGACCCGTACCAATAAATGGGCGCGCAATAACACGGCCAATGTTATATGGCTCAAGTTCTTCACGGGCGATTTCGCACAAACGATACAAATTCTCTAACCCGAAAGTTTCTTCATGACAGGCAATTTGGAACACTGAATCAGCAGAGGTATAGAAAATTGGCTTCCCTGAACTCATGTGCTCTAAGCCTATCTCTTCTAAAATCGTCGTACCAGAAGCATGACAATTTCCTAGAAACCCATCCAAACCCGCACGGGCTAGAATTTTATCGGTTAGCTCTTTTGGAAATGAGTTTTTCAAATCACTGAAATATCCCCACTCATAAAGCACAGGAACACCTGCCATTTCCCAATGACCACTTGGCGTGTCTTTACCAGAACTTAATTCTTCGGCATGACCGTAAGCGCCAATAACATCTACATTGTCACCAAAACCTGCGGCAAATTGCCCGGTAGACTCAAAGCCTGCGTGTCCTAAACCTAAGCGCGCTAAATTAGGTAACTTTAATGGGCCCTGGCGACCAACATCCGCTAAACCTTCTGCACAGGCTTTCGCAATATGCCCAAACGTGTCTGAACCTACATCACCAAACTTATCTGCATCGCCTGCTGCACCAAGACCAAATGAATCTAACATTAATATAATTGAACGTTTCATACCTAACTCCTATAAATCTTCAGCACGAATATAGCGATATATTTCAGGTGTTTTCTCAGGTTGCGTATCACCAATATGGATAGCCGCTCTAACAGCTGCAGCCGCTTCTTCAAATGCTTGCTCAGATTGAGCATGGATCATGGCAAGTGGCTTATCGGCACTAATGGCATCGCCAAGGGCACAGACTTCTGTTAATCCAACGCTATAATCTAATGCGTCACCTGGCTTACGGCGTCCGCCACCCAAAGTCACAACGGCCAAACCTAATTCTCGGGTATCCATACTGTGCGCAAAACCAACTTGGTTCGCATAGACTGGACGAATAATTTGAGCATGGGGTAAATACTTGTCGTATGCTTCAACAAAATCGCTTGGACCACCTAAGCCACTGACCATTCTACCAAAGATCTCCGCCGCTTTACCGTTATCTAATACAGCATTTAGTTTAGTACGAGCCTGGGCATCATTTTGTGCAATACCGCCCAAAATAAGCATTTCTGAGCATAAACCCATAGTGACTTCATACAATCTTGGATTGCGATATTGACCCGTTAAAAAGTTAATCGCTTCACGTACTTCCACCGCATTACCAGCACAAGATGCCAGTACTTGGTTCATGTCAGTTAACAAGGCTGTTGTTTTAGTTCCAGCACCATTTGCGACAGCAGTAATACTTCGTGCAAGTTCTTCAGATGCTTCATAGGTTGGCATGAATGCGCCACTGCCTACTTTGACATCCATCGCTAAAGCATCTAACCCTGCGGCAAGTTTCTTAGACAAAATTGACGCTGTGATTAATGAGATTGACTCAACGGTTGCTGTGTTATCGCGAATGGAATAAAAACGTTTATCTGCAGGAACAAGATCACCTGTCTGACCGATAATAGCCACACCAGCTTCTTTAACGACTTTACGAAAAAGTTCACTAGATGGCTCAGTTTGATAACCAGGGATCGCGTCAAACTTATCTAATGTACCACCAGTGTGACCTAAACCCCGACCTGAGATCATTGGAACATAGCCGCCACATGCAGCGGCCATAGGGCCCAACATCAAGCTAATAACATCGCCTACACCACCAGTACTGTGTTTATCAATAACAGGGCCATTTAGCGATAAACCACTCCAATCAAGTACCGTACCTGAATCACGCATTGCTAATGTCAGTGCAATCCGCTCATCCATGTTCATATCATTGAAATACACAGCCATACCAAGAGCCGCTATTTGGCCTTCAGAGACAGTATTATGAGTGATGCCGTTTACGAAGAATTGAATTTCTGCAGTGGAGAGTGCTTCACCGTTACGCTTTTTACGGATAATTTCTTGTGCGAGGAACATAATATAACCTCCATCTAGGCAATCCATTATGAGCTAGAGTGGGATCGCCGAAAATATCTGTAGCGATGAGGCTTATTGCCTAAAAGACAATAAACCTCAGCTACAACATTGAATAGGAATTAGTAGCCTTGAGTAGGCTTAGGCGCTTCAGCTAATTCTAATGTATGTAATAAACTATTTAACAGGCTAGAGGCACCAAAACGGAATGTATCTGGCGTTATCCATTCTTCACCTAAAATGCCCGCGGCAACCGCTAAGAACTCAGCTGTTTTCGCTGCATCTTTTACGCCGCCGGCTGGTTTAAAGCCTACTTTTCGGTTCCTTTCACTGATCACAGTTAACATGATCTCTGCAGCTTCTAGCGTGGCATTAACTGGCACTTTGCCCGTAGAGGTTTTAATAAAGTCTGCACCAGCATCAATTGACAACTCAGATGCTTTACGGATTAAAGCTGGGTCTTTTAATTCACCAGATTCAATAATCACTTTTAAAATGGCTTCATCACCACAGGCTTCTTTACAGGCTTTAACGAGTTCAAAACCCACGGTTTCATTACCGGCCATTAAAGCACGATATGGGAAAACCACATCAACTTCGTCTGCACCATAAGCAACCGCAGCACGAGTCTCTAATACTGCAATGGCAATATCGTCATTACCGTGTGGGAAGTTAGTCACTGTCGCGATTTTGATGTCTTCACAATCAAGATCATTCAAGGTTTTACGTGCAATAGGAATAAAGCGAGGGTAAATACAAATCGCCGCGGTATTACCAGCTGGCGTTTTGGCTTTGTGGCACAAATCGATGACTTTTTGATCGGTATCATCATCGTTCAAAGTGGTTAAATCCATTAAAGAAATACCCATTTGTGCCGCTTTTTTTAAATCAGTCATTTTTTGCTCTCCGTAAATAAAATCAGTAGATAATTTTTGTCAGGGCAACAAAGTGAAGTGGCATATGATTATAGTTATGGCCGAGTCTTCATATCTTGCCAGTAAATAGAAATGATTTACTAACCTAAGTATTCAATCTGATAACGAGTACCACGACTTGAATCCTTGAAGACCGGAAAAGGCAAAATAAACAATTTATTTTATCAATTCCGCGAAAAATCCATTTTAGCGCGTTTTGCTTATGCTTAATAAAAGACATTAAAACCCACATAATGCCCTTTAGTAAAGATAAAGTGGAGCCATGCTAACATGGCTCCCAAGCACAATTAGAAGTTGTACTTCGCAGTGAAAATAGCTGCGTTTTGATAAGCTGCGGTACCTAGCTTTTGATCTGCATAGCGGTATTGAACACCTAAAGTGAAGTCTTTAGTTGCATTCCACCATAGTGCTACTGCGCCATTGATACCGGTGCTGTCACCGTTAGTTTTCTGCCAGCCAGCATCACCAAGGCCAGTACAAGTTACACTATTACAGAAACCACGAGCGTGATCATCACGTGCAAATTCAATTTCGTTCCAGTTGGTAACCATAAAGTCTTGGCCAGCTAACTTGAAGTTATAACCTAAAACCCAACCAGCCATACCACCATTAAAACCAGCATTGTTTGGGTTGTTAAGAATATGAGCACCTAAGAAAGGCTTAACCCATAAACCAAAGTCAGTGTTGATGTCATAACTAACACCTAACACGATGTTTTGCTCATAGAAACCTGAAGAATCAGAAAGGCTATAAATGTGGCCGTAGTAATTCCAGTTGCTTTCACCCATGTTTACAGCAACTGAGCCTTTAGCAGCAATACGGAACTGCTTGCTTGGATCATCTTGATCTTCGCTCCAGTTTAAGTTGTTTGGGTTTTCAAAATCGATGAAGCCATAGACATCACCCCAGTTATAACCCGCGCCACCTTCAACTTCGATATAAACGAAGTCAGATTTAGCACCGAAACCATTTTGGATATCACGTGAACGATCTTCTGTACCATCAGACCAATCTAAATAGTTTACTGATACGTTAGCAAACCCGTAGTACTGCTCAGCTTGTACTGTACCAGTTGTCATTGCAGCTACTGCTGCAGCAATTAAAGTTAAAGTTTTAACGTTTTTCATCATCAACCCCATTTTTCATTGTTTGGCTATCTTCAAGGACAGCTTTTGTTTTTAAGCAAGCGCATTTTACCGTTATTGTTGTAAATCACAATATTAAACCAGCAAAAAAACGAATACTAAATTCTACTTTGTGAACAATGTCGCGACTTTCTTGCAACATGCTACTAACAATCTTTGTGTGTCACGGTTAAATGTAATAATTAAAAGCCATCACACTAGACTTAATCATTACTATTTATACTTTGGAAACTGGTGGATTAACGCCAATCATTATGACAACGTAATCTTAAATGTTGGGCTTTACGGCATAGAGCCAGTAAAGCCCGCTTCCTTTGAATATTCAGCGATTAAAGCGCTAAGAATAAACCAGCAAGTGTAGCACTCATTAAGTTAGCTAATGATGCAGCGATAACCGCACGAACACCTAACTTAGCTAAGTCATGGCGACGGCTAGGAGCCATTGCACCTAAACCACCTAATAGAATTGCAATTGAAGATAAGTTAGCAAAACCACACAGTGCAAACGAGATAATCGCTTTAGTACGATCCGTCATTGCTTGACCTGTTGCTTCAACCAAGATGCCGCCATCAGCAACGTCTTTTAGGTAAGGAGCAAAGTTTAAGTAAGCCACAAATTCGTTAACTACAATCTTTTGACCGATGAAAGAGCCAGCAACCATAGCTTCGCTCCAAGGTACACCGATTAGGAATGCTAAAGGCATAAAGATGTAACCAAGAATTAACTCAAGTGATAGACCTTCGAAACCAAACCAGCCACCGATACCACCTAGCATACCGTTAACCATGGCAATCAAACCGACGAAAGCAAGTAACATTGCGCCAACGTTCAACGCTAAGTGCATACCAGAAGCAGCACCTGATGCAGCAGCATCAATCACGTTTGCAGGCTTATCAGTATCTTCTGGTAAGTCTGTCATGTCGTTGTTTGTTTCTTCAGTTTCTGGGTGCATTAGCTTAGCCATCATTAAGCCACCTGGTGCAGCCATAAATGATGCAGCAACCAAATACTCAATTTTAACGCCCATACCTGCATAACCAGCTAATACCGCACCAGCGATTGAAGCTAAGCCACCAACCATGATTGCGAATAACTCAGAGTTAGTCATTGTAGGAATGAAAGGACGAACAACTAAAGGCGCTTCAGTTTGACCTACGAAGATGTTTGCAGTTGCAGACATAGACTCTGTACGGCTTGTACCAAGTGCTTTTTGTAATCCACCACCGATGAACTTAATTACTATCTGCATGATGCCTAAGTAATAAAGAACCGCGATTAATGAAGAGAAGAAAATAATGACAGGTAAAACGCGAACCGCAAATACGAAGCCAACGCCATTACCAAACATTGCGTCAGTACCTAAACCACCAAATAGGAAGTTGATACCCGCTTGAGAATAACCAATTACATCAGCAACAGCAGTTGAAACACCACCTAATACTTGTTGACCAACTGGAACATACAATACGAAACCAGCAAAGAACGCTTGAATTGCTAAAGCGCCACCTACCGTACGTACGTTAATAGCTTTTTTATTTGTCGATAGTAAGAAACCTATCGCAAGTAGGGTGACCACCCCTACTAAACTCATAATTATATCCATTAAACATCACCCTTATTTAATTGTTAACAGTTTTTATTAATGTTGTTAACTCACCTTATTTCCGAGACAGATTATAACCGAGCATTTGAGGAAAAGCGTCGTTTTGATCAAACTTTTAAAGTTTAGTTTCAGATATTTACGCAAGATAACTTCACAAAACAGAGCTCGTTTTAAAAAAAACAATTAAAGCTCATATAGTTGCAAAGTGTTTTTATTAACCTGTTCTAATATAGGAACAGTTGATTTTTTACGCAAAAAAGCAATTTTTTCAATAATCGAAGGCAAAATAAGCGGTGAATTACGTTTTTCAGGTGAATTTAATGGCGTCATACTTGGCGAATCTGTCTCAATGACAAACGTTTCTAAAGGAAGCTCTGACACCACGTGATGTAGCTTTTTTGCCATAGGGTTAAGCAACAAGCCACCAATACCCAGTTTAAACCCTAAAAGTTGATACTGTTTTGCAACTTCGACACTGCCATAAAAACCATGAATGACTCCGCCATGGGTTAATTGTGTTTTGTTCAATAATGTAATTAATTCGGAATGGCATTTCACTGCATGCAATATCACTGGCAAGTGGTATTTTTTAGCTAATAAAAGCTGTTTAAGGCATAGATCAACTTGTGCGGTAAAGTCAGGACGAAGCTTATCTAAACCGCACTCTCCAATAGCCACAAATAAGGGGTTTATCAGGTTATGATTAATTTGTTGTTCAAGCTTAGTTATCGCCTCATCAATACTTGACGGTATAAACCAAGGATGGATCCCCAAGCCAAAATAACATTGATATTGAGTGGCAATTTCTAACTGGCGTGACCATCGCTCAGGACTCACCCCTGGAATTAACACTTTATCAATGCCTCGGGTATTCATCTCAATGAATAATGCATCCCGGTCATGATCAAACTCTGCAAAATCGAGGTGTGCATGGGCATCGAAAAAGGTTTGCTTCATAACTGTCACTCAAAAAAAGGGATTAAAAAAGGCAGTATGCACTGCCTTTAAAAGTTCCACTAAGCCTAGCTCAAAAAGTATTAATTTTCGCGGGTTTTAGCAAACTCAACGTCTGGATAACGCTCTTTTGACAGATTAAGGTTAACCATTGTTGGCGCAATATAAGTTAAATTATTGCCACCATCTAATGCTAAGTTCGGGCTACACTTGCGGCGGAACTCTTCTAGCTTCCGCTCATCCTTACAGTAGACCCAACGAGCTGTTGACACACTGATGCCTTCATAGATAGCTTCAACGTTGTACTCACTCTTTAAACGGCCAACGACCACTTCAAACTGCAGTACACCAACAGCCCCCACAATAAGGTCGTTAGAGTCTAATGGTCTAAATACCTGCACCGCACCTTCTTCAGCAAGCTGTACTAAGCCTTTTAGTAATTGTTTTTGCTTTAATGGATCTTTTAAGCGAATACGGCGGAACATTTCTGGCGCAAAGTTTGGAATGCCAGTAAATTTAAGTGATTCACCTTGGGTGAATGTATCACCAATTTGGATGGTACCGTGGTTATGCAAACCTATGATATCACCAGGGTATGCCTCTTCAACCTGCTCGCGATCACCTGCGACAAAAGTCAACGCATCAGAAATACGCACATCTTTACCAATACGCACATGATGCATTTTCATGCCTTTCTCGTATTTTCCAGACACCACACGCATAAATGCAACACGGTCACGATGCTTTGGATCCATGTTTGCTTGAATTTTAAAGATAAAACCAGAAAAATTAGCATCTTTAGCAGTAACTTCACGCACTTCAGTATTTCGAGGTTGTGGTTTAGGAGCCCATTGGACAAGACCATCTAACATATGGTCAACACCAAAGTTACCTAATGCAGTACCAAAATACACCGGTGATAACTCACCTTTTAAAAAGGCCTCAAGATCAAATTCATGTGAAGCTCCAACAACCAACTCGAGCTCTTCACGCAATTGTTCAGCTAACTCGCTACCAATCGCTTTATCAAGTTCTGGATTATCGATACCCTTAACAATTCGAACTTCCTGAATTGTATGACCTTGACCACTTTGGTACAAAATCGCTTCTTCACGATGAATATGATAAACACCTTTGAATGATTTACCGCAACCAATTGGCCAAGTGATCGGCGCACAGGCGATTTGAAGTTCATTTTCAACTTCATCCATAACATCCATAGGATCACGAATATCACGGTCACATTTGTTCATAAAGGTGATAATAGGAGTATCACGTAAACGTGTCACTTCCATTAATTTACGCGTCCGGTCTTCAACACCTTTGGCGGCATCAATAACCATTAAACATGAATCGACAGCCGTCAGTGTACGGTAGGTATCTTCAGAGAAGTCTTCATGGCCAGGTGTATCAAGTAGATTAACCAGACATTCGCGGTAAGGGAACTGCATCACAGATGTCGTAATAGAAATACCACGATCTTTTTCCATTTCCATCCAGTCAGATTTAGCGTGCTGTTTTGAGCCGCGACCTTTGACCGTACCCGCAACTTGAATTGCTTGACCGAATAACAATACCTTTTCAGTAATTGTTGTCTTACCCGCATCCGGGTGGGAAATGATGGCGAAGGTTCGACGTTTATCGACCTCAACATTTATGCCTGACATGGTAACCTTTGCACTTGATGCTAAAAAAGGCGCAAATTATAGCGCCTATCGGTTAACTTGGCTAGGCAAACTGCCTTTTAGGATTTTGGCGATTGCTCAATGATCTGTTTTACTTTTGCCAGCTCTATACGGGCGTATCTATGCTCAACAAAATCATAAATATTGGTAGCTAACGTTAAACGATAATAATTGGCTGCATCCTGATACTGTCCGAGCTGTTCAGCGCGCTTACCTAAGTAGAAATAGGCTTCACAAAGACGTTCTGCATATTCTTTGGCATCACGTAATTCCACTTTAGCAGCTGAAAAAACCTGTTGTTTAGATAAATTACCAAGATAGTAATCAACCAGTACACTGGGCCAAGATTGATCTGCAAGTTGCGGGCGTTGACTACCCAATGCCGTTAAAGCCAATTCAGCATTCATTTTTGATGACATCAAATACAGCCATAACGCACGATAACCGTCTGATGGGTCGCGATCATAGAAGTCTTGCATGTCCTTAACAGCTAATTCATAGCGCTCACCGTAGTACAAAGCAATACCGCGATTTAAAAAGGCATAATCGTATTCTGGTGCAAGCTCTAATACACCATCAAATGCTTCATATGCACTTTCAAATTCGCCCTCTTGAGTGTAATAAATCCCAAGAAAATTATAAGCATCAGCAAGATTAGGCTGTAATTTTAACGCTTGATGAAAGTCGATTCGACCTAATAAACGTAAACCAACACTATCGTATATGACACCTCGATCGTAATGAAATCGAGCTCGTTGCTCATCGGTTAGCTCCATCGTAGCCAAAATTTCATTTAACTTGGCCAATGTCACTTCAAGTTTATAATCAGGCATAATTGGGGCAATAACCATTTGCCCAGAAGCAGCATCATTTGAACCCGATGTTGCCGCACAGCCTGAAAGCAACAAGCTAGCACCAGCCATAATGGCTACAAACGTGGTGCGTAATTTAAATTCCATCCACTTTACTCTAATCAGGTTCAACATTAATCAGCATCATAGCAACCTAGCAGAATTAGTGCTATTTGCTATTAGCTAAATTTGAAAAAAAAAATAAAAAAGGAGACCCAATGGTCTCCTTAATTCATCATTCAATACAAAAGCCTAAAATGACAACTTATTCAGCAGCTTCTTTAGTTTGTGCTTCTTTAATTGATAAACGCACGCGACCTTGACGATCTACTTCCATTACTTTAACAGCAACTTCTTGGTTCATTTCTAAATGGTCAGAAACGTTAGCTACACGCTCATCACTAATTTGTGAAATATGCACTAAGCCGTCTTTACCTGGAAGAATGTTAACAAATGCGCCGAAATCAACGATACGGATAACTTTACCGTTGTAAATACGACCCACTTCAACTTCAGCAGTGATTTCTTCGATACGACGGATAGCTTCTTTAGTTGCTTCGCCATTGTTAGAAGCAATCTTAACGGTGCCGTTATCATCTAACTCGATAGTTGTGCCCGTTTCTTCCGTAAGCGCACGAATCGTTGCACCACCTTTACCAATCACATCACGGATCTTCTCAGGGTTGATCTTGATAGTCGTAATACGTGGAGCATGGTCAGAGATATCATCACGATGTGAACCAATGGCTTGGTCCATCACGTTAAGAATATGAACACGAGCACCGTATGCTTGTTGCAAAGCAATGTCCATGATTTCTTTGGTGATACCTTCGATTTTGATATCCATTTGCAATGCAGTAATACCATCACGAGTACCGGCTACTTTAAAGTCCATGTCACCTAAGTGATCTTCGTCACCAAGAATGTCAGAAAGGACAACAAAATCGTCACCTTCTTTCACTAGACCCATCGCGATACCAGCAACAGAAGACTTAATTGGCACACCCGCATCCATAAGTGCTAGTGAAGTACCACAAACAGAAGCCATTGAGCTTGAGCCGTTTGATTCAGTAATTTCTGAAACCACACGGATGCTGTACGGGAATTCTTCAGCAGAAGGCATTACAGCATTCATACCGCGCCAGGCTAATTTGCCGTGACCAATTTCGCGACGCTTAGGTGAACCCACCATGCCAGTTTCACCAACTGAGTATGGAGGGAAGTTGTAATGAAGCATAAAGCGATTAGTACGCTCGCCCATGATGCTATCAATTTTCTGTGCATCACGCTCAGTACCTAAAGTACAGGTAACCAATGCTTGAGTTTCACCACGAGTAAATAGCGAACTACCGTGAGTACGTGGAAGTACACCGGCTAATACGCTTAGTGCGCGGATCATATCTGGTTCACGACCATCGATACGTGGCTTACCACTAATAATACGGCCACGAACAACATTTTTCTCTAAGCTACCCAGTAAGTTATCTACTTCACGTTGATCAACTTCTGGATTTTCAGCAATCAGTGCCGCTTTTGCTGCTGCTTTTACAACACCAACTTGAGCATAACGATCTTGCTTCACTTCAATTTGGTAAGCTTCAGTCATGCCGACTTCAGCTAAATCTTTAATTTTAGCGACTAAGTCTTGATCTTGAACTGGTGCAGTCCAGTCCCAAGTAGGTTTGCCAGCTTCTGCTTTGAATTCAGCAATAGCATTAACAACCACTTGTTGTTGATCATGACCGTAAGTTACCGCACCTAGCATAATTTCTTCAGCTAGTGATTTTGCTTCTGACTCAACCATTAGTACTGCACTTTCAGTACCTGCAACAACTAAATTCAAGTCGCTGTCAGCAAGTTGGTCAACTGTTGGATTTAATAGATATTCACCATTGATGTAACCTACACGAGCAGCACCTAATGGACCATTGAATGGAATACCAGAAATCGCTAGCGCTGCAGAAGTACCGATCATTGATATGATGTCCGGCTCAATTTGTGGATCAACCGAAACGACAGTAATGATAACTTGAACTTCGTTTTTAAAACCGTTAGGAAATAAAGGGCGAATAGGACGGTCAATTAGACGTGCGATCAGAGTTTCATCTTCTGAAGGACGACCTTCACGCTTAAAGAAACCACCAGGGATTTTACCCGCTGCATAGGTTTTTTCTTGATAGTTAACTGTTAACGGGAAGAAGTCGCGGCTTAAGTCAGCAACTTTTTTTCCTACTACAGTGACTAATACTGTTGTATCACCCATGCTTGCTAAAACAGCAGCATCAGCTTGACGTGCAATAACACCAGTTTCTAAGGTGACAGTATGTTGACCATACTCAAAACTCTTTACAATTGGATTCACGTGACCCATTCCTTAATTAATGACCTTTAAATTACGCGCACAAGTATACTGCAAATAGATTCAATAGTTAAATAGACACTTATCACTTGTTGAAAAAATTAATTTTTTTCATTTAAAACAAGCTCTAAATTGATCTATTTCTGAATAATTAAAATCATTTATCTCGCAAATGATACCTTATCTCTATTGATGATTAACCAAAATACAACCAATCAGGGTTAATCTGATAAATAGGGGTGACAAGCTAAGCTAATTTGACTAAAGTAAGATTGGCGTATTAACGTTTTCTTACCTATGATTCAACTTGTTACGCAAAATTAGAAACACGAGTTTATTTGTCTTAAAACACTCATAAAAAGCAGGCAAATAACCATAAGTCATCAAAGACATGGAATAAACAATGACACCAAGATTTAAATCCTTAACTTGGAAGCAAACTAATCTGGTCGTATTCACAGCACTTTTTTTCGCCATCGCGATTTTTGTTGTGGAAATAGCATTAGTAGTGGTGACAACCAAACAACAATTGACTAGCTCTCAACAAGAGCTCCTTAACTCTGTCGAACAAACGACCACCAATGCGGTTTGGGCCTTGGACGATAAACTCGCCCAGCAAACGTTAGAAGGTATTATTAAAGTCGATAACATTGGGTCCGCGACATTAGAGCTCGATGATGGCTCTCTTTTTGTTAGTGTGGTTAATGAAGGAGAAGATTTTTCTGAAAACTACGTCATATTAAGCAATCGACTTTTTGGTGATTTGAAAGAGATATCACGCCCGCTTTATAGACCTTTTTATTTCGAAGGCAGTAAGAAACAACAATTAATTGGTAGCCTGACGATATTTTATGATACTCAAAAATTAACAACCCATCTTTTTGATCAATTACAACTGAGCTTTATTGCCACATTAGCCCGCGCATTGCTATTAACCTTAGTATTAACAGTGGTTTTTCATCGTTTCTTAACCCAGCCCATCGCACGGATCAGCGAAGCGATTGATAAAATTGACCCCGATTCACCAGATGAAAACTTACTGCCAATCTCTAAAGCCCATAAAGACGATGAATTAGGTTTAGTAGCCAGTAAGTTTAATCAAATACTTCTTCAGTTTAGCCAAACACAAAATAAACTTCGGAAAATGGCAACCCGTGATCCGCTCACAGGCTTACCTAACCGTACTTTGTTACTCGAAACCCTTAACGTTACGATTCAGCGCTCAAGGGTGCACAAACGTAATTTTGCACTACTGTTTATCGATTTAGACCGATTCAAAAACGTCAACGACTCTTTAGGTCATGCATTAGGTGATCAGTTTTTAGCAAGAATCGCGCGGATCCTTGAGCGTGTGGTTGGCGACAAAGGTAGCGTTGCGCGTTTAGGTGGTGATGAGTTTGTTGTATTAGCTGATGACATTCAAAGCCCTGATCAGGCTGCTGATTTTGTCGATAAGTTATTGATGCAACTAAATACACCACTGCAATTAAATGAACATACTATACATCCGGCGGCATCTATAGGGATCTCGATTTACCCGGATGATGGTAATAGTGCTGAAGACTTAATCCGTCATGCTGATATTGCAATGTACAGTGCAAAAGCGGCTGGCTCTAATCAATGGGCATTCTTTAAAGAGCAAATGACAGAGCGTGCAGCGGTTAGACTTAGAACTGAAGCCTCATTACATGACGCTTTGAAAAACAATGAATTTGTATTATTTTTCCAGCCTAAACTCGACATCAACACCAACAAAGTGATTGGTTGCGAGGCCTTAATACGCTGGCAAAAAGATGGACGCATTATCAGCCCGATGTCATTCATTCCAGTGGCTGAAGAAACAGGTATTATCATTCCTATTGGTCGTTGGGTAATAGAACAAACCTGTAAAACCCTTAGAGATTGGCAAAAAAAATATAACTATGTCATACCGATTGCCGTTAACGTGGCATCACAACAATTTGCTGATGCCAGTTTAGTGCCCGATATAAAACAGTTAGCTTTACGCTATCAAATTAGACCTGAGTTGTTAGAAATCGAAATAACAGAAACATCTTTAATGAATGATATTGAACAAGCCATTGCCAAACTTGAACAATTAAAATCTGCTGGATTTGGTATTGCTGTGGATGATTTCGGTACAGGTTATTCGTCATTATCGTATCTACGACACTTACCTATCACTACCATGAAAATTGATCGGGCTTTTGTGAGCGACTTACCCCATGACAGCGCCATAGCATCGACTATTTTAATGTTGGGTAGACAATTAAACTTAACAATTGTCGCCGAAGGGATTGAAAATGAAGAGCAACTGAACTGGCTTCGAGAAAATGATTGTCCAATCGGACAAGGGTTCTTTTACAGTAAACCTTTGCCGTTAGATGAGTTTGAAAGTAAGTATATTGCCACACAAAGCGCGCAGATAATTCAACTGTAAACCACTTTATTACAGATAACAAAAAAGGAGGCTAAGCCTCCTTTTTTAACGTTCTCAACTTGCCTTAGCAAGCCAAAATCGTATTAACGACGTAAACCTAACTTCTGGATCAACGCAGTATAACGTGCCACGTCAGTACGCTTTAAATAAGCAGTAAGCTTACGACGAGCGCTAACCATACGTAACAAACCACGACGTGAGTGGTGGTCGTGAATGTGCGTTTTAAAGTGACCTTGAAGGTGGTTGATTTGAGCAGTTAATAAAGCAACTTGAACTTCAGTTGAACCAGTGTCGTTTTCACAACGACCGAATTCTGCTAGAATTTTTGCTTTAGTTTCAGCACTTAGTGACATGTGTATCTCCAAAATATATATAAATAATCTTCAGCCGATCACTAACTCAGCTAAAGGAAGCGCGACATTCTAACTAGAAATTGCCATTAGAGCAATACAAATTAACTTCGTATCACGCAAAGGATCCAAATTAATCAGCCGATGTAGCGCTATTTTCATCGCGAATAACAATTAAGCGTTTCGGCGCAAGTTGACCATCATCGTTCATACTACCGATCCCAACAAATTTGCGTGTTTCACCAATGGTGATCCGAACTAACTCATTGGGTTTTAATCCAGAAGCTTGTACTGCTTGCCCTTGCATAACGTAATACAACATCGATTCAGGCAAGTTTATCTCAGTAAAGTTAGCAACGGCGGTGTCCATTGGTAATAATAGTGGGTCTAACAACTCACTCGCTGGAACACCTTGCTCTATTGCCGACTCTATCAATGCTTCAAGTTGCGCTAACGTTACCATCTTCTCATATGGATACTCTGCAACTTGAGTACGACGCAGCATAATAACATGGGCTCCGCAGCCTAGCATTTCACCGAGATCATCAATGATGGTGCGGATATAAGTGCCTTTTGAGCAGTGAATATCCAGAATTAACTCATCACCTTCTAAACCCAAGAAATTCAATTCAAAGACGGTTATAGGCCTTGCTTCTCTAGGGACTTCGATCCCTTCGCGCGCGTACTTATATAACGGCTGACCTTGATGCTTTAAAGCTGAAAACATCGATGGTACTTGCATAGTATCACCACGGAAGTGATTTAACGCCTGCAGTAATTGTTCTTGAGTAAAGTTAATCTCACGCTCTTGAACTATTTCGCCATCTGAATCGCTGGTGTCAGTACGTTGGCCAAGTTTAGCTATAACCGTATAACGTTTATCCGCATCAAGCAGATGCTGAGAAAACTTGGTTGCTTCGCCTAAACAGACAGGCAACATACCTGTCGCTAAGGGATCTAACGCACCGGTATGCCCCGCTTTGTTGGCATTAAAAAAGCGTTTAACCCGCTGTAAAGCATGGTTAGAGCTGATGCCTGTACCTTTATCTAGTAGAACAATACCATCAATAAAACGACCTTTTTGACGACGAGCCATTAATCTTTCTCCTGGGTTTCGTCTTGGTCGATTTCATCAGCACGACCACTGTCTTGCTGTTTCTGTTTGTCTTTAGTAATTACCTGGCTAACAAGATTAGACATGCGCATACCTTCAACTAATGAACTGTCGTACATAAAACGCAATTCTGGCATCACACGTAACTTCATCCGCCCTGCGATTAACGTGCGAATGTAAGGAGCTGCAGCCGTTAATGCGGCAATTTTCTCTTCTACTAGCGTAATGTCTTCTTCGAAGAAAGTAACGAAAACTCGCGCATAACTTAAATCACGAGATACTTCTACATCATTAACAGTGACGAAACCGATACGAGGATCTTTCATATCACGTTGAAGGACCATCGCGAGCTCTTGCTGCAGTTGTTGTCCAATACGACGTGTGCGACTAAATTCTTTTGCCATAATTAACCCACCTGAGTCATTGAATCAAAAAGGGCGGCTAATGCCGCCCTTTCACATATTATAGCGTTCTCGCTACTTCGATGATTTCGAACACTTCAATTTGGTCGCCTACGCGCACATCGTTGTAATTCTTAACCCCGATACCACATTCCATGCCATTACGCACTTCTTGTGCATCATCTTTAAAGCGGCGTAGTGACTCTAGCTCGCCTTCATAGATAACCACGTTTTCACGTAATACACGAATTGGCGCGCTACGCTTGACGATACCTTCAGTAACCATACAACCAGCAATGGCACCAAGTTTCGGTGACTTAAACACGTCACGAACTTCAGCAAGACCAATGATCTCTTGCTTGAATTCAGGTGCTAACATACCTGTCATTGCAGCACGTACTTCATCAATTAAGTTATAAATGATGCTGTAGTAACGTAAATCAACGCTTTCTGCTTCAATAGTCTTACGCGCTTGTGCATCGGCACGAACGTTAAAACCAACCATGATAGCATTTGAAGCGGCAGCTAAAGTTGCATCAGTTTCTGTTAATGCACCAACGCCACGAGCAATAATGTTCACTTTAACTTCTTCAGTAGATAAGCCTTGTAATGAATCACAAATCGCTTCTAAAGATCCTTGAACGTCTGCTTTAAGGACGATGTTCAACTCTTGAACTTCGCCGTCGGTCATATTAGCGAACATGTTCTCTAACTTAGACTTCTGCTGACGAGCAAGTTTAACGTCACGGAATTTACCTTGACGATAAAGTGCAACTTCACGAGCTTTACGCTCATCACGTACAACTGTGGCTTCATCACCTGCTGATGGCACACCTGATAGACCTAAGATCTCTACAGGAATCGATGGGCCAGCTTCAGTAATTGGCTTACCATTTTCATCTTTCATTGCACGGATTTTACCGTATTCTAATCCACAAAGAACGATATCGCCTTGGCGTAACGTACCTTCTTGAACAAGAATGGTGGCAACTGGACCACGGCCTTTATCAAGCTGTGATTCAATAACAACACCGGCAGCCATAGTATCGCGAACCGCTTTAAGCTCTAATACTTCTGATTGAAGTAAGATGCCTTCTAACAGTTCATCAACGCCTTCACCCGTTTTAGCTGAAAGGTGGACAAACATGTTGTCTCCGCCCCAATCTTCAGACATAACGCCGTGTTGTGATAATTCACTCTTAACACGGTCTGGGTCGGCTTCTGGCTTATCCATTTTGTTAACCGCAACGATTAAAGGCACGTTACCGGCTTTAGCATGCTGGATAGCTTCAATAGTCTGTGGCATTACACCATCATCAGCAGCAACAACTAAGATAACAATATCTGTTGCTTTAGCACCACGGGCACGCATAGAAGTAAACGCGGCGTGACCAGGTGTATCTAGGAAGGTGATCATACCGTTTTCAGTTTCAACGTGATAAGCACCAATATGCTGAGTAATACCACCGGCTTCGCCTGCAGCAACTTTTGCACGACGAATATAGTCAAGTAACGACGTTTTACCGTGGTCAACGTGACCCATAATAGTCACTACTGGCGCACGAGTTTCTAACTTAACGTTATCATCGCGGTCTTGAAGCACTTGGTGCTCAAGTTCGTTTTCACGAAGCAGAACAACTTTATGACCCATTTCTTCAGCAACCATTTGTGCCGTTTCTTGGTCAAGTACTTGGTTAATAGTAACCATTGAACCCATTTTCATCATTTGCTTGATGATTTCAGTGGCTTTAATGGCCATCAAATGGGCAAGTTCAGAAACAGTAACCGTTTCACCTAAACGAACGTCACGATTCACTGCGGCAACTGGCTTGTTGAAGCCATGAGCCATAGATTGAGGCGCAGTGTTACGGCGCATATGTCTTTCACGTCCGTCACGAGCATCTTTTCCACCACGTTTTTTATTGGTGTTTTTGTTGCGTGCACGACGTCCACGTTTTTCATCATCCATATCTGAACTATCTTCAGCAGCACGAGCTACTTTCGATGTGGTCACATGGTGATCGCCATTCTTTTCTGCTTCAATACGTTGACGTTCTTCTTCAGCCCAGCGCTTAGAGTTTTCTTCAGCCAATTTACGCGCTTTTTCTGCGGCTTTGTCTGCTTCTTCTTTTTGCTTTTGGGTTAATACTTTTTCTTGAGTCGCTTTGATACGCTCAGCTTCTTCTTTTGCAGCTTGAGCAGCTGGATCTAAAGGTTTATCTGCTTTAGGTTCAGCTTTTGGTGCTTTGGCAGCTTTTGCTTTTGCTTCAGCTTCTTTAGCCGCTTTAGCTTTTGCGTCAGCATCGGCTTTTGCCTTAGCATCTGCTTTTGCTTTTTCTTCAGCAGCCGCTTTTAACTTAGCTTCTTCTTCAGCTTTTGCTTTTGCTTCAGCTTCTTGTTTTGCGATGTCGGTATCTTCGCGCTTAACAAAAGTACGTTTTTTACGCACCTCTACTTTCACATCTTTTGACTGCCCGCCAGAACCAGACACGCTTAACGTAGAAACCGTTTTACGCTGTAATGTCATTTTGGTTGGTGCGGAGTCGCCACCGTGTTGTTTTTTCAAAAAGTCTAACAGCTGCTGTTTCTCTTTTTCTGAAACGGTATCAGCTTTGGTTTTTTTAATACCGGCTTCGTTGAACTGTTCAACTAAACGATCAACACTTTTGCCCACTTCTTGAGCTAATTTATCTAAACTTGTATCTGCCATCAATTAAATCCCCTCTGTTGATCGACTTATGCTTCTTCGCCAAACCAACAGATATTGCGGGCTGCCATGATGAGCTCACCTGCTTTTTCTTCTGTCAATTCTTCTATCTCGATTAAATCATCGATACCTTGCTCTGCAAGGTCTTCCAATGTCACTACACCTTTACTTGCTAAAACAAATGCAAGGTGAGTTTCTAAACCTTCAAGCGCTAATAAGTCTTCACTTGGATGTGCACCATCTAATGCTTCTTCAGAAGCCAGTGCACGAGTAGAAATCGCCGCTTTCGCACGTTCACGTAACGAGGCAACAATATCTTCATCAAATCCGTCAATTGCTAATAACTCTGCTTCAGGTACGTAAGCGATCTCTTCTAATGAAGTAAATCCTTCTTCCGCTAATACTGATGCAAAATCTTCATCTACATCGAGTGAAGATACGAATAAATCGATTACCTTGGCACTTTCTGCCTGGTGTTTCTTATTCATATCTTCAACTGTCATTACGTTTAATTCCCAACCAGTAAGTTGAGTGGCTAAACGTACGTTTTGGCCATTACGACCAATTGCTTGCGCTAGGCTGTCAGCTTCAACGGCGATATCCATCGAATGGTTATCTTCATCAACGATGATAGAAGCGACATCTGCTGGGGCCATCGCGTTAATCACATATTGTGCTGGATTATCATCCCACAACACGATATCAACACGCTCACCACCAAGTTCATTTGAAACCGCTTGAACACGTGCTCCACGCATACCAACACACGCACCGATTGGATCAATACGACGGTCATTAGACTTTACTGCGATTTTGGCGCGAGCACCTGGATCACGAGCAGCGCCCATAACCTCAATCAATTCGTCATAAATTTCTGGTACTTCAACACGGAAAAGCTCAATCAACATCTCAGGCTTGCTGCGAGTTAAGAATATTTGCGCACCGCGAGCTTCTGGACGTACTGCATAAAGTAATGCACGCACTCTATCGCCTGGGCGGAAAGATTCGCGGCTGATTAAGTCTTCTTTGAATAACACACCATCAGCGTTGTTACCTAAATCAACAACCACGTTTTCACGGGTGCTTTTTTTAACAACACCGGTAACAATTTCGCCTTCACGCTCAATAAATTGTTCAACAATTTGAGCACGTTCAGCTTCACGTACTTTCTGTACGATCACTTGTTTAGCTGTTTGGGTAGTAATACGGTCAAATACGACTGATTCGATCTCGTCTTCTACATAATCGCCAGGTTGAAGTTCAGGGTTTTCGTAACGGGCAGCTTCAAGGGTGATTTCGCTATATGGATTTTCCAAAGCTTCACCTTGATCATCAACCACCATCCAACGACGGAAAGTGTCGTAGTGGCCAGTTTTACGATCAATTGCAACACGAACTTCAATATCGCCTTCGTATTTTTTCTTGGTTGCTGTAGCAAGCGCAATTTCTAACGCTTCAAAAATTTTCTCACGCGGAACCGCTTTCTCATTTGAAACCGCTTCTGCTACTAGCAGGATCTCTTTATTCATTTGGTCTAGCCTCGTTCTTCACCTGAAACTATTAAAATTTTGCGATGATGTTGCCTTTGCGGATATTATCCAAAGCAACAACCAAGTCTTTGCCATCTACTTTGATTGTCAGCATTTGACCTTCAACTTTAGAAATGGCGCCTTTTAAATTACGACTACCTGCAACAGGCATAGTCAATTGTACTTTTGCATCTTCGCCGATATATGCCGCATATTGCTGAGCATTAAATAGCGGTCTATCAACCCCAGGGGAAGATACTTCTAGTGTAAATTCTGTTGAAATTGGGTCTTCAACATCAAGTACCGCACTTACTTGACGACTCACCTCGGCACAATCTTCAATATTGATCCCATTTTCGTGATCAATGAAAACGCGTACGATTGAGTGTTTACCAGCCTGAACATATTCGATGCCCCAAAGCTGAAAACCAAGTGCTTCAACTGGTACAGCTAACATCTCTACCAATCTTGATTCTAGTGTTGCCAAAAATGACCCCCAAAAAAACAAAAAAAGGGCTAAAAGCCCCTATCAAATCCGCCTTAAAAACACGGAATATCAAAAGTCCATATAACAAAAAACCCCGTAATTACGAGGCTATTTTATTATAGAACCTGTATCTGTTATCAGAAAATCAATAACAGGGAGCTGGTTGCGGGAGCCGGATTTGAACCGACGACCTTCGGGTTATGAGCCCGACGAGCTACCAAACTGCTCCATCCCGCGTCAACTGAGTGCAAGTATATTGACTTACGTCTTACCTTGCAATAACTATTCAGTAAAATCCATTCAACTGAACATTTTTTAACTGGTGCCGAGAGCGGGACTTGAACCCGCACGTCCGTTAGGACACAGCCACCTCAAGGCTGCGCGTCTACCAATTCCACCACCTCGGCTTAATCTGGTAATTAGTCAGGAATCTTAGTTTCTGACTGTTGCTCTACAACTGGTGCATCATCAATGATTTGCTCAGCTGCTGAACCTAAATCGTTCCACTTATCTTCAGCTTTGTTATGGTTAGCACTTAAATTACCGATAATTAAACTTAACGCGAAGAAAGCGATTGCTAAAATGGCTGTGCTTCGTGTTAGAAAATTACCTGAACCGCTAGAACCAAATAACGTACCTGACGCGCCTGCGCCAAATGATGCGCCCATGTCGGCGCCTTTACCTTGTTGAATAAGAATCAGACCAACTAGGCCAATTGCTACCACCAAGTAAACAACTATAAGAACTTCGTACATAATAATTACGCGCTCATTGCTATGGAACATAAACTTAGGAATTCGGACGAATTTAAGCTAGCTCCGCCAATCAGTCCACCATCAACATCAGGTTGGGCGAAAATATCTGCCGCATTACTCGGCGTAACACTCCCACCGTATAAAATCCTGATATTCTCTCCAATAAATGGAGATACTTCAGACAGGCGATTGCGAATAAACGCATGAACTTCTTGTGCCTGCTCTGGAGTTGCACTTTTACCTGTTCCTACTGCCCATAAGGGTTCGTAGGCGATAATTGCATTATCAAAAGCCATGGTGCCATTTTTTTCAATGACGATATCTAGTTCTTCAGCAATAACTTCAAAAGTACGTCTTGCTTCACGAGCTGGACCTGATTCACCTACACATAAAATAGGGGTCAAACCATGTTTTTGAGCCGCAGCAAATTTCTCTGCTACTATGTTACTCGTCTCTCCGTACATACGGCGACGTTCGGAATGGCCAATAATCACATATCGACATCCTGAATCTTTTAGCATCTGCCCGGATATTTCACCGGTGTACGCACCAAAATCATGTTGACTAAGATTTTGAGCGCCCATTCTAACAAGCGCACCATCTAAGGTTTGCTTATTTGACTCAAGCAGTTGCCTAACACTTTCAAGATAAATTGAAGGCGGGCATAAAACCACTTCAGCTGAATCATTTTGCAGCTTCGAAGCAAACTTCTTGAATAACTCTTGGGCTAATGCCGAATTACCATTCATTTTCCAGTTGCCAGCTACCATAGGTCGTCTGAGTGCCATCACGGTCTCCTCTGAAAGCGGCGTGAATAATAGCGAACCACTTATCAAGTTACAATAGGTAATAGATGAATATTTACAATAAGCTGTCGAAGTGGTTATTTTTCACCCCAGCGACAGCATAAATTAAATATGACTATTTATTTTTAAGATTAGCAGGCCTGTTTTACCGACTCGGCAATTTTATTTGCAAATGCGAGTACTTGATCGTGATCATCACCTTCCACCATAACGCGAATTAACGGTTCAGTTCCCGATTTTCTTAATAGAACGCGACCGCGAGCACCTAGTTGCTGTTCAACGTAAGCCTGGGCTGATTTGACGGCATCTGAATCTAATGGATTATCACTACCTTCAAATCTCACATTGACCAATACTTGCGGTAACATTTTCATTGGTTCGGTAAGAGACTCTAAGCTTGCATTTTGTCGGCGCATTGCAGCCAGAACTAAAATGCCCGCGATAATGCCATCGCCAGTGGTACCGTGATCTAAGTTGAGAATATGGCCAGAGTTTTCACCACCAATACGCCATTCATGTTGCTTTAACAGCTCCATCACATAACGGTCGCCAACATTAGAGCGAACAAAAGGAATATTCAAATCTTGTAAGGCTAAATCAAGCCCTAGGTTGGACATTAAAGTGCCAACAACGCCACCTTTTAATACCCCGCGCTTTTGGGCATCAACAGCCAAAATGTAAAGAATTTGGTCACCGTCAATTACTTCACCACGGCGATTGACCATCATAATTCGGTCGCCATCACCGTCTAATGCAATACCAAGATCTGCATTTTCGGCTAATACGGTTTCACAAATCTTCGCCATTGAAGTTGCACCAACTTTATCGTTGATGTTCATGCCATCAGGTTTATCACCAATAGCAACCACCTCAGCACCTAGCTCACGAAAGACACTAGGAGCGATATGATAAGTGGCACCGTGGGCACAGTCGACGACAATTTTAAGTCCAGTGAGAGTGTGTTCAGCAGGGAAATTGCCTTTACAATATTCGATATAGCGACCAGCAGCATCATCAATTCGACGTGCTTTTCCGAGTAAATGTGATTCAACACAAATTAGCGGTTTTTCTAGTTCTGCTTCAATTTCTAATTCAATCGCATCATCGAGCTTACTGCCATCAGTAGAGAAAAATTTAATACCGTTATCATAATATGGATTATGCGATGCACTGATCACAACACCGGCTTCTGCTCTAAATGTTCGCGTTAAATAGGCAACAGCAGGCGTAGGCATAGGGCCAAGCAATAACACATTTAAGCCTGCAGCGGATAAACCCGCCTCTAAAGCTGACTCAAATAAATAGCCTGATATGCGAGTATCTTTACCGATGATGACTTTCTTTGTACCACTTCGAGATAATACTCTACCAGCAGCCCACCCCAGTTTTAATGCAAGCTCAGGTGTCATTTTGCCTGAACCGACCTTGCCTCGAATGCCGTCGGTGCCAAAAAATTGTCTTTGTTTCACGTTTCCCCACTTAAGTGAATTCACTCAGTTTTTTTCTTTAATCTTGATTAGCTACATGCCTAGCGTAACTGCATGTCTCAGCCATCACCTTTAATACATCGACGGTTTCGGGCACGTCGTGTACACGTATAATATGAGCACCATGTTGTGCTGCTATCAATGCACCAGCCAAGCTGCCAGCAAGACGTTCTGCAGTGTTTCGTTGTAACAAATCACCGATCATACTTTTTCGCGACAAACCAATTAATATCGGTAGGTCGAACTGATGAAATGCCGCTAACCCTGCTAATAGCTGGTAATTATGCGCTAAAGTTTTACCAAAGCCAAAGCCTGGATCTAATATAATCTGGCTTCTTGTGATCCCTGCGTCCTCACAAGCTGAAATTCGTTGTTCAAAGAATTCAAATACATCCTTAAAGACATCTTTATATTCAGGTGAGTTTTGCATTGTTTGAGGTTGACCTTGCATGTGCATTAGGCAAACAGGCACATTCAAGCTTGCAGCCATGGCTAAAGCACCAGGTAATTGCAATGCTCTTACATCATTAATCAAATTTGCACCGGCAGCAACAGCCTGCCTCATCACTTCGGGTTTACTTGTGTCTATCGAAATCCATACATCATGTTTTGACGCGGTATATTTGATGATAGGAATCACTCTATCAAGTTCTTGCTCGACAGTTACTTCAGTAGCACCAGGCCGTGTTGACTCACCACCAATATCGATGATCCTCGCCCCTTGCTCAATGATATGATCAACATGCTGACATGCGCGCTCAAAAAGATTGAACGTTCCACCATCTGAAAAAGAATCTGGAGTGACATTCACAATGCCCATAACAATTGGCTGAGTCAGTTCTAATAGCTTCTCACCATGCGATAATTTGAACATGATTTAATAACCCGTAAATGTTTTCTTATTAAACAAGAAAACCCCTTTCGGGGTTTTCTTTACTCATCACATCAGCTTATTTAGCAGGTGATTCGTCTGTATTCAATTCATCTTTTTTAGATGCGTCATCGGCACTTGAAACGACGTCTTCTGCTTTATCATCTTCTGCCGCTTGAGGTTTACTATTCCCTTTATCGTCAGATGAGTCATCAACTTGCCAATCAGCGGGTTGACGAACTTCACGGCGATTCATCAAGTCGTCAATTTGCAATGCGTCAATAGTTTCAAACTTCATCAGTGCATCTTTCATTGCATGTAAAATATCAAGGTTATCAGTCAAAAGCTGATTTGCACGTTGGTAGTTTTTATCAATAAAGACTTTAATTTCAGAATCGATTAACGCCGCAGTGTCACCAGACATTCCCTTAGCTTTGCCCATACTGCGACCTAAGAATACTTCACCTTCTTCTTCAGCATACAGTAATGGACCTAACTTATCAGAGAAGCCCCATTGAGTAACCATGTTACGCGCTATCGAAGTCGCATATTTAATATCCTGAGAAGCACCAGTAGACACTTTCTCGCTACCGTAAATTAACTCTTCAGCTAAACGTCCACCATAAGCTACGGAAATTTGTGACTCTAGTTTGCGACGACTTTGGCTAACTGCGTCAGCTTCTGGTAAGAAGAAAGTCACACCCAATGCCCGGCCACGAGGAATAATCGTCACTTTGTGCACAGGATCATGCTCTGGTACTAAGCAGCCTACAATCGCATGACCTGCTTCATGGTATGCGGTCATTTCTTTCTCTGCTTCAGACATAACCATTGAGCGACGTTCTGCACCCATCATGATTTTATCTTTTGCACGCTCAAACTCTTCCATACCCACCATTCTACGATTGCCACGGGCTGCGAACAGCGCCGCTTCGTTGACTAGGTTAGCTAGATCTGCACCAGAGAATCCAGGAGTACCACGAGCGATAACACTGGCTTTTACGTCATCTGACAATGGCACTTTACGCATATGAACTTTAAGAATTTGTTCACGGCCACGAACATCAGGTAAGCCCACAACAACTTGACGATCAAAACGTCCCGGACGCAATAAGGCAGAGTCAAGAACGTCTGGACGGTTAGTCGCAGCAATCACAATGACGCCTTCATTTCCTTCAAAACCATCCATTTCAACTAGCATTTGGTTTAGGGTTTGTTCACGTTCATCATGACCACCGCCTAAACCAGCACCACGTTGACGACCAACAGCATCGATTTCATCGATAAAAATAATGCAAGGCGCTGATTTTTTAGCTTGCTCAAACATGTCACGTACACGAGATGCACCGACACCAACAAACATTTCAACAAAGTCCGAACCTGAAATAGTAAAGAATGGTACTTTTGACTCACCAGCAATAGCTTTTGCAAGTAAGGTTTTACCTGTCCCCGGAGGACCTACCATTAAAACACCAGTAGGAATACGTCCACCGAGTTTCTGGAATTTTGTCGGGTCACGTAAATAATCAACTAATTCTTTTACTTCTTCTTTTGCTTCATCACAGCCTGCTACGTCAACAAAAGTCGTTTTTATTTGATCTTCGCTCATCAACTTGGCTTTACTTTTACCAAATGACATTGCGCCTTTACCGCCGCCGCCTTGCATCTGACGCATGAAGAAAATCCATACACCGATAAGCAGCAACATTGGGAACCATGAAATGAAGATTTGCGTCAAGAAACTTGATTCTTCCGCTTCTTGGCCTTTCATCGAGATACCTTTACGATCAAGATCATTGATTAAATCTTGGTCATACATAGGCATGATTGTAGTGAATTTCTCACCTGTACGCTTTGTTCCTTCAATCGTACGTTGGTCACTTTTAATCTCAACAGTATTAATTTGACCATCGCGAACATTATCAAGAAATGCGGAATAATCCATCTTCTGCGAGTTCGAAGAAGTAGGGGAATAACCCTGAAACACCGACATCAACACAACAGCGATGACGACCCAGAGTATTAAATTTTTTGCCATGTCACTCAAATTATTAGACCTCTATTACAGTCTTGCGATAATGGATATTAGACTACTACAACTTGTAACCAGTCGCCACTAAATAGACTTCTCTAGAACGTGCTCTAGAAGAGTCAGGTTTACGGGTTTTTACAACCTTAAATGCTTCTTTAACCGACTTCATATAATCGTCAAACCCCTCCCCCTGAAAGACTTTGACGGCAAAGCAGCCGTTTGGCGCCAATACTTGATGACACATGTCTAACGCTAACTCAACTAAATACATAGCTCGTGGTTGGTCAACAACATCTGCGCCACTCATATTAGGTGCCATATCGGATAATACCACATCCACTTTATCTTCACCTACACGACTAAGCAAAGCTTCAAGTACTTTTTCTTCTCTAAAATCACCCTGAAGGAAATCAACACCCACAATTGGATCCATAGGCAAAATGTCACAGGCGATGACTTTACCTTTATCACCAGCCAATTTAACGGCAACTTGTGACCATCCTCCTGGGGCTGCACCTAAATCGACCACTGTCATTCCAGGCTTAATTAATTGATCTTTTTGCTGAATTTCCTCTAACTTGAATGCAGCTCTAGAGCGCATCCCCCGTTTTTGAGCTAATTTCACATAATGATCATCAAAGTGTTCTTGCATCCAACGACTCGAACTGGCCGTACGTTTTTTAGCTACCATCGAAATTCCGCAACGATTGAGAGTTACATAAAGAGTATATAAGGGTAGAATAGCCGTTTTTCAACAGTAACTCAGCAAAAGTTGGTATAAATGAACTTAACAACCAAACAAAAACAGCATCTAAAGGGATTGGCACACAGTTTAAAGCCAGTTGTGATGCTTGGTGCCAATGGTTTGACTGAAGGTGTTCTGGCTGAAATTGATAGCGCTCTTAATCATCACGAATTGATCAAAGTGAAAGTAGCCTCTTCTGATAGAGAACTTAAAAATGCCATCGTTGACGCCATTATACGTGAAACTCAGTCTACGAAAGTGCAAACTATCGGCCACATTCTCGTTATATTCCGTCAGTCTCCAGAAATGAAGATTGCTATTCCAAAAGCGAAATAATCATTATTAATGAGCTAATTTATTAGTTTATTTTCTGAATTATTCAGTAACAAAA
The DNA here is from genome assembly GCF_030731885.1 of Shewanella sp. ULN5. Taxonomy (NCBI): domain Bacteria; kingdom Pseudomonadati; phylum Pseudomonadota; class Gammaproteobacteria; order Alteromonadales; family Shewanellaceae; genus Shewanella; species Shewanella sp. ULN5. The sequence continues at coordinate 114,702 of NZ_JAPJEE010000005.1, forward strand.
AACCACTGCCTTGCAGTGGTTTTTTATTATCTAATCAATAGCAATTTATTGATGTTAGATGTATTCAACCGAAATGATTTCGTAATCGGTGATACCACCAGGTGTTGCAATACCCACTTCGTCACCTTCATTTTTACCAATTAAGCCACGTGCAATTGGAGAGTTAACTGAAATTAAGTTTTGCTTAATATCTGCCTCATCATCTCCAACGATACGGTAAGTAACTTCAGCATCGGTTTCGAGATTCAAAATAGCCACTGTCGTACCAAAAATAACTCGCCCAGTATTTTCGATTTTAGTGACATCGATGATTTGAGCATTCGATAATTTGCCTTCAATATCACGAATACGCGCTTCACAAATACCCTGCTCTTCTCGTGCGGCATGGTACTCAGCATTTTCTTTTAAATCACCAAGCTCACGGGCAGATGCAATTGCTTCGGTAATTTTAGGGCGTCGATCAAATTTTAAGATTTCTAATTCTTTACGTAATTGATCAGCACCAACAACAGTCATTGGAACTTTATTCATGTTAAGCGATCTCCATAAAACAAAAGCATCCCTTGTCGATAAATTATCAACACAATTAAAATTGGTTTGGAATGACTTACTCTAACAAGTTAAAAGTAATTCGACAGGGATATACACAGATAATGGCAACAGCTTACCTAAGCTTTAACAGACTTGCTAGTCAGATGAGTAAAAATGCTGCCTTTGAAGTAAATAAACAAAACAACCCACTTCAATCGTGGGCTGTTAAACACAAAACTCATTCAAATTATTGAAAAGATAAAATGCTAAATGATGCGATTTTGCGCTAACTTCTCACGGCGCTCTTCTTCCGCCATGCGGCGTTTACGTTTGTCGCAAGGATCATCACAATCACAGGCTTTTTCGATGCCTAACACACCAAGGCCGCCACAGCTTCCTTCCACAGCTTTTTTCTTAACAATATAACCAATTGACATTAAGACGAAAAAAACTAATAACACCACAAATGTCGCTATTAACTCGCTCATTTTGGACTCCAGTTTAATGGATGGTTTAATCAAGATAAGGCTTGAAGGCCTCACTGTAATAGACCTGATAACCCTGTTCCTGCTTTTCAATCAGCATTATTGCTAAATTCTGCTCTTTGGCAAGTGCTAATGATGCTTCAGTCCCAAGAACCATCATGGCTGTAGCATAACCATCTGCAGTCATTGAACTTTTATGTAATACCGTAGCTGAAGCTAATTTATGCTTAATCGGATAGCCGCTACGCGGGTCTATGAGATGTGAAAAACGCTCGCCATTCTCTTCATGGTAAATACGATAATCACCTGACGTAGCTAATGCCATTGTACCAAGTTCAATGACTTGTTGCACCTCTTGGCCATCTTCACTCGGTTTTTCTACCGCGATACGCCACTCACTGCCATCAGCCTTGTGGCCTTTAACACTAATTTCGCCACCTATCTCAACGAGATAACCAGACACTTGGTACTTGTCTAATAAGCTGGCAATTTTATCCACACCAAAACCTTTGGCTATTGATGATAAATCGACATACAAATCAGCATTATCTTTAATGAGTCGATTGCCATCTATTGTTAGCTCTGATATTCCCGTCTTGGCTTTAGCGGCTTGAATGGCCTCTAACGATGGGGATGTAGTTGGGCGTTTATCAGGGCCAAAGCCCCAAAGATTGACCAATGGGCCTAAAGTAATATCCAATGCACCATCGGTGATCTTGTATAAACGAATCGCTTCTTTTACCACTGTCAGTGTATCAGGAGAGACTTCCGTTCCTTGCCTTATCTGCAGTTTATTAAATCGCGATAACTCAGAATTTGGCCGATAGGTAGACATTTGATTATTGACAATTTCAAGTGCCATATCGATTTCGGTTTGCAGTAAGTTTGCTTCAGGTAATTGATCATTTCGAATCACAGTAATGTGATAAGTTGTGCCCATGGTTTTACCGGCTAACTGTAAAGTCGGTTCAGGCTGAGAACACGCAGTGATAAGGCTTATCACTGCCATAAAAATAACGCTGCGAAGTAAATTAACCATAATGCTCTATTTCTATAAAACAAAAATTGCAGTCCGTTAACGAACTGCAATTTACAAAAAATTAAGGTGCTCTAATAGCACCTTAATTTAATTAACTTAACCGCCGAAGTCATCTAGTAAGATGTTTTCATCTTCAACGCCTAAATCTTTTAACATCGCAATAACTGCTGCGTTCATCATTGGAGGTCCACACATATAGAACTCACAATCTTCTGGTGCATCATGGTCGCGCAGGTAGTTTTCATATAATACGTTATGAATAAAACCTGTATAACCCGTCCAGTTATCTTCAGCTTGAGGATCTGATAATGCAACATGCCATTGGAAGTTTTCGTTCTCAGCCGCTAGGCCATCAAAATCTTCCACATAGAACATTTCACGCTTAGAACGAGCACCGTACCAGAAGCTCATCTTACGCTTAGAGTTAAGACGCTTAAGTTGGTCAAAAATGTGCGAACGCATCGGAGCCATACCAGCACCACCGCCAACGAATACCATTTCAGCATCTGTGTCTTTTGCAAAGAACTCACCAAACGGACCTGAGATTGTCACTTTATCACCGGCTTTTAAACTCCAAATGAATGATGACATCTTACCGCAAGGTAAGCTCAAATTGCGTGGTGGTGGCGTTGCAATACGCACGTTTAGCATAATAATGCCAAACTCTTCTGGATAGTTAGCCATTGAGTATGCACGAATAGTTTCTTCGTCTACTTTTGATTCTAACTTGAAGAAACCAAAATGCTCCCAATCGCCGCGATATTTTTCAGGGACATCAAACTCAGCATATTTAACATGATGAGCTGGTGCTTCAATCTGAATATATCCACCTGCGCGGAATGGAACTGATTCGCCATCAGGAATTTGCAGCTTAAGCTCTTTAATGAAAGTCGCTTTGTTATCGTTAGAGATAACTTCACATTCCCATTTTTTGATACCGAAGATTTCTTCTTCTAGCTCAATTTCCATGTCGGTTTTAACGTTAACCTGACAAGCTAAACGACAACCTTGACGGGCTTCGCCTTTGCTAATGTGATCAAGTTCGGTAGGAAGAATGTCTCCACCACCAGACTTGATATGTACGCGACATTGACCACAAGAGCCACCGCCACCACATGCGCTAGATACGAAAATACCGCTGTTTGATAAAGCACCAAGTAACTTGCCACCTGCGCCTGTTTTAATTGCTTTGTCAGCATCACCATTAATACCAATGGTGATATCACCGCTCGCAACCAGTTTCGATTTAGCAAATAAAATCACTAAAACCAACACCAGTACGATAACGGTAAACATACTCACACCTAGATAAACATCTATTGGAGTAGATTCAAGAATACCCATTCACTTATTCCTTAAAGGTTCAAATTAATGCTTCGTCTCAGTACTTCTTACAAAGAAACACCAGAGAACGACATGAAACCTAGAGCCATAAGACCTGCTGTAACAAAGGTAATACCTAAGCCACGTAGACCGTTTGGCACATCAGAATACTTCATTTTCTCACGGATACCCGCTAACAATACAATTGCTAACGCCCAACCGATCCCAGAGCCAATACCAAACACTACGCTTTCGCTTAGGTTATAGTCGCGCTCAACCATAAATGATACCGCACCGAAAATCGCACAGTTAACAGTAATCAATGGTAAGAAGATACCTAACGCGTTGTATAAAGGTGGAAAGTACTTATCTAAAGTCATTTCCAAAATTTGTACTAGCGCTGCAATCACACCAATAAAGGTAATAAACTTCAAGAAGCTTAAGTCTGCTTCTGGAACGCCAGCCCAAGCCAGTGCACCAGGGGCAAGTAAACCTTGATAGATGATTTGGTTAGCAGGTACTGAAATGGCCAAAACCACAATAACTGCTACACCCAAACCCATCGAGGTCGTCACTTTTTTAGACACAGCTAAGAAGGTACACATACCCAAGAAGAAGGCTAATGCCATGTTCTCAATGAATATTGAACGAATTAATAAACTAATATAATGTTCCATTCTGCTTACCCTTTTGCTTCTACTTGCTCTGGCTTATAAGTACGTATCATCCAGATTAAACCACCAATCAAGAAGAATGCACTTGGTGGAAGTAGTAATAAACCATTTGGTTGATACCAGCCACCGTCAGAGATTTTGCTGAGGATTTCAATACCGAATAATGAACCGTTACCGAATAATTCGCGAATGAAGCCTACTGATAATAAGATTGCACCGTAACCTAAACCGTTACCGATACCATCCATAAAACTCATCATTGGAGGTGTTTTCATTGCATAAGCTTCAGCACGACCCATTACGATACAGTTAGTAATAATCAAACCAACGAATACAGATAACTGCTTCGCAATATCATAAGCATAAGCTTGTAATACTTGGTCTACGACAATTACTAAAGATGCAATAACGGTCATTTGAACAATGATACGAACACTGCTAGGAATGTGATTACGCAAAAGCGAAATAAACAAGTTAGAAAACGCAGTCACAACCGTCAATGCTAATGTCATTACGATAGCGGTTTCCATTTTAGCGGTAACAGCTAGGGCACTACAGACACCCAAGATTTGCAGAGCAATTGGGTTATTATTGATGATTGGTCCGGTTAGAACCTGCTTCAGTTCTTTAGCATTAGCCATTAGCTAAGTCCTCCATTGCGTGCTTTTTCAATAAAGCGAGCAAAACCTTCTTCACCTAACCAAAATGTTAATGAATGTTGGACACCATTACTGGTTAACGTTGCACCAGATAATGCATCAACACCATGAACAGAAGCGGCTACTGTCGGTAACTTGGTCACTTGAATAGCTAACTCACCATTCTCATTATAAAGTTTTTTACCTTCCCACTTAGCGATCCACTGTGGATTTTGAACTTCACCACCTAGACCTGGTGTTTCACCAGAACCAGTAAAGTCATAATACACAAGGCTACGAATGGTGTTCATATCCGCTTCAACAGCTAAGAATGCAAACATCGTTGACCATAGACCGTACCCTTTAACAGGAATAATCACAGTCTGTAGTTGCTTGTTATCATCTTTAATCAGATAAACAACACCTGTGTTTGCCACGCGCTTAACCGACGCAATATCGTGCTGCGGTTTGAAAGACGTTGCAGGAGTACGAGCTGCCTTTTCAACATCAAAAGTATCTGCGTTACCTTCTATAAAGTCACCGGTTTTAAGATCAACCAGACGCGCTTCTACGTATTTATTATACGTGTCGATAACGGTTTTCTTTTCAAGCTTGCCAGCTTTAGTATCCACTAAACCCGCCGCTTCAAGAATGTACTTTTGCTTATCTAAAAGCTTATTTTCTTGTTGTGTTGGCTTAAGCAAAACGGCTGCTGTAGACACAAACATCGAGCAGACAAAGCAAAGACCAATCACAACAAATAATGTTTTTCCAAACGAATCTTTATTACTAGCCACGTGCGATCCTCCGTTTGATATTTGCTTGAACGACGAAGTGGTCAAATAACGGCGCGAATAAGTTAGCGAATAAAATTGCTAACATCATACCTTCAGGGAATGCAGGGTTAATCACACGGATGAACACCACCATTGCACCAATTAGGATGCCATAGGCCCACTTTGCAGAGTTAGTAAATGACGCAGACACAGGGTCTGTTGCCATAAACATCATTCCGAAAGCAAAACCACCTAGTACCAAGTGCCAATGCCATGGCATGGCAAACATTGGATTAGTGTCGCTACCAATAACATTCAATAACGTTGCGATTGAAGCCATACCAATCATCACACCACCCACAATGCGCCATGAAGCGATGCGAGTATAGATGATGACTAAACCACCTAATAGGATAGCAAAGGTAGAAACTTCACCCACTGAGCCAGGAATAAAGCCCATAAAGGCATCAATCCAAGTCGCGTTGTTTGCGTAATCAAATGTGCCTTGTGCAGCTTGGCTTAATGCAGTTGCACCAGAGAAACCATCAGCAACAACCCATGTCGTGTCACCTGACATACTTAAAGGATAAGCAAAGAACAGGAACGCACGACCAGCTAGCGCAGGGTTTAGGAAGTTTCGGCCGGTACCACCAAAGATTTCTTTAGCTACAACGACACCAAACGTAATACCTAAAGCTACCATCCATAAAGGAATTGTTGCTGGCAAGGTTAACGCAAACAGTACAGATGTAACGAAGAAGCCTTCGTTAACTTCATGACCACGGACAGAGGCGAATAAGACTTCCCAGAAACCACCTACAGCGAAAGTCACTGCGTAGATAGGTAAGAAGAAACATGCACCATACCACATCAATGATGCAATACCTGAGTCAGCGGTTAACTGAGCACCAAATAATTCAAACAATCCAACTTGCCAAACATCAGGAGTACCAAAGCCTGCAGCTAATGCCACTTGTGCTTGTAAACCCACGTTGTACATACCAAAAAACATTGCTGGAAATGTACACGCCCAAACCGTAATCATCATACGCTTTAGGTCGATGTTATCACGAACATGGGTTCTACCCTTGTTCACTTTACCTGGAGTATAAAATACAGTGGCTGCCGCTTCATAAAGGGCATACCACTTTTCGTATTTTCCGCCTTTTTCAAATTGCGGTTCAATACGCTCGATAAAATCTTTCAAGCTCATTAGCCTTCCCTCTCGATCGTATCTAAACAGTCTCGTAGATATGAACCATAGTCATACTTACCTGGACATACGAAAGTACATAACGCCAAGTCTTCTTCATCTAGCTCAAGAGCACCGAGTGTCACCGCGCCATCATAATCACCTGACACTAAGTCACGTAATAACATGGTAGGAAGAATATCTAGTGGCATAACACGTTCATAGTTGCCAATGGGTACCATCGCACGGTCAGAACCACCGGTACTGGTTGTCATTGGGAATAAACGAGAAGGACTTAAGTGACCTAAGAATGCACGAGTAATCGAATATTTATTGGCACCAGGCATTGCCCAACCAAATAACTCTTTTTCGTAACCTTCTTCAACTAAGCTTACTTGTGCGTGGTAACGACCTAAATATGCATGTGGGCCTTTAGCTTCACGTCCATTTAATACCGAACCAGAAATAACGCGAACGTTACCGTCTTGCACTTCATTTAATGTTAACTCAGCAATGCTTGCGCCAATGTGAGTTCTCACTAAACGAGGTTGTTTGGCTTTAGGGCCTGAAATGGCAATAACACGCTCAGTGTTTAACACACCTTGAGTAAATAATTGGCCAATTGCGATAACATCCTGATAGCCAACATGCCAAACACTACGTTTAGCTGAAGCTGGAAGAATATTATGAATATGAGTACCTACAAGACCTGCTGGATGCTTACCTGCAAACTCTGCCACTTGGGCATTTGCTGAAGGAATATCGGCTCCAGGAGCTTTACATAAGTAAACTTTGCCTTCAGTTAAACGTGCAAGCACTTTTAAACCATTAGCAAAATCATCTTTATGTTCGGCAATGACTACCACAGGATCGGCAGCAAGAGGTTGTGTATCTATCGCGGTAACAAAAATACCTTGCGTCGTAGCATCAACGGCCGGCACTTTGCTGAATGGGCGCGTACGCAATGCAGTCCACAAACCTGATTCAATCAGATTGTCGCGAACAACTTGCGAGTCTAACGTGTCTAATGTACCTGCATCATATTGAGTAAACGCAACGCTATCGTCACCTTCCACCGCAATAACAACAGACTGAAGTACACGCTTTGCACCTCGATTAATTTCTAAAATAGTACCACTGGCTAAAGCTGTATATTTAACGCCTAAATTCTTTTTATCTTCAAAAAGAACCTGGCCTTTTTGTACTTTATCGCCCACTTTAATTTTCATCGTTGGACGTAAGCCAATATACTCTTCACCCAAAGTAGCTAGATGTTTAATGGCTGGGCCATCATGGATAACTTGCTCTGGTCCGCCTGCTATAGGCAGTTCCAATCCTTTCTTAATTGTAATCATATCCACAAGCACTACGTTTGAAGGAAAGACAATGCGCCACGTTCCGCTACAAAAACAATATGTTAACAAACACACCATTATTGAGCTAGCGCAGGTTTAACACGGAAATGCGATCGTAATCACGCTGGTCGCGCGCATTTTACCCCAAATATGAGACTATCGCCACGAAAATAATAGGTGTTTTCAAACCAATGCACCAACTTTGCCCCCTAAACTAGCGCAAAGCAGAGTGTGGCGTTATAACCAATCAATAATAGCGTGGAGGCACCGTGCGAACAAAACTATAGCATTAATTTTAAAAGAAATATTTTTGAAATGAATTTTTTTAAATATTAGAAGTGATGAATAAAGCCCTCGCTAAATTGCCAAGGGCGTTAACATTTTTTAAACACAAGCGAATTATTTATCAACTAGAACAAGCTTTACCATCAAATAAACAGGTTAGCTTAACGTATTAACGCAAGTCTGTTTTTGACTTTCATTAAAAATGACCTTGATAGCCTAGATACGTTGTCATTTCGGTTTGCTGTAACATGCCCATTTGATAATTTTTAGCGACTAAATCTTCATCTAGTAGATTTTCTACACGCACATAAAATTCATGTGATGGTGTCATTTGATACTTTGCTGCTAAATCGACTTTAAGCTGAGAATCAACACCATAATTTCCTGGTGTAAATGCATTGCCTGTTTCTGTCTGATACAGACCATTCGCAACTAGGCTAAATTGTCCCATCATCACACCAATACTGGCACTTAATTGCTGTTCAGGTACCCAAGGTAGCTGCTCACCATCTCTATAGCATCCAATAATGGCGTCACAATCAGTTTGGCCAAATTCTGCTTGGCTGTAGGTATAAGCTAACGACATAGGGATCGAAAAGCTGTCAAATGTCATACTGTAATCAAGATTTACATCAACGCCATTGACAGCAACATCTTTTAAATTCACCTGCGCGGCTTCTTGCCCGGGCAGACAATTTATCCCCCACTGGCAGGTGACATGTTGATTATCAAAATCATGTATATAGGTACTTAAGCCTGCAACAAATGCCCCTTGCTGATATTGCAATGCTAACTGGTATTGCAGCGCCTCTTGTGCGCGTTGCTGGCTATTTCCTGCAGATGCAGCGGTCCAAGCTTGTTTAGCACTTAAGGCAAAAAGCCATGCATCATTTTTATAAGCCACTTCAATAGTTGGTAACCAACCGTCATCAGAAAAATCAGCCGCTGTCATTAAGTCAGTATTATTACCAAGCTCTCGACTCACGCTAACATGTTCGTACCCTAGCCCAATGTTGACTGACCAAGCATCATAGTTAAGTTTGGTATTAACTGATGACGTAATCGCATCCGCTTCATCAGTATAATCTGATACTCCATAAAGAGTATCTTGCAAGGCTAAATGAAGGTTTTCGCCAAGAAAATAATCTAATTGGCTTACTTTTATTTCAGCTTTATCAGTGTGATATCTGGCCTGATACGTCACCTCATGGGCCCCATACATACTGATCCCTTTGGTTTGTACACCAAAGCCATCAAAATCATTGTCTGATATTGCAGTATTCGTTGTTAACCCTTGAGCAGTTGGATTTTTCTCAAATTCAGAGAGTTGCTGCAACAATTGGCGATTAATCAATTGATCATCAACAAACAAGGTGTCCTGCCCCTCCTGCGAGAAGCTCTGATAATAAAAGTCGGTAAACATTGTTGAACCGCTTAAATTCACTTGATGTGCTAAAGCGTAGCGTTGACGTTTGCCTTTTTCATAATCTAATTGTGTTGCCGCATAACGGTTATCAGGCGCTAGTGAAAAATCGTTTTCAGTCAAGCCAATACTGCTATTATCTAGTCTGGTATCTGTAAAATGGTAACTGAACTCTGTTTTTTGCGGATTGCGCGCCCCAGCTAAACTGCCAGCATTGATTTTAAAGAGGATATCGGTTTTTTCATGTTTATCATCAAAACTAGTGTTAAATCCTGCATCATCTTCACTTTTTTGATAATCAACGCCCAAGAGCATGCCATATTCTTTAGTTTTACCGCTGACGATTAACCCACCAGCAGGAGAACCATCTTCATCGATTTCGATATTAACGATGGCATCTGTGTCACGTTCGCTAATGACAGCGGTAGTGTAATCAAGTACACCAAAAGAGCCTTGACCACCTTGTCCTACATTTGTTTGCTTGTTGCTTGAAAGTGAAGATTGAAAAAACAAATTAGGTAAGGAAACAAGATTTTGAGCTGAATAAGGTGCTGCAGAATAAAAAATGTTGTCTTGCATTACCGCTATGCCGTTGGTGGCACCACGGATTGAAATAGCGTTATCTGCATTTGCCACATTGGGATGGACAGTAACCCCAGTTTGAGCAAGTAAGTTAGACGATTGGCGATAATGAAATAAGGAGACGTCAGCCTGCCCCATATCGATATGAGAGTTTTTCGTTTCAAATGATTCAGTTACTGTATCAGCCATACTGGGAAAGCTACCCAGAATTAACACCACTGCAGACGCTACCATTGAAACGCTAAAAGAGCGATCAGACATATAAATCTCCATATTCTATCTTGGCTTTGTAAAATTACGGCTTAATGTTGTATACAATAACGGTTTCAGCAACACAAAAACAGCATCATTCACATACCGCCAAAGAATATCCAACACCTTGCACCCACCAAACCTTAATCGCCAACAAAAATCCTTTATTTACATCAATCTAAACACCCTACCTAAATACACTTGTTAAAATATAATATTTCAGACACAAAAAAAGCGGCTGTGTGCCGCTTTTTGAATACTTCAATAAGATCAAAGTGTGCCTAAAATCTCACCACTTAGAGCAAGATCATCATTTTTATTAACACTTACACCTGCTGCAATGATGTTTTTGGCAATATCTTGTGCCTGTTCAAGTGAGTGCATTTCATAGGTTCCACATTGATATTCATTTAATTCTGGAATATCTTTTTGTTGTGTCACTTTCAATACATCTTCCATTGCCGCCAACCAAGCATTAGCAACATCTTGCTCTGAAGGCTGACCAATGAGGCTCATATAAAAACCGGTGCGACAGCCCATGGGTGAAATATCAATAATCTCGACACTGTCACCATTCAAATGATCGCGCATGAAACCAGCAAATAAATGCTCGAGAGTGTGAATACCACGCTCACTTAATATATCTTTATTTGGTGCGCAAAAACGTAAATCAAACACAGTAATCGTGTCGCCTTTCGGTGTGCTCATATGTTTAGCAACTCTTACTGCAGGCGCATTCATACGGGTATGGTCTACGGTAAAACTGTCTAATAACGGCATGGTTTTCTCCCAAAAATGGATACGTTTACAGGTTAGAACATTAACAAACGTATTTAACGGTAATGGCGATATAGTAACATTAACATTCACTAACTCTCTAGCGTCATTCATCAAACTAACTCAGTGATTATTTTCAACTAGTCATAAAATAACTAAAAAGCCTTTAAAACGTTTGTGTTTATTGACCTAAATCAGAGCTCAACAAAGCACAATTACTGGGGATAATCACCTCATAAAATTTGAACAATAATCAGATTAATACGGTGCTCGAGAAAGAAAACGGGACGACAACAAACAAACTATCACTTAGGATCGCGTCATTTCTGCTAATGCATGTTCAGTATATTGAAAATAGCGTTTCACTTGCTTCTCATTTTCTAGGTAAGCTTGAAGTACCTTTTTGAACATAGGATCTTTTTCAGCTTCAGCATATAGCACAGTATCTCTGGCGCTTTTAAGTTGAGCAATAACCTCTTCAGGAAAACGCTTCAATTGCACATTATGATCATTAACTAAGGTATTTAACGCCTCAATATGCCCTTGGGTATAGTCATCTAACATATCTTGATTAACGGCTCTTGCCGCAGTGATAATAATTTGCTGCAAGTCATCTGGCAGTGCTAAAAAGGCTTGCTGATTAACCATAAACTCCATATTTGAGCCAGGTTCGTGCCATCCTGGATAATAATAAAACTTAGCGACCTGATAAAGACCGAGTGGCAGATCATTGTACGGTCCCACCCATTCTGCCGCATCGATAGCACCGCTTTGTAAGGCGCCATAAAGTTCTCGACCAGCGAGTTCTTCAACCGGTACGCCACCGACTTGCTTTAACACTTCACCGCCAATACCTGGTAATCGCATTTTAAGTCCATTTAAATCTTCAATCGAATTAATTGGCTGATTAAACCAACCGCCCATTTGCATTCCAGTATTTCCTCCAGCCATAGGAATAATACCAAATGGCTGGTAAACCTCTTGCCACAGCTCCATACCACCACCGTGATATAACCAAGCATTCATTTGTTGAGCATTCAAACCAAAAGGAATCGATGAAAAAAATTGTGCAGCGGGAGCCTTTCCTTTCCAGTAATAAGATGCACTATGAGCCATTTGCACTTTACCTTCACTCACACCATCAAATACTGACAATGCTGGCATCAATTCGCCTGCGCCATAAACACTAATATGTAAACGGCCATTGGACATAAGGTTGACCTTTTGCGCGAAGTTTTCTGGAGCCATTCCTAAGCCTGGTAAATTTTTAGGCCACGATGTTGCCAATCGCCACTCGATAACTGGAGAGGTATGTTCAATCACGGTAACTTTTTGGGGGGCTTGTGGTTCACAAGCTTGAAGTAGCGACACGAAAATGAGAATTGGTAACAATAAACGGCGATACATCTAGATATCCTTTTCTAATTGTATTATGAGTAAGACATTGCTAAACAACAAAAATAACACTTTAGCCAACGTACTAAAAAATAACACTATAGCCAACGCACTAAATGAGGGCAATAAAAAACCCCACTAATTAGTGAGGTTTTATGTGGTATGACTGCTCTCAACTAGCCTTTGCAGTTTGGCGTACGAGGGACTTCCTCGAGCTCCTGCCATTCCACCTCAGTATAAGTATTGATTGACAAAGCATGAACGCCATTGGCTAATTCATCAGCAAGTGCGCTATTGACCGCTCTGTGTCTTGCTAACGGTCGCTGCCCATCAAACAACTGACTGACAATCACAACTTTGAAGTGAGTTTCAGAATTAGGTGGCACATGATGGCGATTACTTTCGTTAATAACTTCAAGATGTGACGGTGTGAACGACTGATTCAGTTTATCAGTGATTGTCTGTGCAACTGACATAATGACCTACTCTTGGGTTCTTAAAAATCGAAGGTTACTGGGTTAACACTTAAACGTCAAACACTGTCATGGCAAAACGTTAACTGTTAATCACGTTTTATTGTTATAGGCTTATCTTCGATAAAAATCAGGCGTAATTAACCTAAAAGTAAAATTAACCCTTGGTTGTGTTATCGATAAACGCTTAGGTAACGCATGTTGCCAAGTTTGCTGCATACCTGGCGCCATAATGATTAAGTCACCAGAAAAAGGGGTATATGTCACTTTTTGCTGACTTGCTTTATGACGTACCACAAAATCTCGACAAGCACCTAGAGTAATTGAGGCAATTGCACTCCCCGCAATAATTTCTGGCTCATCGTCACTGTGCCATCCCATACAATCATGGCCATCTTTATAATGATTAACCAATACGGCATTAAAATTAAGCTGACAACGATTGATTAAGGTTTGGCGTAACTTTGCAAGCATAGGCGGCCATGGCAAAGGATTGATTAACGTTTTTGAGTATTTACAATCACATCCATCATCACCAAACCAAGCTTGAGTGCGCGGAATAAGGTGTTTTTTGCCAAAAACTTCAATTTCAATTTTAGTCAGTGGGTAATCACTAACTTCATTTAACAATAATTGTTGCTGACGTTGAGTCAAAAAATTTGGATGTAGCGTAACAGGAGGGGCGATAATATTTGGGTCCTGTCCATCAAATAAGTCCAACATCATAGTAAGCCGTTAATCCTTGGTTCGTGGCTAGAAGAGTAATAAACGTAAACCCCTACCATACGACATAAAATGTCGTTATAGTCATTACCGAGCATAAAAAGACGAATGGATTTATATGAACGACATTGAGCATCAACATCAATCATTACCAAATACGGATATTTATCAATATGGTGAGCCATTGCAAGCACAGCAATTGACCCCCATGACTGAGTTAGTATTAACTCACATCGATGATAATTACCCTAAGTTACAACTCTATGTAGCTGGTGTAGTATACAGCCTGATAGCAACCATTATTTGTTTCTTTATTGGTTTTATAGCCCCTTTATCAATTACAGCCAAATTGCTGCTTATAGTATTTATCTTAATCGTTGCCGTGTTGATCATTCGTCTAACTTACTTGAAGGCATTGACCGTTTGCTACGGGGTTTTTAAAGATGAATTGATCATGCGACAGGGGTTATTTTGGATGTCAACTACGGCATTACCTTACACGCGTTTGCAGCATGTAAATTTATCTCAAGGTCCGCTGGAGCGCCAATATCAACTGGTCACACTGAAATGTTTTAGTGCCGGTTCTGGTGAGGCTGAAATCAATTTACCCGGACTAAACGCTGACACCGCTGAGCACCTAAGACAACATTTACTGTATCAAGCCGCTGAAAATCAATCATCTGAGCACAAGGTGATAACGGCGTCTTTGGACTCATAACATGAATGATCTTCAACCACAACAATCAGACACACAGAAAAATGCGATCCCCTGCGCATTATTAACTGATTGGCAGGCTTTATCTCCCTGGTCGATCCTCAGCTTTGTCATGACTTCATTAAGAAGTATATTCACTAATGGCTATGCTTTAGTACCGATATTTTATGCCGGTTGGACAAATGATATTTCATTATTTTGGATCATTGACGGCGCAGCTATTCTAATCGGACTATTAACAACTTTTGCGTTTATTCAATGGCGTAAATTTCGCTACCGAGTAAAGGTAAATCAGCTAGATGTTAAACGCGGACTTTTTTTTACCAAAAAAGATGAAATCCCACTTAATCGAATTCAAAACATTCGTTTTGAACAACCCTTTTATTTTAAGCCGCTTAACCTAGCTGTGTTAGTGATTGAAACTGCAGGATCCAGTAAAGACGAAGCAAGGCTATCAGCTATTAATGCACAGCATGCACATGTTTTAAAACAGCAATTATTGCAGCTGCAGCACGAAGACGTCGAATCATCACAGCTAAAACAAAATGAGAATACGCCACATCAAAGCCTTGCGTTAACGCAACCAATCATCACCCGCAGTTTGAAAGAGTTAATTCTATTTGGTTTTTATCAAAATAATTTTATTTGGTTTGCCATAATCGCTGGCCCAATAGCGGGTCAGATTGAATGGGAAAAAATTGTCCAGTCAGCGCTTTTTCAACAACTCATCACGTGGGTTAATCACACCACCCATGAAAGCTTTATATTGCAATTAGTGTTGTTTGTGGGGCTGTTTATTGCTGGATACGTGCTATTTTCTGCGATTTCAATTATCGCTTCAGTACTAAAGTATTACCCCTATACATTAGATAAACGCCAACAAACACTGCAAAGAAGCGGTGGTATTATTGCCCATCAACAAGATGCGTTAGCGATCAAACGTATACAGGTGATCCATTTCCACCAACCCTTACTTGCAAGGGTTGTTAATCGCTGGACTCTTTACCTTAAACAAGTAAAAGGCAATGAAGTAGAAGAAAAAACCAAACAGCATATGTTAATTCCTGCTGTAAAACCGAATGAAATTGAGCAGATATTTCACCCGCTCTCGTCTTTAAGCCAAACCCCCATTCGTTTACCAGAGGGTTATATGCCAATTAATATTGCTTGGTTATATAAACGTATTTGGCTGCCTTTTATCCCTTTTACTGCATTGTCGGTTTTAGCGTTACTTACGCCATTACCTATTGATAAAGCACTTATTGAAGTCGCACTGGTTGCCGCGCTAATTGTCTGTGCTTTACTTTTTGTCCGCTTTAAAAGATGGGGGTATTTTTTGCAACATGACGCGGTATGGCAACACAGTGGATTATTTGGTAAGCATTGGAAACGCATTCCTTTTGAAAAAATTCAACACGTTAAAATAATTCAAACACATGCCCAAAAGAAAAAACAACTTGCCTATATTGAGCTCGGATTAGCCAGTGGCGCAATTGTGCTACCCTATATTGCTATCGATACAGCCAATCTGATAGCAGCTAGAGCATTCAACACCATTTCGCCGCATTATAAGCAGTGGATTTAATATCGATTTTCGTTCTGGCAATACTGCAACGAGCCTATTTTGAGGTTAAGAGGCTCAGTCTAAACTGAGCTTCCAATAAATTAATCTCACTATCACCATTAAGAGGATTACAACGATTTAAGCAAGTTTTATCACCAAGCTAAATAGCATTAACACATAGGCGGTTAATAGCCCTAAAAGCTAATTTATCTAAGCGAAGTCATTAGCAAAAGGTTATTTCACCACTAGCACTGGGCAATGGGCTTGATTGGCCACCGTTTCAGCTACGTTTTCATGTAAAAAATGCGCCAAACCCGTTCTGCCATGACTTGCAATCACTACCATACCAATATCGCCGGAATTAGCTTCTGCCACGATTTCAGCGGCAGCATCACCACGACGGATGACTGTTTCAATCGGCATTTTGGTATTTAACCCTGCAAGTAATGAATGCATCTTTTTCGCCGCGGCTTCTTCCATGCTTTTAGCCAATTCCTCTGGCGTAACGGCTAATATCATGTAGTTTTCATCACCAAATGGCTGATCAACAACATGCACAATTCTAATACCTACATCATAGAGATTAGCCATTTCAATAGCATACTGGAGAGCATGAGATGCCGTTTCAGAAAAATCCGTTGGCCATAAAATTGTTTTACTTCGCATAATTTCCTCCGGTCACATGGAAATATCTCAATTCAAAATATCTGTTATCTCAGCCATTATATTGAGTGAGATAGTCAGCACAACTGACAAACATTGTTGAAAACAAGATGTCATCTTGAAAATAATACCAGCTAAAACAGACACCCTTTTACCAACCGCATCTAGGCTCATTAGCCCATAAGATACCTTCTAAAGTGTAGCCTGTTGTAAGATGCAATTATTGATATAGCGCATATTATCAACAATTGTTGCATCTATCAGTCGTAGGGGGTAATATCAGACCGACTAATCAGTCGGCTTTTTTTATTGACGTCTAATTGACATTTTTTTGCTGGAGTAACTTATGAATATGACTGTTGAACAATCACAATTGTCACCATTACAACAATTATTGCAGACGCAACGCAGCCACTATTTGTCGCATCCCGCCCCTAGCTATCAATCCAGAGTAGAAAAACTAAAACAACTCAAGCAATTACTTTTACAGTATCAACAGCCAATCGTTGCCGCCTTGATGAAAGACTATGGTCATCGCTCTGAAAACGACACCGTTATTTCAGATATCATGCCGTGTATCAATAATATTAACTACACCCTCAAAAACCTTAAATCATGGATGAAGCCCAGTAAACGTCATGCAGGTTTATTACTTTCACCGTCAAAAGTGTCTGTGCATTATCAACCTTTAGGCGTTGTAGGCATTATCGTTCCATGGAATTTTCCGGTGATGTTATCTATTGGACCATTGATTACCGCAATCGCTGCGGGTAATAGAGCTATGCTCAAAATGTCAGAATTCACCCCACATACCAATCAAGTTCTCAATGATTTATTAGGGCAGGTTTTTGCAGAAAATGAAGTCGCGTTAGTGGAAGGAGAAGCAGATATAGCAGCACAATTTTCTGCTCTGCCTTTTGATCATATTTTATTCACAGGCTCAACCTTAGTCGGCCGCCATGTGATGCGAGCGGCGGCTGAGAACTTAACACCAGTCACCCTTGAGTTAGGTGGTAAATCTCCAGCGATTATTGCACCAGATATGCCAATTGATACCGCCGTTGAGCGATTAATTTTTGGTAAGTGTTTAAATGCCGGTCAAATATGTGTCGCACCCGATTATGTGCTCTGTCCTGAAGATAAAATTGATGAATTAATCAAAGCCTACCAAGCTAGGTTCAATAAAATGTACCCTGATTTTGATAACAACCCTGATTACGGCAATATTATCAATGACCGTCAGTTTGATCGATTAATAAAAGTGATTGACGATGCAAAATCAAAAGGGGCAAGGGTCGTTTCAGCATCAAACAGTGCAACAACTGTCGGCAAACGCAAACTCGCCACCCAATTAATGACTCAGGTCAATCCAGATATGCTTGTTATGCAGGATGAGATTTTTGGGCCTATTTTACCAATTATCGGTTACAAATCGGTTGATGAAGCAATTGGTTATGTTAATCAGCGCGATAGACCATTAGCACTGTATATTTTAAGTTTTGATAGCAGCGCTCAAAATCATATTCTACATCACACCCATTCTGGCGGCGTGTGTATCAATGATACGGTATTTCATGTAGCCGCTGACGACGCGCCATTTGGAGGGATTGGGCCATCGGGTATGGGGCACTATCACGGTAAAGAAGGTTTTCTCACCTTCAGCCATGCAAAAACCGTATTAAACAGTGGTAAAATTAATACCGGTATTTTTGTGCATCCTCCCTATGGCACATTTATTCAAAAAGCATTGATGAAGTTCTTTTTACGTTAGGAATAACCCACTGTGACCATCGAACATGCCACAAAAAAACAAACAGATAAAAAAAACGCCATTTTAACATCGGCTTTGGCGTTATTTGTTCGTCAAGGGTTTCATGCCACATCCACAGCCTCTATTGCGAAGGCTGCGGGAGTGGCTACTGGAACCCTATTTCACCACTTCCCTACAAAAGACTGTATCATTAACCATCTTTTTTTAACTATTAAACAAGAGTTTGCCGATACTATCATCAGCAAAAGCCAAGTCAGCGGCAATATCGAATCAGATGCAAACGCCCTATGGCAAAATGCCATTGATTGGGCGATCTCTGAGCCATTAAAGCAAAAGTTTTTTCTGCAGTTTTCATTGTCAGCGGAAATTAATGCTGCCACGCGGCAACAAGCAATGAATGGTATTTTAGGTTTTATCGTGGAGTTAATAGAAGAAGGCCAGCAACAAAATATCATTGCGCACTACCCTGTCGATTTGTTGTTGGGAAATTGCCACGGTCAATATTTAGCCGCTATTCGTTTTTTTACCGACCACCCAGAGTTAGGCAAAGACACGTCCCATCGCCATGCCAGCTTTCAATTATTTTGGAAGGCCATCAAAGCTTAAGCCTGTATAATAGCTTTGATGCATCAGTAACATTTTGTATCCAACCGTTGTTAATTATTAATGCCGTAGAGAGATAGTGATAACATGATGTTTACGACTTGTTCTCTATTTAACCGTAACGTGTTTAAAAGGTTAAATATCAGAAATTTAGTACTAAACACATAGAAGGTTATAAAGTCATTTATGCTTAAATACATACGTAATGTTTTATTATTCTTGATTGCCACCCCAGCATCTATGGCGTTGGCAAAGGCTGAACCAGTGTGTTTAACCTCAAGTGACTGTATTACTCAAGGGGAGTGGGACATCTCTTTGGCCGTGGGTTATGGCAAGAAAACGAATCCATTACAAGATTATGATGACATTCCATTGTATGTGCTGCCGTCAATTGCTTACTACGGTGAACAGTGGTTTTTTGACAATGGTAATTTAGGCTACAGCCTAAAAGAGGCGGAAAGATTTTCTATCAATCTTGTGACCAGTTACAGCGATGATAGAGCGTTTTTCTACGATTGGGATCCAAGTAATCTTTTTTTAAGTGGGGATCGCACCTCCGCAGATGTGAATATCATGCCAATGAGAACCATGTCGCGAGAGATAACCGAGCCACCTAAAGTTTTCGAAGAATTAGAAAGTCGTCACTTTACTTTTTACGGTGGCATTGAGGCATTTTATTATGCGCGCTGGGGCTTTTTAAAGTTTGCTTATGCCCATGATTTACTGAATGTTCACAATGGTGAAACGCTTCACTTTAGCTGGAACTATGGCATAGCCATTGAACAATGGGTGTTTGATGCTGCATTACGAGCTGATTGGAAGAGTGCTGAGGTGATTCAATATTACTATGGCGTTAGAGAAAGTGAAAATAGCTATTGGAGCGAACATTATCGCGCCGATTCAGGCTGGAATACCGGGTTAGAATTAACCACACGCTACATTATTAATGAGCAATGGAACATTTTAATGGCATATCGCTACACAGGGTTGTCAGATGAAATAAAAGATAGCCCATTAGTCAATGAAGATAACAGTCAAAGTTATTTTGTTGGCGCAGCTTATAGGTTTTAACGTTGAAGTATTTCACCCTGCGTGCCGCATATTGCTTTTGGAGCATTTTAATTCTATCGATGAGTGCTTTTGGTATAAAAGCTGAAACACTCGAACAACAGGCGCACCTGAAAGCTACGCCTAATTTGTGTTTAACGGATGATCAATTTAGTTACTGTGAAATAGACCTGTTGTTAACATGGGAAACAGTTAATGACGATCTTGTTTGCATCATATCTGATTATCCAACCATACCGCGTTGGTGCTCGGACGATCCAAGCGAAAAATCTGTCAACTTAACAATAAAAACCGATAAAGATATTCAATTTATACTCGTAAGAAAGGACAACAACCTCACCCTTGCTGGCGTAAAGTTGAAAATAAATAAAGCCTCGACACAACAAGTACGCAGGCGCTATCGGAACCCTTGGAGTTTATTTTAATGACCACGCCACAATTTACACATAGAGTTCTATTGGTTGAAGACGACATCAGGTTAGCCAATCTCATTGTTGATTATTTAAAATCCCACGACATGCACGTTGAAGTTGAACGCCGTGGCGATACCGTATTAACCCGTCTAATCAGCTATAAGCCTGATATTATCTTACTAGACATTATGTTACCCGGTCTTGATGGCTTAAGTCTTTGCGAGAAACTACCTGACTATTTCTCTGGCCCTATTTTGTTAATGAGCGCACTAGGCAGTAATGAAGACCAAATTAAAGGTCTTGAATTAGGCGCTGATGACTATATCGTTAAGCCTGTCGATCCTGCTTTATTAGTCGCTAGAATGAACAACCTACTGCGTCGTCAAGCTCAGCCAAACAAACCAGAATCACATTGTCTCAACTTTGGGAAACTCAGCATCGATCCTCACACCCAAGCTATTCGCTTAGGCAATACTGAAGTCGATCTCACCAGTCACGAATTTGAATTGTTATGGTTGCTGGCTTCTCAAGCGGGTCAAATACTCAGCCGCCAATATATTTATCAATACCTCTTAAACATCGACTTTGACGGTAAAGATCGTAAAATTGATGTGCGTATTTCACGTCTTCGTAAAAAGCTCGGTGATAGCATTGAAACACCTTTCCGTATAAAAACGGTTTGGGGGCAAGGTTATTTATTCGCGCCTGAAGCGTGGAATAATTAATTTAGTCGTAAAATCAATTGAAACGCCTCTTCATCAGCCTGTATCTCCTATTAAGCTTAAGCTTTTTAGGGATCGGCTGGACATTAGATAGTTTGTGGCAAAACCATGTTGAAGATAGTGGTGACGTCGATGCACCGCTCATCGCGCTGGCATTAATACTATCTAAACATTCCGAAGCAGAACGGCAAATGCTGCTTGATGAAATAAGCAAGCAGCATGCTTTTCCACTTCAACTACTGCAGCGAGATCAAATTGCCTTAAATGGTAACATGCAGCTTTCTCATAATGAGATTCTCACCACTCAAACCGACAAGACCCAATTGCAATTCATCGCTGTGGGTAACCAGGTGCTGATTGCTGGCCCGTTTGACATCGATCCTCGAGATAAATTGCGCGGCATATTTACCATCATCTTTTACTTATCCTTAGCATTAGTTGCATTAGTGTGGGTATGGCCTTTATCTCGAGACTTAAAAGTACTGCGAAGTGCCACAAAAAAGTTTGGTGAAGCACATTGGGATACACGCATTGAGCTGAACAGCCGCTCACAGGTTGCCCCTCTGGCGTTAACATTTAATGATATGGCGCAGCATATTAGCAGCCTAATAGACAACCAAAAGCATCTGACTAACGCAGTGTCACATGAAATTAGAACTCCATTAGCCAGGCTTAAATTTGCGTTGGCATTACTGCCTAAATATTGCTTACCTGACAGTGATATGCAACAACGCACTCACTTTTTAAATGAGATGCAAACTGATATCAAAGAAATGGAAGACTTGCTGCAAGAATTACTCACTTATGCCAGTTTAGAAACCATGCAGATAGAGCCTGTGTTAGAAAACTGTGAATTAATCAATATCAGTAAGCAGCTTATCATTAGGCTTAAAGATTTAAGCGTGCATCACATTGAGTTAACCTTACCTGATCAGACTGATGAAATTTACATAAAGGGTGAAGGTTCGTTGGTTGAGCGCGCGATTCAAAATCTCATTATTAATGCCCAACGTTATGCTAAATCCACAATCATCATTCATCTCAGGCACGACCTAAATAACGTTTATTTAACGGTTAGTAATAATGGTCCTTGTATTCCTTTAGAAGATCAGCCGCATATATTTAAAGCCTTTTATCGTAGTCAATCACAATATCATGGTAATAAAGGGCATGGATTAGGCTTAGCCATTATCAAAAGGATCATGTTGCGCCATCGTGGTAACGTCAGCATAGAGAGCAATGATCAAAAAACGGCGTTTACACTAAGCTGGCCTAAAAACTAATCCAGCTTAAAATCACTGATATCGCCTAACACATCATTATCGTCCGACTCATCAAAGTCCAATTGAGTATTGATACTGGCTTGCAATTGCTGTTGCTGTAATTTTCTTGCATTAAAAATAGCGTATTGGCGACGCCTTTTACGTTGGACACACAAGCGGATCACATCTTGTTTTTGCAGTTCAGAGAAACTCATCCAATTAAAACGTTCATCTCGGCTACGAAAACAGCCCAAGCAATAACCTT
Organism: Shewanella sp. ULN5; assembly: GCF_030731885.1. NCBI lineage: Bacteria > Pseudomonadati > Pseudomonadota > Gammaproteobacteria > Alteromonadales > Shewanellaceae > Shewanella > Shewanella sp. ULN5. The sequence continues at coordinate 137,671 of NZ_JAPJEE010000005.1, forward strand.
TAGGATCTGACTGGCAGATACCGATACAGGGGCTTGGTACTGCAAAAAAACTTAATTGTTCCATAGTTGAGCGTAATTGACTTATTGACGTATAGTTAAGGTTATACTAATAGCAGTAAAATTGTACAATTTTTGGAGAGTCATATTATGTTGCAGTACATTTTTAGTGGAAATTTTTATCGCTGTATTTTTTCGGCTTCAGCATTACTCATGGCTAGCTTGACAATATCTGGTTGCCAAAGCACACCTAAAAATGACTATGATGTTGACTATGATTTTAGCCAACTGAAAAGCTTTACGCTATTAGATGTGGTTAATGCTGAAGATCCACTGACTGTTCAACGTGTGCGTGAAAACATTATTCAAACACTAACCCAGCAAGGTTTTACCCAACAAGCACAACCAAGTGATTTTAACGTTAGCTTTGCCTTTAAAACCGAAGATAAACCCAAAAGTTCAGGTATGTCGATTGGTTTAGGTACTGGAGGTTGGGGCAGTAGCGGCGGCGCCAGCATTGGTACTAGTGTGGGGGTTCCGATAGGAAGCGACACTGCCAAAATACAAACTATTCAAATCGACATAATCGATCCGATTAAAAACCGTTTAATTTGGCGTGGTTCAGATATGTATGACTTCGACATGGGTGGCCAAGATAAAGCAGACAGGACAGCAGAAACCGTGCAGCAAATTCTCAAACAGTTTCCGCCTAAAAAAAATCAATAACCTTCAACTCCTCATCATTATTGGAAGGTTATCATTCAAGGTTTACGTTGAAGATTGAAGGTTAAGTCTAACACTTAACCACTGATATGATTTATCGATGTAAAAACCTAAGCTAGCAATAAAAAACGTCCGCTATTACGGACGTTTTTATTAAGAGCTGGCGAAGCCACCTCGACTCGTGATAGTCAAACGGCCTGACTTTATTCAGCCAATGTAACGAGGGCCTGTTGTTCTTTGCTGGTTGAGTTTTGTTCGAGTTAAAAACGTTTTAATTGAGGCGAATGGATTGATGCCTAGTCATCTAAGCACTCTTTGTTCGCAAAAAATTCATTAAACAAAGAGTAAAACGTTTTTAGCCGAACCCTTCGGGCAGCATTTGTTGATCATTTGTACTGCGTTCTCGACTTCTTATGTAGAATAACTACACCACAAAGTCTCTGCCTTGTACAAATGACCAACTATTCGCTGTAAAAAAACCTATAAAGATCAACAGGCCATAGGGTATTAGTGGCCCTCACCAAATAAGTAATTTAACCAGCCTTGCATTCTAAGTAATACTTTTCGCATGACCGACACATGGCTGAAATGTTCAGTATAAATTGCGGCCTGCCCTGCGACACCTGCGGGTAACGAATTAATTAACTCGTGATCATCAAGATCAATTAATACTAATACCCTGCCTCGTTGAAATAACCGATTTGATGACTGCAAGCTGCCACTAAACTGAAGCTCACCTTCAGCCATAGCGGGTAGTATTTTAGCGACTTTACCCTTGAATACCATACCAGGCACAGCATCAAGAATCATCTCTGCTTCATCACCTTCTTTTAAACGCAGTAATGAGTTCTGCCAAAACGCACCGGCAAAATAACGCTCTGCATCAGGAATGAATGTTAATGCTGGGCGAAGTGGAAGTGGAACGGCCATTGCACCTTCCCTAAGCGCTAATTGAGTCACCACACCGTTTGATGGGGCACGTACAATGGTTTGCTCTAATTCAAACTGCGCTTTGTCAAGTTCAGCCTGTAAGCCGGCAACTTTTGTATTAACGCCATCAATATTTGACTCATACGCCAAACGATTACGAAGCTCTTCAGCTCTTGCACCATCTAATTGCGCTAACGATGCTAAATACACCTGACGACGATTATCTAATTCAAGTTCAGTAAACGGGGAGTTTTTCCCGCCTTTTCTACGACCCTCATCATATCTTCTAAAGGCTGACTCGTTACGCGTCGCATCTGCTTGAGCTTGTTCAAATTTTGCATGTGCTGCCTCATATGCGGCTTTCAATTGTGGTACTTGCTGCTCAGCTTCTTTTAATGCAGCTTGTTTTTGCTTCACAGTAGCGGCATAAGGTGTGGGATCAATTCTAAAAAGAATATCACCTTTCGATACTGGCATATTGGGGACAACATTAACTTCAGTGACAATACCTTTTACCCCTGGGGTAATAGGAATGGAGACAAAGTATTCCCGAGCAAATTTAGTATAAGGATGGTTATAGTTCATCAATAACAACAGGGTACCGATTAACACTATGCCCCCTAATATTGCGGTTGGCACAGTCCATTTAGTCAAAGGGATTTTGAATATTTTAAAAATCGCGATACACAGTGCGCCATAAGTAAGAATGAGTAATAAATCCATTATTTAAGTTCCTCACTATGAGATTTAGTGGCTTCTTCAGCGTTAAACTCAGCTGTATTGGTGTTTTCCACAAGTGCTAATCGCTGCGACAGTTCTGTAACCTGTTGAATAAGCTCTTTAACCTCCCCCTCAAGAATCAACTCTCTTTTACGACTATCGCTAAAGCCCCAGCCCCTATCTTCTCGATACAAGGTGGCCCATATCCATAAAAATGGCCAAATGGCATGTAAAGTGAACAAACTCACCCATCCGGCAATATGCAGTGCATCTTGCTGGGGATGATTGCGCTTTTTAGCTATTTCATACGGGATATCATGAATAGCGATAATGCCGTAAAAGATGAAAATCACGACAAAAAACAATACCCCTAACGCGAAGTAATCTAGAAACATTTTAGCCTCCAAGCCAAATTTAACACTCTACCCACAAATCTTACATAACCCGTTACACTTTACAATGCTTGTTTTATTGCTAGAACAAACAGAACAGGTAAATCTAACGAATCTATATCACAAATAATGTTCAAAAATGGCAAAGTTGCTTATTGAACAGGTAAACTGTTCCGATAATAGAACACTAAGAAAGGTTTATTATGAGTCATTCTTCATTAGAAATTTTAGGTACTCCGAATCGTGCTGATGCCGTGAAAGCCATGTTACTTGGCTGTGGTGAATTAGGTAAAGAAGTTGCCATTGAGCTGCAACGATTTGGTATTGAAGTCATCGGGGTCGATAGGTATCCCAACGCGCCGGCCATGCAAGTCGCCCATCGCTTCCATGTCATTAATATGCTCGATGGCGCGGTATTATCGGCATTAATTGAGTCTGAAAAACCAGATATCGTGATCCCAGAAATTGAAGCGATTGCAACGGATATTCTAGTGTCTCTAGAGGCAAAAGGCTTGAATGTCGTACCTTGTGCGCAAGCAGCAAAGCTCACCATGGACAGAGAAGGCATTCGTCGCCTTGCAGCAGAAACCTTAGGTTTACCCACCTCTGCATACTTTTTCTGCGACAGCTTAGATGAACTCACCATTGCAATTAACGAGATAGGTTTTCCCTGCGTCATAAAACCTGTCATGAGCTCTTCTGGTAAAGGTCAAAGTGTCATTAAGTCGGCTGCAGATATTCACCCCTCATGGGATTATGCTCAACAAGGTGGAAGAGCGGGCCAGGGACGCGTTATTGTTGAAGGTTTTATCGCGTTTGACTATGAAATCACCTTATTAACCATCAATGCCATTGATGGCATTCATTTTTGTGATCCTATTGGTCATAGACAAGAGGATGGCGATTATCGTGAGTCATGGCAGCCTCAGAACATGCCTGATCATGTGCTAGAAAAGGCACAAATAGTCGCGATGAAAGCCGTTAAAGCATTAGGTGGTTTTGGATTATTTGGTGTTGAGTTATTTATTCAAGGCGATGAAGTGTATTTCTCTGAAGTCTCACCCCGCCCTCACGATACCGGACTTGTCACGCTCATCAGCCAAGACTTATCCGAATTTGCTTTACATGTTCGTGCCATTTTAGGGCTACCTATTGGTAAAATAACCCAGTATGGGCCTTCTGCATCTGCCGTTATCCTTGGTGAAGGAAAATCAGACAATATTCGTTTTCAAGGAATGGGTAAAGCACTGGCTCTGCCAGATACTCAACTCAGATTATTTGGAAAACCCGATATTGATGGCCGCAGAAGGTTAGGCGTGGCTTTAGCAAAAGATATCAGCATCGACAATGCGGTCACAAAAGCCAAGAAGGTTGTAGCAGAAATCACCGTAATTCTGTAACGATCAGCGTTTGTTCTCACGTTCAAAATATCAAAGCAAGTACGCCATATTTCATAATATGGCGTCTCTGTATTTTAGTCGCGAGTTGGTGGCGAGTTATTGGCGACGAGGCAAAGCTTTATCGGCAAGATGGTAATGAACCAGCATGAAAAATCGAAATAACGATTTTAATTTAAGCTGCTGATCATGTTGCCCTGCTGCGATGAGCTTTTTTAGAAGGTGCAATCTTAAATAGGCTCGTTCGATTAACTTATCAGCGTGCCAGTGCAGATATTTTTCAAATTCTTTGTAGCCATTAATTGTTGAACTTTTTAATGGTTTAGCATTGATAGTGTAAGACTGCTGCATAAGCTGTTTAAACACGCTATTTTCCAATCCCGCAACAATCACATCGCTGGGCAGGTGCTGCTTAAAGGCGCTTGCCATATAATGAATATTTGATTCAATTTCAAATTGCAGTTGGCGTAAATGGGCATCGGAAGCTTTCTTTAAATTGCGTTCTTTGTCGAATACATCATAGAGTTCTTTGTAAATACTCATGCTAATTCCGGCGATATCCTTAAACCAAGTTAATTGGTGTACCATTTATATACTGAACAACATTGTTCACCGCTATGTTCATTAGATTTTGTCTGGCTTCCGTAGTTGCCCAAGCAATATGCGGGGTAATACTAACATTATCTGCTGACAATAATGGATTATTCGCTTGAGGCGGCTCAGTTGATAACACATCTACACAAGCATAGCCTTGATTTTGATTAAGCCAATTGGCTAGGGCTTGCTCGTCAATCAGGTCACCTCTGGCTGTGTTTATCACCATGGCATTTAAGGGCAGCGCTTTCAAAGTTGTAGCATTGATCATTCGATATGTTGCCTCGGTCAAAGGGCAATGCAAAGATAAAAACTGCGCCTGAGGTAACAACTCATTCAACTCGCACCAGCTTACGCCCTGTGGCAAATGTTTTTTGCGCTGGGGTGTATGAATCAATACTTTCATTCCAAACGCAAGGGCAATTGCAGCCACTTGCTGGGCAATATCACCATATCCAACTAGGCCTAATATTTTACCTTTTAATGACATTAAAGGCTTTAACGTAAAACAAAAGTCTCGCTGCTGAGTCCACCCCCCCTGTTTAACCGCATGATCGTGTAACGCGACATGTTGGCAGTGATGCAAAATATGAGCAAATACCATTTGCGCGACGGCATCTGGGCCATAAGCTGGCACGTTAGTCACCACTATGCCTTGTTGTTTAGCAAAAGCGACGTCGACAACATTGGTACCTGTCGCAAGTACCCCAATATATTTAACTTGGGGCAGCTGCCTGATCACATCAGCAGTTAAGGCAGTTTTGTTAGTTAATACGATGTCACAATCTTGGCATCTGTTAACGACATCTGCCGCCAAGGTATGTTCGTAAACTTGGCACTGCTCTGCTAAATCGCTAAAACCGTTCCAGCTCAAGTCACCAGGGTTTAAGGTATATCCGTCTAAAATGACTATGTTCATGACTATCCTAACGCTTCAAGACTGACTTAAAAGGCAACCGCAACGCCTATATTGGTTTGACCTTGCCACATTAAATCACCTTCAATTTGCCAAACACAACGGGTTTCGTTACAAAACAAACCACCTGTCGAGTTAACAAACGTGGCATAGCCCCGAATATCAGCAAATAAACTGACGTTGTCGGTTAACTCGTACGCCACTCCACCACCAAATCCCATAGAGAAATTAGTTTCACTTGAATATTGTTTATCAGGGCGAAGTTGGGTTAAACCGGCACTAGCAGTGATGTAAGGTTTAAAATGACCATTGGGGAAATATAATGTACCGCCCAAATGAAAATAGTTAACCTCTAAGTCGGTCAATACCTCGGAAGATAATAATCCTTGACGTAAATCAGTATTATGGTGGCTAACCAGTAGGTAAATGTTCCCGGGGTCATTAGTGGTGATGCCCAGCATTAATCCTGCATTTCCGCCCTCGTTCATCTCTAAGTCTGTGGAAGTCTCATCACTGACTAAAACCTCCAAACCATTGCCGCCAAAACTGTAACCGCCAAAAGGCGCAATAAACACATCAGCATGACTAGAAACACTGACGGTTAAGCATCCTGCTATAAGTCCGAATATTATCTTTTTCATCATTGAATCACTCCTGTATTCACCAACAATAAAAATATTGCCTAATGTCTAACGCATGCCCCTTGACGTTTTTATCACCTCATAAGCCGCTTGAATATCTTGCGCCTTATCTTTAGCAATCATCATCATTTCTTCGGGTAAGCCTTTAGCCACCAACTTATCGGGATGGTGTTCATTCATTAACTTACGATATGCCCGCTTGATTTGCTGATCACTTGCAGACTCATCAGAACCCAATACTAAATATGCATCCTTAATAGGCATTTTACTGCCATGGCTAGATTGATGATGTTGAAATTCAGCTTGCCAACGGGATAACAAGTCTTTTAATACACCCGACATCCCTAACTGTTCAGCGATGACAGCTAATACTTGTTGCTCTTTTGCCTGAAGTTCACCATCGGACAATGCGGTTTGAATTTGAATTTCTAAAAACATCTGCAGCAATTCATGTCGACTTTGGGTGACTCTTTTAAAGTCAGCAAGTTGCTTGAATAGATCAAATCCACTTTGACGCCCAGACCGAAACGCTTCTTGAGCCGCTTGGCGTGCTCGGCCTGTGAGCTGCATTTTATCCATGAGTAATGTGGCAACCCGAATATCCGCTTCAGTAACATGACCCGATGCTTTAGCAACATGCCCCATGACCGCAAAAGTGGTATTAAAGAAAATCGCTTGGCGCTCACCCGCATCTTGGATCAAGCTTGATAATCGTTGACGTTTATCATAAAGGTGCCCCAGCCATAGTCCCAACAGACCACCGAACACTTTGCCAAACATAAAACCTATAATAAATCCGAAAACCTTTCCCCAAATTCGCATCGACTTGTCCGTTATATTAAAAAGTGTATTTTAAGTTAGTGACCTTAAGCGGTCATTCAAAGCATCTAATCTGGCTATCGTGCCAACATCGCACCAATATTGCGTTAAACAGTGGCCATATATCTGCTCTTGCGCAATAGATTGTCTTAATAACGGCCCCAATGGCTGTGAACCCTCTGCGAGCCCAGCAAACATTTTGGGATGATAAACGCCCATTCCACTGTAAGTAAATCGAGGCTCACCCTCTAATGCAACCAGCGATAGAGTTTCAAGATCAATATCTTGTGTGCTAGTCACAAGACTAAAATCACCTTGAGGGTGATGCGCCGGATTATCAACAAACCAAATATAAGCATCGGCTTGCTGCTGATTCAACACCAAGAGAGCCTGGGTGATATCAGGTAATTCATCAATAAAAATATCACCATTTAGCAATAGAAAAGGCTCTGTTCCCAATAAAGAAAGCGCTTGTTTAATTCCGCCTGCGGTTTCTAATGCCTCAGCTTCTGCGCTATATTGAATCGATAATCCCCAACGTTCACCATTGCCTAATGTTTCAGGCAACAGATGTCCGAGCCAAGCGTGATTGATCACCACCTGCTTAATCCCGATGGCGGCTAGCTTTTCCAAATGATATTCAATTAGTGGTTTACCATTAACGGCAACTAAAGGTTTGGGTAAGGTATCGGTTAATGGTCTTAAACGCTCGCCTCTTCCTGCCGCTAAAATCATAGCCTTCATTGAGTTAACTCCTTAGAAAGACGATTTCTCTGTTGCACCAAAGGCAATACAACCTTTTCAACCCACTCACCTAAAGGTGTTAAGTTTTGGTATCGTTTAGCAATATCAATGACATATTGTAGTGTTAGCGGAATATCGGCCATGTAGCCTGGCTTGCCATCTCGTAGCTTTAATCTTGCAAAAATTCCGGCGGCTTTAAGATGACGCTGCAAGCCCATCAAATCAAACCATTGTAGATACTGCGCAAAACTTATATCGGCTGTCATTAATTGATGCTTAATCGCCAATGCATAATGATATTTGATTAATGGATTAATTAAATTTTCAGGCCATCTGATATAACAATCTCGCAAAAGTGATACCGCATCATAAGTAACCGGCCCAATAACCGCATCTTGAAAATCAATCACTGCAAGGCGAACTTGTTGTGGATCATCATGATTAATCAGCAAATTTCGACTGTGAAAATCTCTATGCATCCCCACTTTAGGTTGTTGTTCCACATTATCGACAAGAAGCTGAAAACAGGTTGTTAGCATAGTGGTTTCTGCTGCGGTCATTTCATATTGAAGGTGTTCGCCAATGAGCCACTGAGTGAAAATAGCTAACTCCCGCTCGACAAAGGCCGAGTCATATTCGGGTAAAAGTGATTGCTGCCCCGTCACATTAGTAATGGTAGTTACTTGACTGATGGGAACGAGTAGGTCTAGAGCTTGTTGATAATAATTGCTGACATTGGCTGGCGTAATGACCGACAGTAATTGTGCTTGACCAACATCCGTTTGCAAAACAAAACCATGCTCATTGCAAACATGAATAATTTGCGGCACCAATAGCCCAGCTTGTTGGTAAGCCTTTGCTACCGACACAAAAGGGGCTACAGGCACTAAAGAAATGGGAGAATCTGCGACAATATAATCGACTTTATTAACTGTTAACCTAAAGTAACGTCTAAAACTGGCATCTCCACAAATCAGCGATATGCACACTTCTTGACCAAAGTATTGGGCTAGCCAAGACACTAATAAATTGAATCTTAAATCTGTTTCACTCATCTCAATGGCTCTTCATCAAAAATTGCTTTATTATAGCCAGCATAACATTTGGAAACAGCTAAAGAATGGATTGTTTTGCATATACTTAACTAGCTGCATTTCTTTATCTCTCCAAACTTTCCAGAACAAGAATTCATAATTATTTGACTATAATGCAAATCCGATATTTTCTGGCCTTATGCCTTTTGCCTCATACAGTGTTTGCCCAAGCACCAGCTCCCGAAGCGGAACAACTTCCACTTTGCGTTGTTGAACCCCCTTTTTCACGTTCATTTAATGATCGTGAAAAACTTTCAGGCATTCAAGACACCGACATTGTCATTATTTCAGATAATTCTTCCGCGGCTTTTGATGATAAAGCCCATTTCAGTGGAGATGTAAGTTTTAGCCAAGGCTCTAGGCATATTGCTGCAGATCAGGCTATTTTAGATCAGAAAAAGCAGCAACTAAGTGCCAATGGAAATCTTATTTTTAAAGATGATCAGTTTACGATTACCGCTGAAAGCTTACAGGCGCAAATGAGCAGTAGCAGTGCCACATTAGAAGGCGCTGAATATTGGTTTCATGGGCAACAAGCCCACGGCGACGCTAAAAAATTACAAATCACCTCAGAGAATAACTTAATCCTTTCCGGCACCAACTTTACAACTTGCCCACCTGGCGATGAATCTTGGTTGCTTGAAGCTGACATGATCAAAATAGACAGTGAAGAGGAATGGGGCGAAATTTGGAACGCTAAACTACGGATTGCGGATGTCCCAGTGATGTACATTCCTTATATGACCATTCCGGTGTCAGATAAGCGTAAAACAGGATTCTTATTCCCAAGTTTTAGCACAAGTACGACAAATGGTGTGCAACTTAGTACGCCTTATTATTGGAATATTGCGCCAGAATACGATTTAACCTTTACACCTGATGTGATGTCATCGCGGGGTTTATTTGTCAAAACTGAGTTCCGTTATTTAGCGGGCGAGCAACAAAATGGCCAACTAAATGTTGAATACTTAGGTAATGACCGTAAGTTATTTAATAACCCTGAACGCTATTTATTCCATTGGAGTCATCAAGGTGCAATCGACGAAAATTGGCGAGTCAGAGCAAATTATACCGATGTTTCAGACAACAATTATTTCAATGATTTAAATTCGGATGTAAACCGCTCAACGGATAACCAATTATCACGAATTGGAGAAGCCAGTTATTTTGAACAAAACTGGGACTTCAACATGCGAGTTCAAGATATTAAAGTGCTTGGCGAAGACGAACTTCCTTACCAGGTTATGCCGCAGCTGAACTTCAATTATCGAAAAATTAATTTCTGGAATGCGATTGATTTTAGATTCAACTCTGAGCTGACAAACTTTCAGCATCAAGATAATCAATACACCACAGCCACACGTTTACACATGGTTCCAAGCCTAACATTACCGATTCAAGGCCCTGCCGGAAGCTTAACCAGCGAAATAAAACTGCTGCAAACCCAATATTGGCAAGCACCAGATGAAAAAGACACCCAGCTTTCTGAATCCGTTAGCAGAACCATTCCACAAGTGCGCCTGCACGGCCAAATTAATTTTGAGCGCCCAACAACGTTTTTTGATAGTGAATTTAAGCAAACATTAGAACCACAATTTCAATACCTATATGTCGGTTATGAAGACCAATCTGACATAGGTATTTACGATACAGCTCAACTTCAAGAAGATTATTTCGGGCTATTCCGTGACCGACGCTTTTCGGGATTAGACAGAATTGCTGATGCAAATCAATTAACCCTCGGATTCACAACTCGATTTTTGGATGACAATAATCTAGAGAAATTCAAATTTAGTCTAGGACAAACCCTCTACTTTGAAGACTCCAAAGTGTTATTAGAGAACCATTACCTTCAAGAGTCTGAATCTACTTCGGTTTTAGCCGCCGAACTCGATGCTCACCTTTATAAAGATTGGTTTATTAGCGGCTCAATGCAGCACGATACCGAAAATAATAAAAACAAAAAGAATGAAGTGACATTAGATTTCAGACCGAGCAAAGATAAGTTACTGCAGTTTAGTTATCGTTACGTTCCTGACTTACTGAATACCAATACCAATGATCGAGTCAATATTTCTCAAGCAGGTATCAGAACGTCATGGCCAATAAGTGATGACTTATATTTTGTGGGTAACTGGTATTATGATTTGAATGAATCCCGCCGTATTGAAACCTATACCGGCTTCCAATACGAATCGTGTTGTTGGGCTGTTCGCTTAAGTTATCATTACCGCATCAAAACCAATTACGACGATGACTTATCAGAAAGCATTGATAGTCGTGAAGAGTTTGAAAAAGGTGTTTACTTAAACTTTGTTATCAAAGGGCTCGGTGGTTCTGGACCACTTGGGGTTGATGATATGTTGAATGAAGGTTTATTTAACTACCGAAAACCACTTTACTTAAGGAATTAAGCGGCTTTTATGCTAGCTTATGGTAAATTGCTGAACCAAGATTAAAAAGCGTAGTCCAACGTTAAGTTAATTGAGTTTTACTTAACGAAACAATAACGATAGATTTGGGCTCAACACCCGATTTGACAGAATTAAAGTGCCAAGGATTTTTTGGATGAAACACAGTAAGAAACTTTTTATTGCATTATGCGCACTCGCTATGAGCCAAACAGCTTATTCTGCTCCACAACCGTTAGATCACGTTGCGGTTCAATTAAATGACGGCATTATTTTAGAAAGTGAAATTAGCAATATGATTGCTAATGTTACCGCCAATGCAAAAAAGTCAAATCAGACTTTACCATCGGCTGAAGCACTGCGTACGCAAGTCATCGAACGTCTTATATTGACGCGCTTACAATTGCAAACAGCAGATAGAATCGGTCTTTCAATTGGTGATTTACAATTAGACCAAACCATCGAGAATATTGCTAAAGAGCAAAAATCCACTGTAGCTGAAATGCAACAAGAACTTGAAAAAGATGGCGTAAGTTTTAGTCAATACCGCGAGCAATTACGTGAAGAGATCACCCTAGGTGAAATTCAACGTATTCAGGTTCAACGCCGTATTCAAGTATCACCTCAAGAAGTGAATAATCTTGTTAAACTCATTTCAGAACAGGGATTAAAAGATGTTGAATTTCAAATTGGTCACATTCTGATAGAAATCCCAAGTAACCCATCGAGTGAACAACTTGAATCATCAAGCAAGCGTGCAGAAATTGTTCTTAAACGCTTAGATGAGGGTGAAGATTTCCGCAGTACAGCTATTGCATCATCATCTGGACCTAAGGCACTAGAAGGCGGTATTTGGGATTTCATGAACATTAATGAAATGCCAACCCTGTTTGCTGAAGTCATTTCAGGTGCAAAAAAAGGTGACATATTTGGCCCGATCAAATCTGGTTCGGGTTTTCATATCATTAAAGTGATGGATACCCGTGGATTACAAACACAGGAAATTGACGAAGTAAAATCGCGTCATATTTTATTAAAGCCATCACCGATTTTATCCGATGACCGTGCCCAAGCCATGTTAGCTAATTTCCTAAAAGATATTCGCAGTGGCGATGCTGAGTTTGGTAAATTAGCGCGTCAATATTCTGAAGACCCAGGCTCAGCAACAAAAGGCGGAGAATTAGGCTGGGCTGAGCCTAGCTTGTATGTTCCAGAGTTTTCACAGACGCTAGCCAGCTTAACACCCGGCCAAATCAGTGAACCATTTCGTACAACTCATGGCTGGCATATTGTACAATTAGAAGAACGCCGCAAAACGGATGCTACAGACAAGTTCAACAGCAATCGAGCGTATCAATTAATTTTTCGCCGTAAATTTAACGAAGAATTACAAAACTGGTTAGATGAAATGCGCAGTGATGCATACATCGAAATATTCGAGCCTGAAAATTTACGAGGCTAATATAATAATGATCAAACGTATCGCGATAACGCCGGGTGAACCGGCGAGTATCGGCCCTGACATAGTCATTAAACTAGCTCAGCAGGAATGGCCTGCTGAGTTAGTTGTTTGTGCCGATCCACAATTATTAATAGATAGAGCTAAATTACTCAATTTACCTCTTGAACTGCGCCTATATGACGCATTAAAACCCGCGCAAGCTCAACAGGCTGGCACACTCACCATCATGCCCTTTACCTTGGCTGAACCAGTAGAGTGTGGTGTACTAAATGAAGCCAACAGTGCTTATGTGGTGGAAACGCTGCGCGTAGCCGGTGAGAAAAACATGTCGAAGGAATTTGATGCTGTTGTCACAGGTCCTGTTCATAAAGGTATTATCAATCAAGCTGGTATTCCTTTTAGTGGCCACACAGAATACTTCGCCTTACAGGCTAACTGCCCTGACGTAGTCATGATGTTGGCTACACCAGGGTTGCAAGTAGCGTTGATGACCACACATATTCCTTTAGCGTACGTGTCAAAAGCCATCACTCGAGACAGATTGCACCATATTATCAAAATTTTACATCGTGAATTAGTCAGTAAATTTGGCTTAGGTTCGCCCAAAATCTTTGTATGTGGTTTAAATCCACATGCGGGTGAAGATGGTCATTTAGGACGTGAAGAAATTGATGTCATGATCCCTGCATTGAACGAATTACGTGAACAAGGCATTGATATTATTGGGCCATTGCCGGCAGACACCTTGTTCCAACCTAAATATCTAGAACAAGCGGATGTTGTACTCGCTATGTACCACGACCAAGGATTACCCGTACTAAAATCTATCGGTTTTGGTAAATCGGTCAATATCACCTTAGGTTTACCGTATATAAGAACTTCTGTTGATCACGGCACCGCACTCGATCTTGCAGGCTCCGGAAAAGCAGATAGTGGCAGTTTATTCTGCGCACTTCACAAAGCCATTGAAATGATCGACAAGAGTAAATAAATAAACGTAATGAGCAATAAAGTACACTTAGGCCACACGGCCAGAAAACGATTTGGACAAAACTTTCTCACTGACGAAGGTGTCATTAGCAGCATTGTTGGTGCTATTTCACCTGACAACGACCATGTGATGGTTGAAATTGGTCCTGGCCTTGGCGCGCTAACTGAGCCTGTTGCAGACACAATTGACAATTTAACCGTTGTTGAATTAGACCGTGACTTGGTTGAGCGTTTAAAAGTACATCCAATTTTAAAAGACAAACTCACGATACATCAAGGTGATGCACTGCAGTTTGACTTTACCCAATTACTACAAGATGGCAAGAAAATGAAAGTGTTTGGTAATTTACCTTACAATATTTCCACGCCATTAATGTTCCATTTATTTGAATTTGCTGAACATATCGAAACCATGCACTTTATGCTTCAAAAAGAAGTGGTGCTTCGATTATCCGCCAGTCCAGGTTGTAAAGCATATGGCCGTTTAACCGTTATGGCACAATATTACTGCCAAGTAGTGCCAGTATTAGAAGTGCCACCAGGCTGTTTCACTCCACCGCCTAAAGTGGATTCAGCGGTTGTGCGGTTACTTCCATACGAGCAAAAACCCTGGCCCTGTAAAGATGTGACTGTCATGCGTCATCTATGTACTACCGCCTTTAATATGCGCCGTAAGACACTGCGTAATAATTTAAAAGGAATGTTAGATGATGAAGACTTTGCCGTTTTAGGTATCGATTCAACCTTAAGACCAGAGCAAATAAGTGTCGAACAATATGTGGCGATGGCAAACTTGTTCATTGATAAAAGCCCCGCTAATTAATCTCTACCTTAAAGGGCACATTCATTGAATCTGCCCTTTTGTTTTAGGATCCCCTTATGAGTCAAGCTGAATCTCCGATCAAAATTAAAGTTGAAACAGAATACCTCAAACAGCAATCTGATATCGCAGAACAGAAATTCCTGTTTACGTACACTATCACCATTATTAATACTGGTGACCAAGATGTTACCTTGAAAGATCGCCATTGGATCATCACCGATGCAGATGGCAATAAGAGTGAAGTAAAAGGTCCTGGTGTTGTTGGCGAGACTCCTACAATAGCGCCTAATACAGCATATCAATACTCGAGTGGAACCGTGTTAGATACCCCGATTGGATTTATGGAAGGCGCTTATGGCATGACATACAATGACGGTAAAACGTTCTCCGCCCCTATCCCGACATTCAGATTATCAGTGCCTGGAATATTACAATAGATTATGGCCAATTATTTTGTCGGCGATATTCAAGGCTGCTATGAAGAACTGCAGCGCTTATTGATAAAAGTCAGTTTTAACGCTTCAAGAGATACGCTTTGGGCTGTTGGCGATTTAGTTGCAAGAGGTCCTGGATCACTTGAAACACTGCGTTTTTTCGAATCACTCAACGATAGTGGTAAAGTGGTACTCGGTAATCATGACCTCCATTTAATGGCGGTACAGGGTAACGTAAAACGAGCAAATCCCAATGATCATTTACAAGCTTTATTGAATGCACCAGACTGCCCTAAACTGATTGATTGGTTAAGACTACAACCTCTAACACGCTTTTTACCTGAACACAATTTGATCATGTGTCATGCCGGAGTTCCCCCTCAATGGGATCTCAACACCTTAAAACAAGAAAGTGAAAGAGTGAGTGAGCAACTAGCAAAAGCGGATTATCTTGATGCTGTGATTCGTCAAATGTATCAAAACCAACCCAGTGTCTGGAATAAAGATCTGATAGGCATAGAACGGACAATATATTGCATTAATGCCTTAACTAGAATGCGTTTTTTATATCCAGACGCTAGCTTAGACTTTGAATGTAAACACCCCCCATGCCAAATAAACGATAAAAATTTATCTCCCTGGTTTACATTTGAATCTAATCTTCAAGCCCCCTACCAAATTGTTTTTGGCCATTGGGCTGCATTAATGGGTAAAACACCGCATACTTATCTTCACGCATTAGACACAGGGTGCTGTTGGGGTGAGCATTTAACTATGTGGCACCTTGAAACAAATGAAAAAATTACCCAAAAAAAGTTAAATTAGCGTTAAACTAAAAGTCAAATAAGCCGATACTTAACTATCGGATTTAGAAATACCTGAGTACCCGAGCCCGCATTACAGGGATAAAATAATAATAGGTTGGAGTAACATATGAAAATTAACGTGGCCACTAGGGTTATTGGTGGGTTTTCTGCCGTAACGTTATTGCTGATAATTCTTGGGGGTGTCACCCTCTTAGGCAATAGCAGCATTAAAGATGGGACTCAAATATTACAGCAAGTTAGTCTACCAGCTTTAGAGTCAACAAATTTGCTCAGCGAAAACTTAAGCAGCCAACAACTAGAATCATTACAAGGCTATTACAGTAATCACTCTTCAAAAATTCCTGCTATTGAAAAAAATCTTGCCAACGAAAATAAAAAATTTCAAACAGAGTTTAGTAAGTTAACGAACTTAATCTCTGGTCAAGCACAACTGACGCAACCGTTAAACCAATTGAAATCAGCTTACCTGAGTTATGAAACTATCGCTGAAAAAATGCTTAACGAAAGAACACTGGCGTTATCAAAGCAGGAAACACTACTCAAAATGAGAAGTGATTTAGAAAATGCAGCCGATGATGGCTCATCAATTCTATTGGATATCATTGACTTAGAAACTAGCGAAGATGAAACAGAGAGAAGCCTTGCGGCATCAGCAAGTGTAGTTGATAACACCTTTATCAACTTAATTACCACTGTATATGATTTAGTCGGCGCAACTGAGCAAAGTAAATACGACCTTATAATTAAAGAACTAGATTACATGGTCAGTGAAGCAAAAGGTAAATTAAGCCACATTAATATGCAGGGCCAAGATGTTATCGACAATGATATTTTATCTGATTTAAGCAAAGAAACGGATAAAGTATTTAACCTTTTATCTGGTTCAAATTCTATCATTGCATTAAAAAGTCAGCAGTTACAACACGATGACACATCAACTAAAGCCCTAAACGAAACCCAAAAGAAAGCGAAAGTAGCTAACGCCAAAATGACGGAACTGGCAAATGCTATTGAAGGCTTTACGGATGATATCAGCACTCAGGCAATCGAAGTTATCGATTCTGCAGCAATTAAAACCATGGTCGTGGTATTAATCGCCATTTTTGTCGCAATATTCGTCAGCATTGCTGTGGTGCGACCTTTAACACGCTCATTAGAGCAAGTTAACCAAGCGCTGAACGTGCTTGCTTCAGGCGATTTAACCCATAAACTTGACGATACTGGTCACGACGAATTTGCCGAGCTATCTAAAAACTGTAATCGTTTAGTCGACAGTTTACGCAGTTTGATTGCCGGTATTTTAGACCGCTCTAACCAACTAGCCGCCGCCGCTGAAGAAACATCCGCGATTACCTCTCAAACCACAATAGGTATTCAAGAACAAAAGAGCCAAGTTGATCAAATTGCTACAGCAACTACGGAACTGAGTTCAAGTGCACAGCAAGTTTCAATGAGCGCGGATCAAGCACTAGAACAAATCAAACAAGCGGATCAAGAAACCCAACATATGCGTGCTCTTGCTGATGAAAGTAAGCTTACCATTCTGGCGCTTGCTGACGAAGTATCTAAAGCAGGTACCGTGATTAATAAGCTGCATACAGACAGTGCTTCTATCGGCTCTATTCTAGATGTTATCCGTGGCATTGCCGAGCAAACAAACTTACTGGCTTTAAATGCTGCTATTGAAGCAGCTCGTGCTGGTGAACAAGGCCGAGGTTTTGCTGTTGTTGCTGATGAAGTGAGAAGCCTGGCTTCACGTACACAAGATTCAACCCGTGAAATTCAACTTATGATTGAAGTATTACAACAGGGTGCGCAACAAGCCGTTGCGGTAATGGAGCTAGGTCGCTCACAAGCAAACTCCTGTGTAGACAAAAATGAACAAGCTAATTTAGCCCTTGAGTCTATCATTAAATCTGTTCACAAGGCTTACGATTCAGGTACCCATATTGCGCACGCGGCGCAAGAGCAAAACCTTGTTAGTCAGCAAGTTTCAGAGAAACTTGAACACATTGCTCTTATCTCTGAAGAAACAGCGACAGGTGCAGAGCAAACTGCACAATCAAGTCATCAGGTTGCTGTGCTCGCTGAAGAGCTTCAAGCATCTGTGGGTGAGTTTAAAGTGTAATCTCGCGACCTTACACTCAAATAAAAAAGGCCATATTGGCCTTTTTTATTTTATGAAATAATGTTCAAGATAAAAACGAATTAAGCACGACGAATGGATTGCAGCCTAGCAATCTAAATAAAATTCACTCAACAAAGATTATTCGTTTTTAGCTGAATTCTTCTAACCGTGTTAATTGACCATTTTATCGCGTTATCACCTTTTATATTGAATAGCGACATGACAAAGCCTTTGCCTTACATTAAGGGCTAATAATTCGTTGCAAAAAATAGGTTGAAGGGTCAACAGCCACTAAATACAAATTTCTGCCCAAAAAATACCGACTATTTAAGTCGGTATGTTTGGTGACAACGATTAACTTATTTAAGCTATTAAGAATTAATCTTCATCACCGGCACCACCACTAACACGATCATTAATCGCAGCAGTGATTGGACTACCACTATGACCATTAGCATTTGCCCAATCAAGAATGGTTTTACCATCGGATTCAACAACAGAAAGATCTGAACCAGGTAAACGCTTCGCAATAAACTCACCAACATCATTTGCATTTGAATTGTAGGCAGTACGCAATAAACTGCTGCCATCACAACTTAATCCAGTATAAATGTTGCGTAATTTTACGCGGGCTTCTTTCAATTTTTTACGTAAACGGTTTTTATCATCTGACTTAACATAATCACATATGTTAGCCACTAACTGATCAGTGTTTGCGACGGCAGGGGCTGACACAGAAGATGCTGCAATCAGGACAGCAACGGCAACAGCCGCAGGCATTAAACGCATCTGACACTCCTTTTATATTATTATAGTATTTTGAACATTCCATCTTGGTGGATATGATTCATTGTTCTTAGGGTAACTCGTGATCAAGTTTACAGTTTTTAACAAAAGTGTTAAAGCTATATTGCAAACCTTTGTCATTTGTTGCAGTAACAGTTTGTTGCCGTTGCCAACTACCATCGTCCCAATCAGGAAAATAGGTATCCCCATCTACATCCAGTTCAATGTGGGTTAAATATAGTACATCTGCTTTAGGAAGCAACTGTGCATAAAGCTGGCCACCACCAATAATGACAAGCTCTTCACATTCCCCTGCTGCCAAGATGGCTTGTTCAAAACTGGTAACGCAGGTTATCCCCTCGGGTGAATAATCATGCTGACGTGTAATAACAATATTGTGCCTTCCGGGTAAAGGTCTTCCTATTGACTCAAAGGTTTTACGCCCCATGACCACAGGCTTGGCTAGTGTCATTGCTTTAAAGTGCTTTAAGTCTTCAGGTAAATGCCAAGGCATTTGGTTGTCTTTACCAATCACTCGATTGTTAGCCATAGCGGCAATCATTGCGATACGCATACAAAATCCTATGATTAAATAATGGGTCTATTTCGATAATACAGCAAACTCGGTAATGCAAGTCCGACGGCTAAAGCACCAAGTATAAATACGGTTTTTAAACCATTAACAATAACTTGGGCACTTAATTCAGGGCTTACCTGGCTCTGGGCTGTTAACTGAATAAGGGCAATGACGGTATTAAATGCATATGTGCCTGGCACCATAGGAATAATAGCCGCTACAGCATACATTAATGGCGGAGCAAGATGACGCTTAGCAAATTGAATGGTAATAACACCGACTAATGCTGCTGCAACAAACGTGGCCCATTCAATTGGCATATTAACATGCATTAGTAAGGTTCTAGCACTATGCCCTAGAGCACCGGCCAAAGCGCAATAGACAAGATAACGCTGAGGAACATTAAATAAAATGGCAAAACCTAATGCTGGAATAGCTGAAAAAAATGCATCATTGAGTAAATCGAGTAATAGTGACGACATTAGAAAATGCCCCCTAACTGCATCGCAATAGTAATACCAATCACTGATGCTAAAGTGAGCAAACTAGCATTGCCCCAGCGAGAAATACCCACGTTAATATGGCCTTTTACCATATCCGAGATGGCATTTATCAACGGAAAGCCTGGAACAAGCATTAATACACTCGCAGCAAGAGTGACTTGAGGAGTGTCAGTAATTGGAAATATATACCCGAGTTGAGCGACAACATTAGTAACAAATGCGGTAATAGCAAAATTAACAAGTAGATTGTAATGACGTTTGGCAAAATACAACCTGACTGCCATTCCTACTGAAGAGGCTAGAAACGTCAGTAGACATGCCACTAAATCGCCACCAAATAAATGACAAAAACTAGCACAAGATATACCAATGATGGGAATAACAATTTTAGCAGGGTAAGTTTTGGGTTTAATTCTAGCAAGGCGACGGCGAACTTCATTCGCGCCGTAAACGCCTTTCTCGGTTAACAGACATAACCGTTGCAATTCGCAAACCACCATCATATTGATCCCATGAGCACGAATGCGTCGGGTTGTGGTAATACAACGACCATGTACAAGACTGGTCAACACAAGGGCATTAGAGGAAATAGAAAGTTCAACACTTGCAAGACCCAAAGCCTTACCGAGGCGCTGACTCAATTCTTCAACCAAGTCAGAATCAGCACCATAGGCAAGCAACAATTGGGCACTGCGAACAACTAAACGGGTAATATCATTTTGGTTGTCAGCGTACACGGTAATCCTTGAAAATTAACGTTGGTAAATAACTTCAACATCGTAGTCATCTTCATCGAAGTCATCATCATCTAGGTCGTCACTATCATCATAATTTTCATTGATGTTATCGTCTTTACCCTGATGGTAATTATCCCATTTGAATTCTACTTCTTTCTCACCATCTTGCTCATCGTCATCGACAGGCAGAGCTTGTATATAGTCTAACAATTTAACACTTAGCTCTTCTGTACCCTGACGACTATATGCTGACATAGTGAAAACCTCGCCTTCCCAGGCAAGTTCTTTAACAATGCGTTGTACTTTTTCTACAACTTCATCTTCAAACAATAAATCGATTTTATTAAAGACTAACCAACGTGGTTTTGCTGCTAATTTAGGAGAGTATTTTTCTAGCTCTGCCACAATAGCTTTAGCTGACTCAACCGGATCGCTTCCATCAATAGGGTTAATATCAACAATGTGCAACAAAGCTCGGCAACGTTCTAAATGCTTTAAGAAACGAATACCTAAACCTGCGCCGTCAGCAGCACCTTCAATCAAACCAGGAATATCTGCAATAACAAAACTTTGCCCTGGACGTGGGTTAACCACACCTAAGTTAGGAACCAAAGTTGTAAATGGATAATCGGCCACTTTTGGTGTTGCACGAGAGACTGAACGAATAAAGGTTGATTTACCAGCGTTTGGCAAACCGAGCAAACCAACATCAGCGAGCAATAACAGTTCGAGTTTAATCTCGCGAACTTCACCTGGTGTACCCAGTGTTTTTTGGCGAGGCGCACGGTTGGTGCTGCTTTTGAAGCGCGTGTTACCTAAACCGTGAAAGCCACCTTTAGCAACTAATAACTTTTGGCCATGGGTAGTTAAATCGCCTAAACTTTCTTCAGTTTCGATATCAATAGCACGCGTTCCTACAGGAACTTGCAAAACTAAATCTTTACCAGCATGACCCGTACAATCGCGACCTCGGCCATTTGAACCACGCTCAGCCATATGAAATCGAGTAAATCGATAATCAATAAGGGTATTGAGGTTTTCGTTTGCTTCTAAAAAGACGCTCCCACCATCACCACCGTCACCACCGTCAGGACCGCCATCAGGGACATATTTTTCACGGCGAAAACTAACACAACCGCTACCACCGTCTCCGGCTTCTACACGGATATTGGCTTCATCAACAAACTTCATACTGACTCCTAACACTCCAACCTTCAAAAACAAATCCGACAGAACCGTTTCATTTTTGAACTATGGCGCTAATTATAACCCTAAATACAGTAAATATCAGGGAGCAGAAAAGCGTTGTGTACGTCAATACATCTTGCGCTTGCTGCAACAAATAATACTTCAAATATGATGTTCACTGTTCGTTATACAAAACAGGATAACATCATTATTTTAAGTAAATCTTGTATCGGTTTTTTAAAGAAAACTGATAACAAAAACACAAAAGCCCTACCAGAGGCAGGGCTTTAGATTCTAGCTTAGTTAAAGAATTAAGCTTCGATGCTAATAAACTTACGGTTATTAGGACCTTTAACTTCAAACTTTACTTTGCCGTCAGTTAATGCAAACAGAGTATGGTCACGACCAATACCTACGTTTACACCAGCGTGGAATTTAGTGCCACGTTGACGAACAATAATGTTACCAGCTAGAACTGATTCACCGCCAAAGCGCTTAACACCAAGACGTTTACTTTCTGAATCGCGGCCGTTACGAGTAGAACCGCCAGCTTTTTTATGTGCCATGAGTTAGACTCCTAAATTATGCGCTGATCGCAGTGATTTTAACTTCAGTGAACCACTGACGGTGGCCGGTTTTCTTTTCGTGATGCTTACGGCGATTAAACTTTTGAATAGTAATCTTTTCACCGCGACCGTGGCTAACCACTTGAGCAACAACTTTACCACCAGCAACTAGTGGAGCACCGATGTGAACGTTCTCACCGTCAGCAACCAATAGTACTTGGTCAAACTCAATAGTTTCACCAGTAGCAACTTCAATTTTTTCTAAACGAACTGTATGACCTTCAGCAACACGGTGTTGCTTTCCGCCACTTTGAAAAACAGCATACATAGCTATTTTACTCCAAATGACTAGCACACTAACTCGATCTTACGAGACTAGGTGCTAAAAAACTTTTAATGACAATGGGCGCGGATTCTACGCGAAGATTTTTAAACTGGCAAGGATTAATTCATCATCAAATGAAAAAGCCCTAACTACTGCACAATATTCATCTATATAAGCTGAACATTACCTAAACATTAAGTAACATCGCCACATAAAGAGGCTGCAGTACTATCAGAGTCGTAAATAAATCTTCTTGGATTATCTTTGCTGTATTTTGAAGTGATTTTACCTAAATCCATATAGAAAAGCACTGACTCTTTTGCCTTGAAGCACTTTAATTCATTAACTTGCTGCCAAGGGTTAGGTTAAAAAGAGCATTATATTGATAAAGTGCGTTAAATATTCATTTTTAGTCATAACAACTTTGAAAAACAGCTGCTTTCTCCTGTAAGATATGTACCCAAATGCGACCCTATTTAGAACGACGGACAACGTCTTCCACCAATAAACCAGAGAGTATTATGGATTTAACCGCCATTCGACAGTTGACAGACACGGACATGCAAGCCGTAGATCAACTTATTTATAAGCAACTCGAATCTGATGTTGCCCTAATTAACCAATTAGGGTTTTACATTATCAATGGTGGCGGAAAACGTCTAAGACCTTTGTTATCTATCCTCGCTGCACGTGCCATTGACTATAAAGGTCAACACCACGTCAAATTAGCTGCCATTATTGAATTTATTCACACCGCATCGTTACTTCATGATGATGTTGTTGATGAATCAACACTTCGCCGAGGCCGCGAAACAGCTAATGCATTATTTGGTAATAGTGCTAGCGTACTGGTAGGTGATTTTCTCTACACTCGCTCTTTTCAAATGATGACAGAACTTGAGAGCATGCAAGTGCTGAAAGTGTTAGCCGATACCACAAACGTGCTTGCAGAAGGTGAAGTTTTACAATTAATGAATTGTAACGACCCAGACACCACAGAAGAAATCTATATGCGGGTCATTTATTGCAAAACGGCAAAACTTTTTGAAGCGGCAACTCTTTTAGCCGCTGTACTCGCCAATGTGACTCCCGAATGGCAACAAGCACTTGGTGATTATGGTAAATTTTTGGGAACGGCATTCCAGTTAACGGATGATTTACTGGATTACACCGCAGATACTGACGAGTTAGGAAAGAACATAGGTGACGATTTAGCTGAAGGAAAACCAACCTTACCGTTAATTTATGCCATGGAGCATGGTAATGAGCAGGCTAAAAAACTGATTAAAACTGCAATTGAAAACGCAGACGGGACTCAGGCGATTGATGAAATCGTTGCCGCATTGCATGCTTGCGGCGCACTTGATTACACCCAACAAAAAGCTGAACAAGAAGCGCAAAAAGCCATTGACTCACTTTCTGTACTGCCGGACACTGACTACAAAAAAGCATTGATTTCATTAGCGCATTTATCGGTTAATCGTAAAAACTAACCAATAATTGCATAATAACTAAAAGCAGTCGCTAAGGTGGCTGCTTTTTTGTATCTTCCTAGTACTTGCCAAGCTATACCTGCCAATCAATTGGCGTGGTTCCATTTTTAATGAGCAATTCATTAATTTTAGAAAAGTGATGGCAGCCAAAAAAGCCTCGATATGCAGACAAAGGTGATGGATGAGGTCCTGACAAGACAGTATGCTGCTCAGCATTTATTAAACGCCCTTTCTTGATTGCATGACTCCCCCATAATACAAATACAATTGGTTTTTCTGAACGGTTTAACAAGTACAAAACATTATCTGTAAAGGTTTCCCATCCAGCTTTGGCGTGTGAATGCGCTAACGACTGCTCAACGGTTAGCACCGTATTTAACATTAATACTCCCTGCTCAGCCCATTTGGTTAAGTTGCCATGTGATGGCGTAACAAAATCATCTATATCTTGATTCAATTCTTTGTATATGTTGGCCAGCGACGGGGGGATTTTAACGCCTGTTTTAACAGAAAATGCCAACCCATGGGCTTGTCCCTCTCCGTGATAAGGATCTTGCCCGATGATCACCACGTTTACCTTGTCTATAGGGGTTAACTCAAAAGCACGAAAAATATCGCCTTTAGGAGGATAAATTATTTTACCTAAAGCATATTCCTGAGTTAAAAAATCATTTAACTCAACAAAATATGGCTGTTGCTGTTGATTTTGAATAAATGTCTGCCAATTTCCCAATCAAATTCCCCCTCGATAACTCATTGATAAATTGCTAATTATTTTCAGCTATTCTAATATAAAATCATTATAAAGATATTAACGGTAATTATAAAACTTATGCCCTTTTATCGTCTTAAACAAAATGGTTTTACCCTAATAGAATTAGTCGTAGTAATTATTATACTGGCAATTCTTGCCGTCATTGCTTTACCTAAATTTATCAACTTACAGCAGGATGCACATGTCTCCAATGTAAAAGGTACAGGTGGTGCATTCTCTTCAGGTATTGGCCTTGCGCATGTTAAGTGGGCTGCCATGGGAAATTCGGGCCCCGCTGACAATTTACAGATTTATGAAAACGCAGGTGTTAACGGTCAACTTGACATGAACTTATGGGGATATCCAGCACAAAATTATCCGCCATTCGAAAGCTCGCCTCGTCTTGATAATAGTGCCGACTGCATCTCGGTATGGACAACCATACTTCAAGATGCACCAAGTATCTCGACCAGCCCCAGCCCAGATACATCTGATTACAGAGCGACTTATATAAATCCTGATCAGTGTCGATATTTTTATAATCAACTCAACACACTTTCTATTTATTACGACTCTCGTAATGGGCAGGTCATCACAGATTCGGATCCTGATAGCTAAGTTTTAACTGAATTTTAACCCAAAACTCGGTACACTTAGCTTTTTTACTGATCATCTAAAGTGAGCATTATGTCTGAACAATCTGCACCTCAAGAAGCCCAAAGCGCAACGACAATTTATCAACTAGCCGATCAATTTATTGCATTAGCGAACCAGCTTGGTCAATCAGAAAATGATATTGGCAAAGTCGGCACAGCATTACGTTATGCTGCTGCACGCTATAATGCCTTTGAAGCGGCGATAAAATCATCTGATTTAGCGGCAGAAAAAGAAAATGCCTTGGCCTGGTTTTCGAATGAATTTAAAGAAATGCTCAATGAAAATTTAGACGACCACATTAAACATCCCCCAGTCAGTAACCCTGAGCAAGAACCAGTAAAAGATGACAGTGTTCAAGTATTCAAGAACTAGAATCATTTTATCTTTGAAACAAAAATGCCATCGTAATGATGGCTTTTTTGTTTCTTAAATCGACTCAACCAAAACTAACGCTAAAAAATAGTTATTATCACTCTGCAGGCCAATGCAATTAACACGACACCTGATAACCTGTCGATCCACAAGGCCTTTTCACGCAGTTTGGGTAATATAGCTGAATGGGATAACACAATAGCAATTAACGTATACCACAGCCCGTCTATAACTAAAGGGGTTAGTACAATTAACGTTTGCCCGGTTATATTTTCAGCAGCCAAAACAAACTGACTAAATAAAGCTAAAAAGAATAATAATATTTTTGGGTTGAATATTGAAATAGCTAGGCCATCTCGAGCTGCTGTCCATAAACTGGTTTTAGTGCCAGCTTGCAGTTTTTGCTGCATTCCACCTTTTGACCTCAAAGCTTGAATTCCTATCCAAGCAAGATATAAAGCGCCTACAAGCGCGATGCCATTAAATAATAATGGTGAGGCTTTCAGTACTACAGCTAAACCAAGTAATGTGACTAAGGCATAAACACCAATTCCAATAGAATGTGCCCAGGCACAAACAATACCGTGCAAGCGGCTACCACCAAGCGTGTGCCTCACAACCATAGCTAAACTCGGCCCTGGTGACATAGCTCCCAAACAACATATAGCCAGCAAACCTAGCCACGTAGTAAAACTCATACTTCCCCTTAGTTATTTTTCAATTTGTGAAAGTACAACAAACTCAATGCTGATTAATCAAAACATATTAAACAGCTATTTGTACCTTATATCAGTGAATTATTTACTTAAGAAAACTTACAACAGGTTCACTATTAACGCTTAACTTCGCATGATTATACCCAAGTTTAGCGTTTGATTTTCATCATATAAATACTCGCTTTTCATTTCGTTCATTCATCGATTAGTCACAATTGAGGTTAAAATAATAAATCACATTAACACCAAATTAAGTAAATCTTGATATGCTAACCACTCTATTTACTCAATAAGTATTATTATGTCCATTATCGCGTCTTTATTGCTCATTTTATTAATGCTGGCTATAGCGGGTTTATTGTTTGCAAAATACCAAGGTAAAGCGATCCCAATGGCTGTGATTGTAGTACTTGGAGGGTTAGCCATCTGCCTTGCGAGTATCATTGCCTTTGTCCATAGAGGCGAAAATTATAATGCGTATCAAAAACTGCATTGGCAACCATTAACGCCGGAAAAAATTGCTCCCTATGTAGAACAAGGGTACACAGTTTTTGTGGATATAACTGCTGATTGGTGTGTCCCTTGTCAAGCCAATAAAGCTAACGTTCTGCATCGAGAGCAAGTGGTGAATACACTATTGGCAGACAATATTGTGCTTATGCAAGGTAACTGGTCAGAAGCTGATAGTGTGATCGAACAATACATGGGTATTCAGGGCGCTGCGGGCACTCCGTATAATAAAGTCTATGGCCCAGCCTACCCCCAAGGTATCGAACTCCCTAGAGAGCTTGCTATCACTCATGTTTATCAAGCGCTAGCTATGATGAACAAATAATATCAATCTTTTCACCAGAGTTCATATTGAGTGCAATGTCGAATTTGATACTTTCTTTGCGCAACACTGCAGGCCAAAAGATTAAAGGTTTGTTCATTATTCATTGAATGAGTGAACCTTTAAAGCTCTGCCTACCATCCAAAAGGTGATTAAACGTCTCTTTTGCCACACCTAAAGTTACCTTGTAAAGTGACCTTGTTATCTGCCGTTAGAATTAACGCAACGGTAAAATTAGCTTTGATATTACTCCTCTACGCTTTGATCATGATATTTAACCTCAACTCGGGGAAATAAACGCCAACAAAACAGCAGATTGCCTTGCTAGCTGCGTTTCATTAACGTGCAATAGGCCAGCTATTGAGGTGTTAATGTGTCTTGATTCCAAAAATGAAAAGTTTGCTACAAAATTAGCTAAATCTATTGAATTCAGCTTATTTAGCCCATCTATTAAGCGAGTTGAGGTTTTTTACAGAACAATGAAATCTACTTTGATTGACCAAATTATTGTTTAACACTTGTCATCAGCAGCAATAAAAAAAGACTGCCTAAGCAGTCTTTTTATTCAAACATTGAGTGATTTCTAGAAACGGTAGTTTATTTTACCGTAGTAGTAGCCACCATTGTAATCAAATGGACCACTTTCATAGTAAACAGCACCTAACTCACCTAATGTACCATCTTTTAGCTTCTGCGCTTCTTGGTCGAATATATTATTCGCACCAACCGAGAAGGTTAAACTATCCATAACTGTGTAGCTCACTTCAAGGTCAAAGGTCACTGCTGAGTCAGCCATTTCAGAACCCCAATCAGAAGTGTCGTCAGCGTGGGTAGCATAATATTCACCGAAATAATTAGCACGTAAGTTCATGCTTAAATCATCCCAATTTTGACCCCATGTCAAAGTACCACGATGTGCAGGAATACCATCCTCTAAACGGCGTACTTTACCCGGGTCTGTCGTTTCTTCATTGAACTTATCAACGCTAGTATCAGTCCAGCCATATGCTAGGCTAAATTTAGTGTCACCTGCGAACAACTCAGTATCATAAGAACCTACAATATCCACACCTTGAGTTGTAGTATCAAAGTCATTGGTATAGTAAGTGACTGCAGAAATCAGTTCAGGGAACTCAACACCTGCAGCTCGTAGAGCATCGTAATCTTTAGCTTCTACTTCAATCCGACTTGATTGAGCAATGCGGCCTGTTACTTCAATATTATAATAATCAACGGTTAAGAAGAAATCACCACTTTGATAAACAGCACCTAAAGCATAGTTAATTGACTCTTCAGGCTTTAACACTTCGCCACCATAAAATGCCGCTAGCGGATCGGTAGGTGGAGCAATATATGATTGAATTAAATCGCCATTAACAATAGAGGTTTGAGTGTTAACGACGTTTTCTTGGCCAACAGTTGGCGCACGGAAACCGGTACTGTGTGATGCGCGAAACGCTAAATCATCGGTAGCTGAGAACTGCGCGGTGATTTTATAGTTCAGTGTATCGCCAAAGGTTGAGAAGTCCTCGTAACGAAGGGCTGCACCAAGCAACCATCTGTCACCTATATAAGCTTCAACATCGGTATAAACAGCAATATTGCTACGATCATTTTTTCCAGCGGACTCTGGCCCAAAACCTTTAAAACCGTGTGAGCCAATGTTGAATCCTTGCTCGGCATATGGACCCGCTACCCAAGAAGCTTCTTCACCTTGGGTAATTTCGAAAGATTCTTCGCGGTATTCAAAACCTGACGCAAAGTTAAGACCATCAAACACATCAAACAAGCGAGAAAAGTCTAAGTTAACAGTTGTTTCAACTTGCTCGTAGGCACCCGTTTCAAAATCTGTAGGCGTATCTAGACCCATAGAAGGGTTTAAAGAGTTACGTAAACTGAAGGTTGCTTTGTTCGAGCCAGTACCCGCACTGGCATCATAATCCCATTCTGCAATTTCACCTTTAACGCCGGCGAAGAAAGACATATCGTCAATCGTACCCGCAAATTGAGGAGTATACCCGCCAGGGCGAACTTGGTTCATAGAAAAACAGTTAGGATCTGCGACCATCGCTTTATAGGCATCGGTCTCTAAAACGTTACCATCAACCACTGTACCATCTGGTCTAGTTACTTTAGGGATTGGCACTTTAGAATTACAACTTGCGACTCCATTCGTAGCAAGACCCACATCACCCACTAAAAGGTTTTCGCCATCATCATTAGAGTAAACAAGCCCACGATTATGTGGATTACGGTAATAGAAACCACCAATCGCTTCGCGCGATGACACGTTACCAAACGCATATATGCTGTGTTTATCGTTAATATCGAATCCTGCGTTAATAAAGACAGTATAATCGTCTTTTAACTCAGGATTACCCCATACTTGCGCAGGGTCATTAACATAAGTATTACCTTGAGCAATTAAGTTTGCGGCATCGGGACGTTGTACGCTGCGACTTGTCGAATCTGCGGTTTTATATTGAGCACTTAAATTAATAAAGCCGTCATCCGTTAATGGTAAACCGATATTGCCATCAATCGTTGTAGCTGCGCCGTCGCCTTCATAATACTCGCCTTGGCTTACTGAAATTGAGCCACCTTCAGCACTGTCTTTTAAAACAAAGTTCATTACACCTGCAATAGCATCTGAGCCATATTGCGCAGCAGCCCCATCACGTAATACTTCAACTTGCTTTAACGCTGCACTTGGGATTACTGAAATATCGGGGCCCTGTGCACCATCGTTTACACCACCACCTTGGAAAGCAATAACCGATGCACGATGACGGCGCTTACCATTAACCAGTAATAAAGTACTGTCCGAAGGCAAGCCACGTAAGTTAACTGGACGCACTAATGTTGCGGCATCACTAATAGGTTGTGCACGGGAGTTAAAAGAAGGCACTGATGTCACCAACATGTCAATCATGTCAGTCGAACCATTTTTCTTTAAATCATCACTGCTAATAATATCAATCGGTACCGGTGACTCACCCACTGAACGGGGGGCTGAGCGAGAACCAATTACCGCAATTTTTTCTACTTTCTCACTCACGGCCTCTTCTTCAGCGGCAAAGGCTTGTGAGCTTAACAAAGTACCAGATAGCGCTATCGAAACGGCTAAGCTTAATGAGCTTTTACCGAATTTACTTTTATGATTAATTGTCATTATATGTTCTCAGTCATTATTATTTTGTTTAATGCTTGATGACTATTTCCAAACACATCCTGTGTGAGAAATCGTCTCTCCCAAAGATAAAATCATCATTACAGCTACATTTTTATAACAATACTCATACAAATGCTAATACTTATTGCTGATTTATAGACAGAATTAATAATTAACAAAGAACAAAACACAACTAAATAGCAAAGTAACTATATAAAATCAATAACTTAACAAAATCAAAAATAATTCAACAATTTGAGTTAATTTCAACAGCAAATGTGCGTATTAAAATATTTACATATAAGTGTTACCTTATATTTATTTAAATATGCTCAATAAATCAACTATATAGTTGTATTAGTACAGGATGCTTTACTGGTCATTTGGCGATGACTTAGCCTAAATTCAAAGCGGAACTAAACATCAATGAAACTCCACCCTAAATAGAGTAAATACTCTTAAATACAATGGCATACTTATCTCAATACAATCACACAAAACAGCAGTTTTCCATTGACCTGAAACCTAAAAACACACTAATCTAAACACTCGTTTGATTTCTTAACACCCAAGATAATTACAATATAAAAGGTGATCTTTATGGCTTACGATGCAGATTCAACACTTGACCTAAACAATTATTCCTCAATTGTTGATTTAATAGAAAAAAGTTGTGCCAAATACGGCAATAAGACTGCTTATGCTTGCCTGGGCAAAGACACCACATTTAATGAAATAGAAACACTGTCACGAGATTTTGCCGCTTATCTTCAAAACTGCACTGATCTTAAACTGGGTGATCGTGTCGCGATCCAGTTACCTAACATCACTCAATTTGTTATTGCGGCTTATGGCGTTATTCGTGCAGGTTTAGTGATCGTCAATACGAACCCCCTCTATACCGAGCGCGAGTTAATCCATCAATTTAATGATTCGGGAGCAAAGGCATTAGTCGTCCTATCAGATCTTTTACCGTCATTAGCCAAAGTGGTTAAATCCACACCGATTGAACATGTTATTTCTACCCATGCTTTAGACCTAATTTCACCACAAGTGCAACCTAAGACGGCGATGAACAATGTAGAGTTCAATACTGTACTGAAGTTAGGTAAACAGCACACCTATGTACCTGTAAAACCAAACCATGAAGATTTAATAGCACTGCAATACACGGGGGGCACGACCGGGTTATCCAAAGGCGCTATGCTAACGCACCGTAATTTGTTGGCGAACTCAGGCCAGGTGAAATCAAGAATTGCGAGTACAATGACAGAGGGGCAGGATATCTTTGTCGCGCCATTACCGATTTATCATATTTATGCATTTATGGTGAATCTTGTATTGTATTTTGAATCTGGCGGTTGCTCGGTATTAATCCCTAATCCACGTGATGTTGGCGGTTTAATCAACACGATGAAGTCTTATCCATTTACTGGATTTGCGGGGCTAAATACGCTCTTCATAGGTTTGTGTCACCAACCAGAATTTAAAGCACTCGATTTTAGCAAAATGACGATTACAATCTCCGGCGGCACCGCATTGACAAGTGCGGCGGCCAATTTATGGCAACAAACCACGGGTTGTATGATTTCTGAAGGTTATGGCTTATCTGAAACCTCTCCCGTAGTGAGCTTAAATGCTCCGGGCCACCAGCGTCTTGGCACCATTGGCAAACCCGTGTTAGACACTAAAGTTAAAATCTTAGATATGGATGATAACGAAGTCGCTACGGGCACTGCTGGAGAACTGGCAGTCAGTGGCCCTCAAGTCATGTCTGGTTATTGGAATAAACCTGAAGAAACAGCCAAGGTTATGACGAAAGACGGTTATTTCAAAACTGGCGATATTGCGATAGCCTCTGAAGATGGTTACCACTCGATTGTCGATCGTAAAAAAGACATGATCATTGTTTCTGGATTTAACGTTTATCCCAATGAAGTGGAAGATGTGCTTTCAGGGCATGAACTGATTATGGAATGTGCCGTGGTAGGTGTGGCTGATGATCATTCTGGAGAAGCGGTAAAAGCCGTTATTGTACTTAAAGATCCAGACCAAGATCAGGATGCTGCAAAGTCAGCTATTAACACGTATTGCCGTACCCAGCTTACCGCTTATAAAGTACCGCGAATTATTGAGTTCACTCAGCAGTTACCCAAAAGCACCGTTGGAAAAATTCTTCGAAGAGAGCTAAGAAAATAGCCGTTCGGTTTATCTGGTTTAGGGATAATCACACTTCAATAATAGGCTGATGAAACGCCTACCCCGTCACTCAAACCCATAAAAAAAGATGCTTCTGCATCTTTTTTTATGGGTCACTTACCTAGGGCCTGGCTAATTAGGTTTCAGGCTGTTCTGACAATAATTGTAAATTAGCAAACTCGCGATACAGCTCATTCGATTGCATAAGTTGATTGTGGGTCCCCGCTGCAACTAACTGACCTTTATCTAACACTAAAATACGATCAACGTTAATTACAGTGGCTAACCTGTGAGCAATAATCAATGTAGTACGCCCCTGCATTAATGTCTCTAACGCTTGCTTTACCTTCACTTCACTCACCGCATCAAGCGCACTTGTGGCTTCATCTAACAATAAAACCGGTCTATCCGCCAAAATAGCTCTGGCAATCGCAATTCGTTGCTTTTGCCCTCCAGATAAACGCACACCTCGCTCACCTAAATAGGTTTCGTAGCCCTGTGGAAAATCAACAATAAACTCATCAGCTTTGGCCGCAATACAGGCCAGCTTGACTTCCTCGGCTGTCGCATCAATTCGTCCATAACGGACATTTTCAAACACACTCGCAGCGAAAATTACCGACTCTTGAGGAACTAAAGCATATTGCTGACGCAATTGTGATAAAGACAAATTGGCAATATCAATCCCATCTAATGATATTAACCCCGACTTAGGTTGATAAAAGCGTAATAGCAACTCAAATAAGGTGCTTTTTCCTGCACCACTAGGGCCGACTAAAGCCACTCGTTCACCGGCTTTAATCTCCACATTTAAATGATTTATCACTACATTATTGGGTTCTGATGGGTAAGCGAACACTAACTCAGATAGAGATAATGCACCATGTGTTTTACCCATTAACTGCTGCGGTTGTGCCAACTCAATTATATCTTTAGGTACCTGACTTAATTCAATCAAACGCTCGGTGGCGCCTGATGCCCGTTGAATTTCACTGAACACTTCACTAATTGTTGCCACAGCGCCTGCCACCATTACGGCATAAAACATAAAAGCAGAAAGCTCACCTGCTGAGATGTTTCCTAACATGACATCTTGCGCGCCAACCCATGTTACAAAAGCAATCGCCGAAATGCTTAACAGCATCACTGTTGAAATTAGCAATGCGCGATACTTTATTCGCCCTTTAGCCACACTCATGACTGCCTCAACCCGAGTAGCAAAAGCCACGTTATCTTCAGCTTCATGGGTATAGGCTTGTACTGTATGTATTTCATGAAGCGTTTCATCAATATAAGCACCAAGATCGCCAACCTTATCTTGGCTCTCTCGTGAAAAACGCCTCACCTTATTACCAAAAAAAGCCACAGGCCCTAATACTAGCGGCACCGCCAACAATACTAATCCGGTCAGTTTTACCGAGGTAAACCCCATCATGATAATACCGCCCAACACGGTAACAGACGAACGTAATGCCATTGATAAACTTGAGCCAACAACACTTTGAAGCAAGGTACTGTCTGCCGTAAAACGAGAAATAACCTCACCCGTACGTTGGGATGCAAAAAATGACGGTGATAACGTAAGCAAGTGTGAATAGACTTTTAATCGAATATCGGCGCTAACCCGTTCGCCCAACCAAGTCATCAAATAAAATCGACAAAATACTGCCGATGCACTGACGATAGTGATAGCAACAATGAGTAAAATAATTTCATTTAAGCGGGCGGCATTATCGGCAATAAATCCCTCATCAACCATCAACTTTACCCCTTGTCCCAGCGACAACCAAGCAAGCGACCCGATAAACAAAAACACAACAGCTGCGAAGACCTTCACTTTATAAGGGCGCAGGAAACTCATAATCCAAGGGAGAACGCGATAGGATGAAGTGTGCGACGAAGCGTCAACCGACTGTGCCTTCGTGGTGATAAGAGTCAATTTAATAATCCGCTAAAAACTAAGTTAACCAGATAGTAACAACAAAACACCTTATTGTGGATGTATTATCAATAGCCCTCATTGAGTAAAGCTATGCAACCGCTGCTTATTGAATTAACGACCAAATAATGTGTTTGTTAACCTGGCAAGTTCTTATCGATTGCTTTTAACGAGCGTAAAAATATCCCTAAACCGCCCACACTCAAGACTAAAATAACGATCAAGTCGAATGCACTCATATGAGTAAACCGAAAATTAATTGAGCTTATAACGCCAAAAACAAGCCCAACTAAAGAGCCAAAAGTAAGAATCCAACCAAAAATATTTTTCGCATTATAAAACATCAGCCCAATACCAAACATAAACGGGATCATAATCATCCCACTTGTTAGGTTCATGCCGCCAACACTATAAAGGCTATGACTAAAACCAAATGAACTAGTGACCTTTATCGCTTTTAACAGCATATAAAAACCACCACACATCATAACCAAACCAATAAAAAATGATCCTATTCCACCTGAAGTTCCACCAGCACCTTTCATATCAATCCTTTGTTTAATCTGTATTAATCTGTTTATCTTACGCACAATTTACATAGACTAGCAAATAGTCATATCAGTATCCGTTGATTATCAGTTTTACATCTAAGCCTATTTTATTAATGGCTAACCTCTGTAAGCACACGCCCCATTGCAAGGCTTGGTTGCATGAGGTTTGCCTTATGACACAATATTAGAAAAGTAACCTCACTATCCATTCGCTGCCAAGAATATCGTAATCAGCTTAAGATATTTTGGCGTAAACAATAAAGTAGGCTCGTAGCTTGAATAAAATGAGCGCTAGCATTTAACCGCGAAAATACGCTTAACTAACTAGGTTAACTTGAAACTTAACTGTCAGCATATCACTTTAAGATGGCATTAATTGATTTCAATCTTACGCTTGAACTGAGATAATTAGCGGCTTTAATGCTATAAACTTCTGGGTAAATTTATGACTGCTAGCCAATTCTCCTGCCAAGGTATCGTACTTTCACTATTTCGTTACCCTAAACAGCAAGAATCTAATCTGCAGGCATGGGATGCTGGCGACGAGCACCTTGTGAAACATCTGCTTGAGCAGCAGCTAGAACCTGTCAATACTGCGATTATTAATGACAGCTTCGGTGCCCTTCAGTGTGCATTAACTGCAATCAATCCAAATTGGCCGTTAATGGTTGAAACAGACGCAAAAACCAGTTTGTTAGGTGCGCAACAAAACTTACTCGCTAACCAACTCAGTAATGCCCATATCAACAACTTTAATAGCCGAGAATTACTGCCGAGCAATATTCAACTGGTGTTAATGAAGTTACCTAAAAACTTAAGTTACTTCGCCCATCAATTACAGCGCCTGTCACATGTATTGCCAAAGGGCGTACAAGTGTTAATTAGCGCTAAAGCCAAATCAATTAACAAAACAATTATTGAGTTGATTACCAAAAATTTAGGGCCAGCGTCTGCAAGTTTAACCTGGAAGAAAACGCGTATTATTACCTGTATTAGTGATGGGTTTGAGCGTGAATTACCTAAAAAGGTAAGCTGGAATGTAGATGAGTTAAACTTAACGATTGAAAACCTTACTAACGTGTTTGCGGCTAACAAGCTCGATATTGGCGCGCGATTTATGTTAGATAATATGCCAAAAGGTGAATACCGTAATATCGTTGATTTAGGCTGTGGTAATGGCATTTTGGGTTTACGTGCTGCGCAGTTACACCCTAATGCAACTATCCACTTTGTTGATGACTCAGAAATGGCGGTAGAATCAAGTCGGATTAACTATCATGCAAATCAACTTCAAGCAAAAGCTGAGTTTCACTGGGATGATTGCTTAACCAATCTTGGTGATGATACTCCCGACCTAGTGTTGTGCAATCCTCCTTTCCATCAAGGTGAAGCCATAACAGATCATATTGCCTGGCAGATGTTCTTAGATGCATATCGCAAACTGTCAACAGGCGGCGTGTTACACATAGTAGGTAATCGCCATTTAGCCTATCACGTTAAAATAAAACGTATTTTTAAAAATTGCACCACTATAGCATCAAACGATAAGTTCGTTATTTTGCAGGCTATTAAGCAATAAGCGACCGAGTAATTCACTCTTTCGCCTGTAAACGCTATCCCTGTTGCTCTCTATCAGCAGGTTCATTTTCAAGTGAGCGAGCAGTTTGCGGCGGTGAAAACAACAGCTTAACTTTTTGCCTTCCACTTAATTTAGGATCTTTAAGGTCAGTCAGTAAATCTCGCCATTCTGCGAATGTTACTGTGATAGGGTTCAGGCTATTAACAGGTTTAGTGATGCCATATTCAACCGTGGCAACTTCTGGCTCAAATGTGCCAAATATCTTATCCCAAATGATTAACACACCAGCGTAATTTTTATCAATATACTGCGGATTACGCCCATGGTGCACCCTATGATGAGACGGGGTATTAAAAATGTACTCAATAACACCTAATGACTTAACGGCTTGAGTATGCACAAAAAATTGCAAACCTAAATTAAGCAATACCGCAAACACAACCCAGTTAGGGTCGAAGCCTATAATGACAAGTGGCAACCAAAATAGCCACATACCCGCTAATGGATACATTAGACTTTGTCTAAACGCAGTGCTGAAATTCATGGTTTCTGAGCTGTGATGCACAACATGTGCTGCCCACATCCAGCGAATGCGATGACTTGCACGGTGAAACCAGTAATAACAAAAATCTTGTGCTATTAGCAAAACGATAAAACTCACCAATGTCATTTGTATATCAAACAAGCGCCAATCAAACAGCCACAAATACAGCTTGGCAATCAATAATCCGCTAAGCAGGTCGGCAAGTTGATGCATTGCCGCAAGTGCAAAGTTACACATTACTTCAACGCCATGGTATTGCGCGCTGGCAGGTAAACGATTTCGAACAAGCCATTCAAGCAAAATACACACAAAAAATAGCGGAGCAAGCACTAACAACAGCACTTCAGGGTGAGATATCAGCCAATCAAAATTCATTTAGTGTTCCGTTCATCATCCGTAAAGTAAAACTTCATTACCATTTTGCAAAATGGTCTTCCGCTAATCCGAGTTGATTATGCAATTGATATCTTTTACCGTTATTATCAGTCAACACACCGCTGTAATACCCGATATATTGGCGGAAGTTATTTTTTATAAATCCAAGGTTTAATTTTTCTTTACGGCAATTAAGTGATCTAAAGGTTAAATCAACTTGGCCATCATTTGTGGTTATTTGCCAAAAATCATCACTAATATGACGATTAAACATAAAGTTAGCAGCCCCTAAAAAATGCCGTTGACCATTCACCCACATCACATTTTCAGTATTTCCAGTTTCATTTACACCTGCCGCTAAGTTTAATCCTATAGTACCTTGCGGCGTCATAGCGCTTATCGAAGCCCAGCGCCAGGCCGTTTTCGCCCGCATATAACCTGCTGAAAAATCATAACTTGCCAAAGCATGTTGTAATGGTTGTGGCTCACTAAAAATGGTCAGCTCACCAGCAACTGTTAGTGCATTGTGTTTTTGGGTATAGGTCCAGCCGTTATAACCCGTTGGAGTTGATAAGCTCAGCGGTAAACTCAATGGCGGAGCAGACAAGGTCAGTTTGGCTTGAATATTAGTTAGCATAATATTGACGTGCCAATGACCCTCTTTAATTTCAAACTGGAAATGATGCAGCTTACTGCCAACCCTAGCTATCCCATTTTGAGGCGATGCACTTAACCGGCAACCTAAGCCAAATGGTCTTAACCACTCAGACTGCACTAAACGATTCGATTTAATGTCATAAAGATAACAAAAGCTCGACGCAGCATAACGAATATCCGCGATTGCCAAGCCTAAAATATACCGTTGAGTAACAATACTCACAAATTGAAACTGTTTAAAATCAAAATGCTTTGCCATTACCGATGCAGGTTTGTCCATTTCGTTATGGTACTTAAACGCCTTTACATTGAGATTTTCAACGCTGCCATCAAATAAACCAAAAGTAGGTTGGCCATCAGGGCCGATTAAATTTGCTGGAGCCA
This sequence comes from Shewanella sp. ULN5, assembly GCF_030731885.1. Lineage (NCBI taxonomy): Bacteria > Pseudomonadati > Pseudomonadota > Gammaproteobacteria > Alteromonadales > Shewanellaceae > Shewanella > Shewanella sp. ULN5. Next base: position 176,619 of record NZ_JAPJEE010000005.1, read on the forward strand.
GTTGCGGTTGCACAAGCTGCATAATACATCCATACCATTAACATCATTATTGCTGTTAACTTGACCTGAACAATGCCGATTGTCAATCAACATAAAGCCAACCCAAGACAATTCCAACCCTGTTAAAAAGCAAGATTTCTGGTATCCTTTACGCATCTGTATTTGTTAACACAATGATTTTTAAACTCACCATGAAAAAAATAATTCTAACTGTATTGAGCATTCTGCTATTAAGCGCTTGTGCCAGCAACGAGCCCACTCACATTGCATTAAATCCCACTCTGGGCGCAGTAAGTTTGCATACCAACAATGACACGGCTATCAGTTTTGAAATGGTTGATACTCGCTCAAAAAACTTTATTGTTCAATTTGATCAAGCGCCAAAGCCACCTAGATTAGTCAGTGCCAGTGAACCTGTTCGAGTGCAACTTGATGCTTTGTTTCGTGCTGGCATGCGAAAAGCGGGTTATGTAATAGATCCCGCGGCAAGTAAGCAAGTGCAATTCCAGCTGGAATATTTACTGACAGATGTAACGGATAACACGATGAATTACGAGGCTAAAACGCGTCTGGTTATTAATGTGAAGGCGACTAATTTACGTCAAGAATTTACCAAAAGCTTTAGTGGAAATGGCTATCTCAAAGGTGCATTTAGTCCTGACTTCGCCACACTCGAATTAGACATTAACAAATTAATCGATAAATTAACCACAGAAATTCTAAATGATGATGAACTGCATCAGTTCTTAAATAATTAACGGATAAACATTCAATAGATAAACGCTGACATCACATATAAGAAAAGGAATACCCATGTTTGCTAGATTAAATGCCATTATCGCAGTTGTCGTAATTGTGCTTATCAGCATGAGTCATGCTCAAGCCGCCGTTGATATTCAACCCGATACGCTTTATCCCAAAGTCGCATTTGACACCTCTATGGGTAAAATTGTTGTAGAACTAGACCGTACTAGAGCTCCCAGAACAGTGGATAACTTTCTGACTTATGTGGTAAAAGGTGAGTATAACAACACCATTTTTCACCGCGTGATTGCTGAGTTTGTCGTACAAGGTGGTGGATTAACGCCTGCATTAGCAGAGCTTCCTTCCACTGATCCTGTTGTTAATGAGTCTGGAAATGGTTTATCTAATGGATTAGGTACAATTGCGATGGCACGCGATAACGACCCGCACTCAGCCACTCGTCAATTTTATTTCAATGTTGGTGACAATAAAAAACTGGATCCGTCAAAACGTCGCTGGGGATATGCGGTATTTGGTGAGGTAGTGGAAGGAATGGATGTATTAGAAGCCATATCTTTAGTACCAACGGCGCATAATAAAACCTTAAACTGGCCTGATGTTCCTGTTAATCAGGTTATTTTAAATAAAGCGACATTGTTAGCACGTTAAATCATTAGCTCGATAGTCATTATTTCACTAAAATTGATCCGCTTTATGTCACTCGATAGCGCATTCCTATTCCGAAAAATGCGCTATCGACAAAAACCTTACTTTCTTTATTGTTATTTTTATTGCTATCACCGCTTTAAATCTATTTTCCATCTGTAACCTATTAAATTAATTCGTTAATCTACTTAATTTTAACAAAGATTAATTTTTCAGTCCTTGCTTATCGATTTACACTTTTACGTCTATACTCTAAAGGTAGTTTACATGCTGTTTCCTACACGCATTCATTTCAAGGACGTTCATATGACAGCTAACGATTTTATTGAAACTAAAGCACCACAACTGGCTTTTTACGGTAAAGCCTTCTTAGATAACCAACTAGAATATAAAGAAATTCAACTTTACATGTGGGATGTTCTTGAAGAGTGGCAACACTTAACAGAGATTTCCCCTGCGATGGAATGCCCACAAACTGACACTGAAACCGTATTTTGGTATTTATTACATTGCTTCGACAAATGGCCTGATTGGGCACTTCGTGGTAATCAATTGCTACGCAGCCAAGTGGATGAATGTTGCGATTACATCAATATTGGCGGTACGTTTCCACAAAGTTGTGTCGGTATTCGGCCCTAGCCATTTGGGTTCGGTTATAATAACAACACACCACTTTTGATACTCACTCTCAACAACGAGCCATTGATTTAAGCTAAATTAATAATCAATGGCTTGAACCATTCAATCACACCCCGTAAGCTAGCCCTATTGCCTCTTTAGCCTTGAATTCATGTCGGATATATTAAGTCGTTGTCGTGACCTAGTTGCTGTTTATTATCATAAACGGGTACTTATTTTATTATTGCTTGGCTTTTCAGCGGGCTTACCGTTAATGCTGGTTTTTTCAACCTTAAGCTTTTGGTTAAGAGAGGCTGGTGTTGATAGGGCTGCCATTGGCTACTTTAGCTGGATAGCACTAACATATGCCTTCAAATGGGCTTGGTCGCCGTTAGTTGATCGCATGTCGTTACCCATATTCACGGCTTTTTTTGGCAGGCGTCGAGGATGGATGATCTTCGCCCAACTGTGCTTAATTGGCTCGATCATAGGCATGTCGATGAGTGATCCTTTAGAGGATCTAGAACGACTTGCCCTTTGTGCCCTGCTATTAGCTTTTGCTTCTGCTACCCAAGATATTGTTATTGATGCATTTAGAATCGAGTCAGCCCCAGAAAAAATGCAAGCTGCATTGGCAGCCGCTTATCAGGTTGGTTATCGCAGTGCCATGATCGTCGCCACCGCAGGCGCACTAACTATTGCTGCTTGGGTATCGCCAGATAATCAAGGATACAATCTTGAATCTTGGCAAACTGCGTATTTGATCATGGCGTTGTTAATGGGAGTCGGTCTGATAACAACATTGTTTGCCAAAGAGCCGCTTGTTGATACTAAAGAAGCCGATGAAGAAGAGCGCTTGCTACAATTGCACTTTTCTGAGCGTTATCCTGATAAAGTCGCTAAGGCTTTTGCATGGTTTTACAGTGCCAGTGTGTTGCCATTCAGTGACTTTTTTAGGCGTTATGGCAAAACCGCCATTTTGATATTGTTACTGATCTCCTGCTACCGAATCTCCGATATTGTCATGGGCGTTATGGCCAATGTGTTTTATGTGGATATGGGTTTTAGCAAAGAAGAAATCGCTTTTTTAAGCAAAGTATACGGTTTAATCATGACCTTGCTCGGAGCGGGTGCGGGTGGCATTTTAGTAATGAAATACGGCACGATGCGGATTCTATTTTTAGGAGCCTTGTTAGTTGCGTTAACCAATTTATTGTTTGCGTGGCAAGCCCACATTGGTTACAACGTATCATTTTTGACCTTTGCTATTTCGGTCGACAATTTTAGTGCCGGCATTGCAACTGCAGCCTTTATTGCCTATTTATCAAAATTAACCAGCAGCGGTTATAGCGCAACTCAATATGCGTTATTGTCGTCAATTATGATTTTATTCCCCAAATTTATTGCTGGGTTTTCAGGGGAGTACGTTAATGCATTTGGTTATGTAAACTTTTTTATCGCAGCCAGTTTTATCGGCTTTCCGGTATTGTTATTGATAAGCTTACTTAATAGAGCCAACATCATAGAAGAACAACGCATTGAAGCTAAAGCTAAAACTGAAGCAGAAAATGAAGCTGAAAATGAGCAGAAGTCAGATAAGAAATAATACGGTGTAAACGCCACAATTTTAGTGAAATTTATGACTCGGCTTTATGAAGATACAATCTAACGTGAATCCGCTATTGGCAAGCGAAAAGCTGACTTAATGATTATAAAGCAGCCTTTTATTATTGAACGCTAGAACATAAAAACCGACACATTAATGGTCGGTTTTTTTGTTTAACGCACAGGTTAGGGTCTATTGACCTTTCAAGCTCGTTTTGACAGCAAATTATTGACCATTTATACAAGGCTGAGGCTTTGCAATGCAATTATTCTTCTTGATATGTCTATAACGCCGTAATAAATGCCACAGACGCCGTCTGAGGGATTCAGCTAAAACGAATTAAACTGTGTTGAGTGAATTTTGCTTAGTATGCAAGGCTGCACTCCACTCGGCATGCTTAATTCGTTTTATCTCGTACAATATTTCACCGAAAAAGATCAACAGCCGCTAGTCTTTAAAGTTATTAAACTGGAAAGGTTGGTCTAATTCAGATTCTCGGGCGATACGCATAACAGCTTGCAGATCATCACGCTTCTTACCAGTGACTCGAATACTGTCACCCTGAATGGCTGCCTGTACCTTTAATTTGCTATCTTTAATCAGCTTAACCAATTTTTTAGCAGTTAATGCTTCAATACCTTCTTTAAATTTCACTTTTAAGGAAAAAGTTTTACCACTGTGAACCGCTTTTTCATCCACCTCCATTGAGGCGGGATCAACATCGCGTTTGCTTAATTGCATGCGTAACATGTCAACTAACTGATTACACTGAAAGTCGTCTTCAGCAGATAATGTAACCACTAAATCTTTAAGCTCAACATTGGCATTCTTGCCTCGAAAATCAAAGCGCGTGTCTAATTCACGTTTAGTATTATCGACTGCGTTGCGCACTTCTTCTTTTTTAACTTCAGACACAATATCCATTGATGGCATAAGAAACCTTAACTAAAACTGGGAAAATTTAATCTATTTTAACGCAATAATGGGCTTTTAGGCGAGATAGACACGGAATATAGATGACTTTAAGCACGAGTTTTCTTATGATGGGGCAAATTTTTGCTAAGCCTCAAGGCAGATGTAACACTTGTGATCAATTATCGGAACTTTTTTAAGCTAGCGTTACTGGTAGCGGTTGTAGTAACCAGTTACTTAGTTTTCTCAAAACCTAATTATCCGCAAACGTTCCAACATATGGATAAAGTTGGCCATTTAGGTAGTTTCTTCGGCTTAGCATTCCTGGCGCATTATGCATTTAAACCCAAATGGTATTATTTGTTCGGGGTATTGGCTGGCTATGCCATGTTAATTGAAATTGTTCAATCCAGATTACCTTATCGCAGTGCTTCAATTGGTGATGTTATCGCTGATTTAGCAGGAATAGTGTTGTTTTACCTACTTAACTTCAGCTTTGTGCAATATAAAAAGCTTAAAGCTAAGTCTAGTCACCCTAAGTAATCGGCCCAATTCTGATGACAAAACATAGAATTGGCGTCGTTGGTGCTGGTGCTATTGGGCAATTAATATTCCAGCAATTATCAACAAGTACATCACCCCTACCGAATAAACTCTCGGTACAATTAATTTGCCGCGAATCCGAATCGCAGCAGCAAACCTTATTTTTTACCAATATAAATCATGCTGTTCAGCACAAAATGATTACGGTACTTGGGCAACACACCCCTAAAATCAAAAAACTTGATGTAATTATTGTGTGCGTAAAAGCCTATCAAGTTGATGATCTGATCGATGCCTTACTACCAACGCTGGCACAAAACTGCCATATTATCTTATTACACAACGGCATGGGGCCTCATATCTCTTTAGCCCGAAAACTATCAGATTATCCGCAAATGGGGTTAAGTTTAGCAACAACCTCTCAAGGGGCTCTTCGCTCGGCTAAATGGCAAATTACTCATACTGGTATAGGGCAAACAACCCTAGGTCATTATTCAGGATTAGCACTTAAACAACCACTTAAAGAAGCTATTTTAGAGGCGATCCCTAATGCCAGTTGGCATGATCATATTCTTAGTGCTTTATGGCAAAAACTCGTCATAAATTGCGCCATTAACCCACTAACCGCATTTTATCAGTGCAAAAATGGTCAATTAGCAAATGATGAATATAAAGCCGAAATTACGCAGATTATTACAGAATGCATTATCGTCGCTAAAGCCGATAATGTTGAACTTGATGATCTTGCTTGCCATGAACTTGTTTATCAAGTGATAACGCTAACCAGTAATAATCTGTCTTCAATGTACCAAGACATTTATCATCAGCGTCAAACTGAAATTGACTATATTAGCGGTTACATTGTCGCTCGAGGTACGCACCATAATATTAATGTGCCGGCCAATACTCTTAATTTACAGCGTATAAAAAGCCTTGAAACAAAATATCAGCAATAAAGCTAATTCCACATGACTAAAATTGCCGCAACGGCAATCAGCAGTAACCCCAGCATATCGTTCACTTTCACCTTTTGCTTAAGCCAAAAACTGGCGATCAACATCATGAAGAACACCTCTATTTGCCCAAGTGTTTTTACATAGGGTACAGCCTGTAAAGACATTGCCGTAAACCAACCTATTGAGCCAATACAACTGGTTATACTGATCAGTAAAGTTAATTTAGGCCGTTTAAATAAATCAGTTAACGTCAGTTTGTCATAAACCAACAAATATCCAACCAGTAAAAGCGTTTGCAAGCTGATCACCGCCAACAATACCCAAGCAGCACCATGAGGGAAAGGCGCATCAAGTTGTAAGCTAGCTTCTCGTACCCACAGCGACGTCAACGCAAAAGCGCTACCACAGGCTAAACCAAGTAATACTGTTTTGATGGATAACTGCTTAAAGCCTTGCTTAGCACTTAATAGCATAATGGCGATACCGCCTATAACCACGCCCAACCAACCGAGTAAAGTCAACTGGGTGCCAAAGAACAACACGCCTAAAATTGCCGCGACCAATGCCTCACTTTTTGCCAGCCCTGCCCCGACCGCAAAATTTTGCATTTTAAACAGTTTAACCATCAAACCTGTGGCCAAGATTTGCATCAAAGATGCACCAATCACAAATAGACAAAAAGAGAAATTAAAATAGGGGATCTCAGTGGGTTGCCACTGATACAAACTGAATAGATAAAAAAGCGCTATAGGACCAGCCCAGATAAAGCGGGCCAATGTGACACCAGCAATGTTAACCTCTTGGCTTAATTGGCTTTGAAATGCATTGCGCCAAGCCTGCATAAAAGCGGCAAGTACCGTAAAAGCTATCCACATTACCTATTCGTCCTTGTGCATTTATCTATAAAAAAGCCCTGAATGTTCAGGGCTTTAGATATGTAGATTACTTACTGGTATCGATATAATCAAACGATTTAACTAAATCATCAACCGCTTTCATTTGAGAGAGATAATTTTCTAATTGATGTAATGGTAAAGCACATGGACCATCGCATTTAGCGTTGTCAGGATCAGGATGCGCCTCGATAAATAATCCCGCAATACCTAACGCCATACCACTTCTGGCCAGTTCTGTCGCTTGAGCACGACGCCCGCCAGCTGAATCGGTTCTGCCACCGGGACGCTGCAGCGCATGCGTTGCATCAAATATCACCGGATAACCAGATTGCTTCATTTCGTCCATACCCAGCATATCAACAACTAAGTTATTATAACCAAAGCAACTGCCACGTTCACAAAGTAAAATATTATCATTACCCGCTTCGTTAAACTTTTTAACGATATGACGCATTTCATGTGGTGCTAAAAACTGCGGTTTTTTCACATTAATAATGGCGCCAGTCTCTGCCATAGCAACCACTAAGTCAGTTTGACGAGCTAGAAATGCTGGTAACTGGATCACATCAACCACTTCGGCAACAGGTTTACATTGATACACTTCATGCACATCGGTAATGATAGGGACATTGAAGGTGCGCTTAATTTCTTCAAAAATTTTCAAACCTTCTTCCATACCTGGGCCACGATATGAATGAACGGATGAACGATTCGCTTTATCAAAAGAAGCTTTAAACACATATGGAATACCCAATTTTTGGGTCACTTCAACATAGTGTTCAGCTATCGACATGGCTAAGTCACGCGATTCAAGCACATTCATGCCACCAAATAAAACAAAGGGTTTATCGTTGGCAACTTCAATGCCATTAGCTAATTCAATGATTTTCTGATTCATTTAACCTTCTTAGCGAATTACGCGCCAATAATTTGTAAAAACTGACCACATAGCCAAGCCATGTAAGTACCTAATGCATAACCTAATACTGCCAGTAATACCCCAACCGGGGCGAGAGCTGGATGGAATGCTGCAGCCACGACCGGCGCAGAAGCTGCACCACCAACGTTAGCTTGACTGCCTACCGCCATATAAAACAATGGCGCTTTAATTAATTTAGCGACTAAGAGCATAAATCCTGCGTGTACCAGCATCCATACAATACCCACTAAAAAGTAAATGGGGGTATCCATTATTTTAGTCACATCCATATGTAAACCAATAGTCGCAACTAAGATGTATAAAAATGCTGTTGCCACTTTAGATGCGCCTGCTGCTTCTAAGTGCCTCACAGGGCTAAATGACATAGCTAAGCCGACTGTCGTCACTATCACCACTAACCAAAAAAACTTTGACGTTAAACTGTAATCTGCAGTCCATGGATAATTGGTTTCAAAGAACGGCCCTAAAAAGTCAGCAGCCAAATGGGCAAAACCGGTAATACTAAAACCAACAGCAACGATCATCATTAAATCGCGTTGACTAGGAATGCGAGCATTTTCTGCCTGATACTTTTCAACCTTAGCTTTAAGCACTTCAATGGCACGGGTATCTGCGCCCGTTTTAGCATCAATCTCTTTGGCTTTAGATGCCATAAATAATAGCACTGCCATCCAAATATTGGCGACAATCACATCAACAGTCACCATCACAGAAAATATTTCACCGCCAACATCATAAATTTCTTTCATAGCAGCTTGGTTAGCTCCACCACCAATCCAGCTACCCGCAAGTGTTGTCATTCCCCGCCAAACCGCGTCTGGGCCATTGTTACCAATTAGCGTAGGGTCGATAAATGAAACCAGTAACAAAGCAATCGGCCCACCAATAACAATACCGACAGTACCAGTTAAAAACATGATGACGGCTTTAGGCCCCAGACCTAAAATAGCCTTTAAATCAACGCTGAGAATTAGTAGCACTAAGCATGCAGGTAAAAGATAGCGCGATGCAACAAAATACAAATGCGATGCATGACCGTCAACAACCCCAAATGTATTCAGTAGCGAGGGCAAGAAGTAGCACAATAACAGTGCAGGTATAAACTTATAGAATTTTTGCCAAAAAGGATGTGGCGAAGAACTAGTGTAAAATACAAAACCCAAAATGGCAGCGAGCAAACCCAGTGCGGTGGCGTCATTCGTGACCAGTGCAGACGTCGTCATGCAATTCTCTCCCTTGCAAATGCAGTGTAAAAGCGATTTTCGCTTAAATTATTTTATTATTTTTTTACTGTTTATTTTTATTCTAATGACTAAACAATAATCACCATATGGGTGAAATAAGATTATTTAGCCAATAAAGTCAGTTGATATTCTATTGTAAACTGGCTTCATACTTAACTGTATGTGGCTTTACCACACTTTTATCAAGGCGAGATGCTGACAACAAATTGCAAACACCAAATGATAAAAGAGTGACATGCTAAAACCACGTCCTTTTTAAATACAGGTATTGGTACCTCTGTATATTAAAAGGAGGATATCATAACAAATCAGGCTCAAAAGAGCCTGATTTGTTAATGATAAATTTGTGAATGTTGGCTAAGTTCCTTTAACTGCATTTTAACCAATTCAATGACAGGATCATGCGGACTATTATCAATAAAATGCTGCAGATCTGACATAGCCACTTTTATACAGCCTAATTGCTGAGCAATAAAAGCACGTTCCCGATTAAGGTGCACATCGTCAGGATGCCATTGCAACAATAAATTACAGCATTCCATTGCCTGCTCATATTTTTGGCTAACAATACAACCTGCTTTTAATTCATGAAGCATACGGCTAATTAAACGCTTTAACGTGGCAGGCTTAATATGGCTCGGCTTCAATTTCGCCGCATTACCAAGCTCGCCACGCACTAAAGAGTGTAATTGATGTCGACTTAGCTCTTTACCTGTTAATGGATCAAAGTAACTGATTTTATCATTCAATAAGCTACGCAACACCGTTTGCCCTGGCAGTAATACGGCATCTAAAGGTAAATCTAGCTGCTTTGCTAACAGCACCAATAAAGTGGCAAGCGTAGTACTATTACCCTGTCTTTTTAACACGCAATAACACAGATCAGCCGCTTCCACGCTGAAGTAATCATCCCGTGCTTGAAAGCCTAAATCATTATAAAACCAATTAAATAGTCTTTGTAAGCGCGCATTTTGATCGACTACATAATGGCTCAATACTGAGCCTGCAATTTCATACCATGCCCATAAGGCCGGTTGTGCGCGAGAAAAACCTAAATGTTCAGAAAGCTCAAATGCAGTTTCAGGTATAGAAACTGCATCATCAAGTTGAAGTTTTGCCATTAAAAATCAATTAACCCATTAATACGACTTGTTTAAAATGAGCCAGCTTGGCCGCTAACACTAACCAACCGATTGCACCAATAAAGGCGAAAAACTTGAACAGTTTATTTCGGTTAGATTTAAGTGCCATGATCCCTAATACAATATATGCCACAACACAGATGATTTTTTCGGTCATCCATGGATCCACAAACGGATACTGCTTGATCATAAAGCAAAGTGTAAAGCCTGACACTAATAAGAAAGTATCAATTACATGCGGTGCCACTTTAAGAAACTTTCTATCCATAAGCGGTGATTGACGAATATGCAGTACAAAGCGCAAAATAAAAAACGCAACGCTCAAAGCAATAAACATTAAATGTGTATGTTTTACCGCCGGATATAAACTGTAAAATGTTTCCATTATTGTGTTCTCAGTTAGGCATAAATAAAATAGCGGCTAGTTTACTCGATAAACTAACCGCTTTCCAATAGCATTGGGTACGATCACTAATCAGTCCATGTACCTATAGTGCAGCGATCGTTACTGCCAAAATCACGCACTGTCGCGACATCTTTGTAACCTAAATCAATCAATTTTTGTCTCACCTTTATCGCTTGCTGGTAACCATGTTCAAGCAATAAAAAACCACCAGGCAATAAATGCTCACGGGCTTTATCAGCAATATGATAAAGATCGGCATAACCCTCATCGGCAGCCGTTAATGCACTTTGTGGTTCAAAGCGAACATCGCCCATGTGTAAATGTTCATCTTGCTCGTCAATATAAGGCGGATTAGAGACAATCAAATCAAAGTCTCTATCTTTGACAGCACTAAACCAATCAGATTGTAAAATCTCGACTTGTTCAAGATTCAAATTTGCGCGGTTTGCTTTGGCTAGCGCTACCGCCTCAGGAACTTTATCTATCGCGGTAATGCGCCATTTAGGATTTTCATGGGCAAGAGATAATGCAATAGCACCAGTACCTGTGCCTAAGTCCAACACTCTAGCATTAAATCGCACATCAAGATTGAGGGCGGTTTCAACTAAAATTTCAGTATCTGGGCGCGGAATGAGTGTCGACTCATTAACAATAAAAGGTAACGACCAAAATTCACGCTCGCCGATAATATGCGCAACTGGCATACCTTGTTGGCGTTTTTTGATCATTTGCTGAAAGTTTTTAAATTGCTCGACCGTCAATGTCTTTTCAGGCCAAGTATATAAAAAACTACGTGATTTATTGAGGCAATGAACCAGCAATGCCTCTGCATCCACATGAGCAGATTCAGAGGTTGAGGCCAGTTGTGAAAAAGCCCATTGTTGGGCTTCAACTATTGTGGAATAGGATGACTGGGGCAAGAGATGTCCTTAGTCGCCAGACAAGGCTGCAAGTAAGTCCGCTTGATGCTCTTGCATAATGGGATCTAACAAAGCATTCAAATCACCTTCCATCACTTCACCTAAGCGATAAAGTGTTAAGTTGATGCGATGATCACTGACTCGACCTTGTGGATAATTGTAAGTTCTAATACGCTCAGAGCGATCGCCACTTGCCACTAGACTGCGACGAGTAGACTCTTCTTCACTGCGACGTTTTTCATCTTCAACGGCTTGAATGCGAGCAGCCAAAACACTCATCGCCTGGGCGCGGTTTTTGTGCTGCGAACGTTGATCCTGACATTCAACAATAATACCCGATGGAATATGGGTAATACGAATAGCTGAGTCAGTTTTGTTAACGTGCTGCCCACCGGCACCTGATGCGCGGAAAGTATCGACTTTTAAATCGGCTGGATTAATTGAAATCGCTTCAGCTTCAGGTACTTCGTGCATAACAACCACAGTACAGGCTGAAGTATGCACCCGACCTTGAGATTCTGTTTCAGGTACGCGCTGAACGCGGTGTCCACCTGACTCATACTTCAAGCGGCCATAAACGCTTTCGCCACTCACTTTAACAATAATCTCTTTAAAGCCGCCGTGTTCGCCTTCGTTGACGCTCATGACTTCCATCTGCCAGCGGTTTGCTTCAGCATACTTGCTGTACATACGATATAAATCGCCAGCAAAAATAGCGGCTTCATCACCACCAGCACCCGCACGAATTTCCATGAATGCATTGGTATCATCGTTTGGATCTTTTGGCAGTAACAGAATTTGCAATTCATCTTCTAAACGGGCTAATTCAACTTTAGCTTGTTTGATTTCTTCTTGGGCCATTTCACGCATTTCTGCGTCATCTTCTTCAAGCATTTCTTTTGCAGACTCTAAATCTACTTGGGCCTGTTGAAAATCTTTGAAACCCTTTACGACATCTTCAAGTTGAGAATATTCTTTTGATAGTGCGCGAAAACGCTCTTGATCGGCGATAACGCCAGCATCAGATAATAAAGCCAATACTTCTTCATTTCGCTCAAGCAAGCCTTCAAGCTTGCGGATAACGGATTCTTTCATTTAGCTCGCTAACCTTAATTTTTATCGAGTCCGAGCGCTATTCTTAATTGTCCTAACGTATTCAGATCGCCTTGACGGCTTGCTGCCGTAAGTGCTTGTGTGGGTGCGTGGATCAGGCGATTGGTTAATCTGTTCGCTAATTCCAATAATACTTGCTCGCCATCGCCACCTTGAGCCAATTTGTTCAAGGCACGTTCAACTAACTCGTCTTTAATTGCCACACTTTGGCTGCGATACTCACGAATACTGTCAACAGACTCTAAAGAGCGAACCCATTCCATAAATACATGGGATTGTTCTTCAGTGATTAATTCAGCTTGCTCGGCCGCTTCCTTTCGGGAAGCCATGTTCTGTTCAATGATACTATGTAAATCGTCCACAGTATAAAGGAAAGCGTCGTCTAACTCACCGACTTCCGCTTCAATATCTCTTGGCACGGCAATATCAACAAGCAACATAGGTTGATGACGACGTTGTTTTAGTGCCTTTTCGACCATGCCTTTACCTAAAATAGGTAATGGACTGGCGGTAGAGGATATCACAATATCAGCCTTAGCAAGGTAATCTGGAATTTGCTGTAGGGTAATTGCTGTCGCATTGAACTCTTCACACATGGCTTGTGCACGTTCGATAGTGCGATTAGCCACAACAATTGATGCCACGTCATTGTCTTTTAGGTGTTTTGCTACGAGTTCAATCGTCTCACCCGCACCAATCAACAGCACTTTTGTGCGACTTAAACTAGAGAAAATGTGTTTGGCCATACTGACAGCAGCAAAGGCAACTGATACCGCTGCAGCGCCGATTTCAGTTTCAGTACGGACTTTTTTAGCCACTGAAAAAGTATTTTGAAATAATCTATCGATGGTAATTGCGGTTGTTCCCGCTTCTTTGGCTTTCGCAAAAGCTTGTTTTACCTGGCCTAGAATTTGCGGTTCACCTAAGACCAAAGAATCTAATCCTGACGATACTCGCATCAAATGTTTTACCGCAACTTGCTCTTTGTAAGCGTAAATACAGGGCATTAATTCTTCATGGCTTAAACCATGATAATCCTGCAGCCATTCTATAATGTCGGCTTCGCTGGCATTATTACAGTAAAGTTCGGTACGGTTACAGGTAGACACGATCACAGCTTCACCCGTTGAGGTACGGCTGGCCAAGCTTTTCATCGCATCGTGTATTCTGTCTGGCGAAAAAGCGACTTTCTCACGCAAATCTACCGTGGCGGTTTTATGGTTTATCCCGATTGCTACTAGGCTCATCTGACTCGTTCTAAGTTCTTCTCGGTATCGTTAATTAGGCCATTCTACTTAATCAGCTCAATTAAAAACACAATAGGGTTAACAAAACCGAATATATGTCTAATTTTTTCTTTCTGGTAACAATATCTTAATTTGAATCGCAAAAGCATTTTTACAACTTTGCCAATGAGCAGTATTATAAAGACATCCTCTGTTTTGTATACGAGTCACTTTTGCAACGTTTTTTTAAATCACAATATTATGCGATAGCATCTGCTCTACTGCTGTTAAGTGCTTGTAGCACGTTACCGACTCAAGAATACCAGCCAATTAACGTGGCAAATACCCAAGAAGCGAGTAACTGGGAGCTTCAGGGCAAGATTGCATTCAAATCTTCAACCGACAAGTTTAGCACTAACTTATATTGGTTCCATCATACTCAGGGTAATGAATTGCGCCTAACTACACCACTGGGGACCAATGTACTGACCTTAAAAAATGATCAAGGCCTTGCAACATTAAATGTTGATGGTAAAACCTACCATGATAATAACGCCCAAGCTTTGCTCGAAGGGGTGAGTGGCATCACCATTCCTTATAATGATATTCCGTTGTGGCTAACAGGTAGAATTGGTGCCCACGACAAAGTTATCAGCTATAATTCTGCAGGCCAAATTAAGCAATTCAGTAGCCCTGATGCCCAATCCGACTGGAAAGTAAGTTTTATTAACTGGCAACAGCAAAGCGGGGCTTTGGTGCCGAGACTGTTAAAAATAGAACGAAATGATGTGCAAATTAGAATCCAAACCAATTTATGGCAGGCATTAGACGCCAAAGTAAAAAGCCCAAATGTGAATCAATAGGATAATAAATTGAAAACCACTCTCCCAGTGTCCAAAAGTTGGCCCGCACCTGCTAAATTAAATTTATTTTTACACATAACTGGCCAACGTGAAGATGGTTACCACGAGCTGCAAACTCTGTTTCAATTTATCGATCATTGCGACTACCTTGATTTTCATATCACTGAAACACCAGAAATTCGTCTTCATTCAAATATGTCTGATTCTGTCCCTGACAGCGATAACTTAATTCTTAAGGCTGCAAAATCGTTAAAAGATTACAGTGGATATCATGGTGGTGCAGACATCTGGTTAGATAAATTATTGCCAATGGGTGGCGGTCTTGGTGGCGGCTCATCTGACGCTGCAACCACATTAGTCGCACTTAATGCACTGTGGAATACTCGCTTGCCGAATGCCAAACTGGCTGAGCTAGGATTAGCGCTAGGTGCTGATGTACCTGTATTTATTAATGGGTTAGCGGCTTTTGCTGAGGGGGTTGGTGAGAAACTTCAAAGCGTTACCCCTCCAGAGCTTTGGTACTTAGTGATCACCCCTGACACCCACGTTTGTACTCGCAGTATTTTTCAACATTCCGATTTACCCCGTTGTACACCAAAGCTTCACTTGGACACATTAATGTCCAATAAATGGACAAATGATTGTCAAAATTTAGTTATCAAAGAGCACCCTCAAGTTGCCAATGCCTTAAGCTGGCTGGTAGAATATGCGCCGTCGAGAATGACCGGAACAGGCGCATGTGTGTTTGGGGAATTCAAGCATTCGCAACAAGCATTAGACGTATTAGCGCAATTACCGGCTGACATGAAAGGCTTTGTCGCAAAAGGGCTCAATACTTCTCCGCTGTTAGCGCGTTTAAGTAAGCTCGATTAATATTCTTCTGAGTCAATTTTGAGTGCAAACACATAAAATTGATTTAGCCACTAATTTAAGCAAACACCTGAGGTTCATAAAGTGCCCGACATCAAGCTCTTTGCTGGTAACGCTACCCCAAATCTAGCCGCCAAGATTGCCGACCGTTTATTTTGCAAACTTGGAGACGCAGTTGTAGGCCGTTTCAGCGACGGTGAAATCAGTGTTCAAATTAACGAAAACGTACGTGGTGCAGATGTATTTATCATCCAATCTACTTGTGCACCAACCAACGATAACCTAATGGAACTCATCGTAATGGTTGATGCGCTACGTCGCGCTTCTGCTGGCCGTATTACCGCTGTAATTCCTTACTTTGGTTACGCTCGTCAAGACCGTCGTGTACGCAGTGCTCGTGTCCCTATTACCGCTAAAGTGGTTGCCGACTTCTTATCAAGTGTCGGTGTTGACCGCGTGTTAACCTGTGATTTACATGCTGAGCAAATTCAAGGTTTCTTTGATGTGCCTGTAGATAACGTATTTGGTAGCCCTGTGTTACTTGAAGATATGTTAGCGAAGAAATTAGATAACCCGGTTGTGGTTTCACCAGACATTGGTGGTGTTGTTCGTGCACGTGCCGTTGCTAAATTATTAGATGATTCTGATCTCGCCATCATCGATAAACGCCGTCCACAAGCAAACGTTGCTCAAGTCATGCACATCATTGGTGATGTTCAAGGCCGTGACTGTATTATTGTTGACGACATGATTGATACGGGTGGCACTTTATGTAAAGCCGCTGAAGCGCTAAAAGAACACGGTGCTAACCGCGTGTTTGCTTATGCGACTCACCCAGTATTCTCTGGTAATGCTGCCCAAAATATCGCTAACTCTGTGATTGATGAAGTGATCGTAACCGATACTGTACCGTTAAGCCCTGAAATGCTTAAAGTCGGTAAAGTTTCCCAGCTAACTATGTCAGCTGTACTTGCTGAAGCAATTCGTCGCGTCAGCAACGAAGAGTCTATCTCTGCAATGTTCCGCCACTAAATATCACGCTCAGTAAACATTTACTGATCCCGTTTTATGAATGCCGTTTGTATTATTACAAACGGCATTTTTTATGGATAAAATTCGTCATTATCGCTTTTGCTCATGGGATTAAGACGCTTTTAAGATTGGATTGTTACCTTGTCGGCACAAAAATAATAGACACAATTTATTGAAGGTTCACTCATATGCACAAGGCATTACTGGCAGTATCAATAGCCGCATCTTTTATGGCGACAGGTTGTTCAATCGCAAATGACACATCAGCAACTCAAACCACTGTCGCTCAAAATGTACAGATGCTAAATCCATTGTTAACACCCAGCACTTTACAGTATCAAGCCCCCGACTTTAGCATTATCAAAGATGCCCATTTTCAACCCGCATTAGAGCAAGGCATTAAAGAGCATTATCAGCAAATTCTGAATATTGCTAATAATAGTGAAGCGCCAACCTTCAGCAACACGATTGTTGCGATGGAAACAAGTGGTGAATTACTGAATCGTACTTCGCAAGTTTTTTACAATCTAACGGGCTCAAATAGCAATCCAACATTGCTTAAGATCCAAGGTGAAATGGCGCCAGTTATGGCCGCTCATTCAGATAACATTCATCTTAACAGTGCACTATTCTCGCGTGTTGACAGCCTTTATCAGCAACGAGATTTACTCAATTTAACCGCCGAAGAAGTGCGTTTAATTGAGGTGTATCATCAACGTTTTGTGTTGGCTGGTGCAAAATTAACCGACCAACAAAAAGCACAGATCCGTTTACTAAACGAAGAGCAATCCACTTTAACCAATGAGTTTAGCCAGCGATTACTAGCATTAACCAAGCAAAATGCCGTGGTGGTTGATTCTGCTGATGAATTAGCAGGATTATCAGACAGTGAGATACGAGCTGCAAAAATGGACGCAGAGGTTCAAGGTCATGCCGGTAAATACGTCATCAATATCACCAACACGACACGCCAACCTGTATTAGCCAAACTTGAAAATCGTCAACTTCGCGAGCGTATCTGGTTAGCATCAGCTAACCGTGGTTTAAGTGGTGAAAATGAAACGGCATCATTAGTGTCACGTTTAGCACAACTTCGCGCCGAGCGAGCTAAATTGCTAGGTTTTAAAAGTTGGGCTGATTATCAATTAGCGCCGCAAATGGCAAAAACGCCTGAAGCGGTTTACAGCATGTTTGGTTCTATGGTGCCTGCTGTTGTGGCCAATACCGAAAAAGAAGCCGCTGATATTCAAGCGATGATCACCAAAACCGGTGGTGACTTTACTTTAGCCCCATGGGATTGGGAATTTTATGCAGAAAAGGTACGCCAAGATAAATTTGATTTAGATTCTGAAACAATTAAACCGTATTTCGAATTTGATCGAGTTTTACAAGATGGGGTGTTTTTCACCCTTGAAAAACTTTATGGCGTCACTCTCAAGCCTCGTCCAGATTTGCCTGTTTATCATGAAGATGTCAAAGCTTACGAAATGTTTGATGTTGATGGTAGTTCAATGGCCATTTTCTATGCCGACTACTTTGCCCGTGAAGGGAAGCGTGGTGGCGCATGGATGAGCTCGTTCGTAGGTCAATCGACATTACTAGACACCAAACCTGTGGTTGTTAATGTCATGAACATTAAAAAAGCTCCAGAGGGTGAACCGACATTTGTCAGCTACGATGAAGTCACGACCATGTTCCATGAGATGGGTCATGGCACCCATGGTATGTTCTCCAAAGTGAAATATCCAAGCTTAGCGGGAACGGCTGTATCACGTGATTTTGTTGAATTTCCATCAACATTTGAGGAAGACTGGGCTGCACATCCTGAAGTGTTAGCCAATTACGCTAAACATTACCAAACCGGCGAAGTGATCCCAGAAGCCCTGCTGCAAAAGTTACTGAATTCACGTAGCTTTAACCAAGGATTCGACACCTTGGAATACATGGCTGCTGCATTGGTGGATTTAGAATGGCACTCACTGCCAGCTGATGCACCACAGCAAGATGTTGCAACCTTTGAAGCCGCTGCACTCAAAAAGCATGGAGTTGACATTGCTGCGGTACCACCACGTTATAAATCAAGCTTCTTTGCACATTCATTCCCTGGTGGCTATTCTGCTAGTTACTATGCCTATATGTGGAGTGAGATTTTAGCTGCTGATGCCTTTGCTTATGTACAAACACAAGGCGGCTTAAACCGTGAAATAGGCATGAAGTATCGTAAAACGATTCGTGAAGTAGGCAATAGCGTGCCACCAATGGAAGCTTACCAATCCTTCAGAGGACAAGCACCAACCACAGAAGCATTACTTAAGCGTCGTGGGTTAAACTAACACGCATTAAAACGACAATGCCGCTAATCTTAGCGGCATTTTTTTATCTTGATGACGCGCTGGTAAGTAAAAATTAACTCACCTCAGCCCTTTGGGTGACACATTCATATGAGCCCATTTCAAATTCTCGGCAAATCCAGGGACGGTTCTCATAAATCGTGCACATCATGGTTTCTCTATCTAATGCTGAGCACCAACCATCAGACAAACGTAACATGGTTTCCCCGCCCCACTTATCAAACTCGATATATTTCTTAGGTACACCCGTTTCAGAAATAATCATGACTTCTAAGCGGCAGCAGCATGCCTGGCAATTTGAGCAACTCACAGTTTCAGTAGTAATGTCTTTTATTTCAATCTTCATGTCAGTCTAGGTTTACACTCGTTACACAGCATCATGGTTGGTATTAACGGTATATTTGGGCTTTCTGGTTCGGCAATGAACCTTAAATCTAAATGCCATCTTCCATCCGCAATAAACCGCTCAAAAAATACTACAAAAGAAAGTAGAGTCACTAAGAAGTATGACTACAGGCTACAGGAAAAGGCTAATTATTATCACAAATGTTTTATACAAATGTGGTTTATCATAAGATTTGAGAATAACAATAAAGATAAAAATGGCTGGGGTACCAGGATTCGAACCTGGGAATGCCGAGATCAAAACCCGGTGCCTTACCACTTGGCGATACCCCAATTATTTTTTATTTCGAAAGGAAGTACTTTAGAAGAATTTGATGGTACGGGAAGAGAGACTTGAACTCTCACACCTTGCGGCACCAGAACCTAAATCTGGCGTGTCTACCAATTTCAC